>JAYFPE010000024.1:0-26182 GCA_034928145.1 Candidatus Pelethousia sp. | reverse complement strand
AGTTCCTTTTCCATGGCCTCCGCCACCTGCGGATCGGTCTTGCGGATCAGGTCGAATTGGGTCATCTTGTTTTCTCCTTTTGATATGCGTATTTCGCTCGGCTGTTACGCCTCCCGCGCTTGGGCCGAAGCTGAAAAAAATTATCTGATATCGTTCCAACGAGGTACGCATCGCTTTTATTATAGGTAAGTGGAGGCAAAAAGACAACCATTTTACCGTTTTTGCCGCAAACTCTACAGATATTCCTCACTTATGCCGCAAACGGCCTTCTGGGGAGGCGGCGGCCTCCTCGGGATGCCGACTGTCTAATGGTTATTTTTTTCACAACAGCCATGCCCGCGGCTGCCGCTGTAGCGCTTGGTTCTTCCTTTCCAAAGCCCCGGCCCCTGGGGAGCTGTTATGATCGGGTCGAATCAGGTCATCATGTTATACGCTCCTTCATGTGTCGATAAACGTCTCATAGGTGATTCTGTTCAAAAGCCATGCGGTTTTATCCATCATACTTTTAAATTTACCTAACCTTATTTTGTGTAAAACTAAGCCTATATATCATTTTGTCGGGCACCCTCCCGCTTTCCCACATTTAGGGTTTCCTATATGCTTATGCGGCTGGGTTTTGCCCTGGCGCCCAAACACAAAAAACGGCCGCAGCCGCTTCTTTGGCATGCCGTCCACCCCTTTAAGATGGTGGCGTGGCAGTTGATTTTGATTTGGCGCCCGAGATCGGGGCCGCTTCCAGTATCGCAGGGCGCGCAGTTTTCTCTTAGCCGAGCGGCGGTTCCACAAAAAAGGGCGTCCCGGCCGGGCCTGCTTTGGCAGGCGATGCAGCCGCCGTGCAGTTCAACGACCTTACAGGCAACGGATAGGCCCAGGCCGTTGCCTGCGCAGGATTGTCCAGGATCTGCCTAAAGGGCTTATCGAAAATGCGCAGGAGGGCCTCGGCGCTGCTGCCGCAGCCGCTATCCCGCCGATGTGGTATAATTTAAGATCAGCACAGGCAATGTTCTCTCACCCGTGACCAACGATGTGGGCCATGAAGCGCTGCTGCAAAAGGTCTGCTTCTGCGCGAGCTTCATGGCCCAGCATACGATATTGATTTGCGTTTGAAATAAACCAAGGAGGGTCGACCCATGCATAAACGGCATCGGCAGGTTTTAGCCTGCGCGCTTCTCGTCCCGGCTTTCGTTCTGGCAGGCTGCCGGGCCGTGGATAACGCCAACCCAGCGGAAGCGGCCTGGCGTACCTTTTCGCCGGCGGAGACCGCCGGCCTGGTTGCCATGATCGCGGGCTCCTATTCCTGCAAAAATTTTATGGAAAGCGAAGTGACGGACGAGATGATTGAGCAGGTCCTCCTGTGCGGCGCCAAGGCCCCTAGCGCCATGAATTCGCAGGCCTGGCATTTTATGGTGGCCAAGAATTTCGAGATGGTGAAAAAGCTGGCCTCCCATGCCAAATCAGGCTGCGTTGCCATTATCGTTTCCGCCTCCACCAAGAAGAGCCTGATGGGCGTTAACGCCGCATTCGACAGCGCCCTGGCCGCGCAGAATATCTATCTCGCCGCGCAATCCCTGGGCCTGGGCGCGCATATGTACGCTTCGCCCCTAAGCAAGATCGACGGCGAATATCGCGAAGCCCTGGCTATCCCCAAAGGCTATATGCCGCAGGTCGTGATCTGCATCGGCCAGCCCGAAGCTAGGATAGACGCGGCCAGCTCCGCCTCCGCCCGCGACCCGTTGGAGGGCAAGGTCAACTATGCCGGTTAGGCCAAAATGCAAAGGACGCCTGAATTGCCGACTTTGCGGAGCGGTGACAATAATCAACAGGCTATGCAAAATACTTTAGAATATAGCACCCCCGGAGGCCATGCCGCCGGGGGTTCTGTTATGCGCGATGCGGTTCACTCGCCCATAGGGGCGTCCGTTTCAGCCGAAGGTTCCTTGCCCTGCCAGATGCGCAGGGTTCCAAAAATGCTTTCGTGGCGCACGGCCTTAACGTCAAAGCGAAACAGGCGGAATGTCCATTCCAGTATGAAACCGATGCCCAGCACGGCGATCACGGTGCCCACGCCCACCTTGGCCCCCAAGAGATAGCCGATGAGCAGCACGCTGCCCTCGAGCAGGGCGCGCACCGCGCCAATAGGAACCTTGTTGAAGCGCTTGCCCAAGGCCACCATCAGCGCATCGCGGGGCCCGCAGCCCAAGCCCGCGCCGATGTAAAAAACGCTGCCCACGCAAATCACGCACTGCCCCAGGAGCAGCATCAGCACGCCGGGTAGGAAGGCCTGCATCTTGGGGATCAGGCCCCAGCCCTCGATCATATTCACAAACGTGCCGATGAGGATGGTATTGAGGATTGTGCCCAGGCCAACCTTTTCGCGCAGGAACAGATCGATCACCAGCACGATCGCGCCGGTGAGGATCACCGAGGTGCCAAAGGACATATCCAGGATGTTGGTGAGGCCCATGGCGAAAGCATCCCAGGGGGCAAGGCCCACATAGGCCTGCACGCTTAAAAAGGAGCCCAGCCCATACAGGAACAAGCCGAAAATTAAGCGGGCCAGCCGCTTTAAATACGAAATTGCCATCGTCTACCTCCATCTATGGGGATAGGCCCATGCGCAGGGCCTCCACAAGGAGGATTGTGACATACCAAAGGGCGGCATGTCAATGCCAAATCGTATAAAGGCCACACCCTCCGCCCGCCAGGGGCAACAAACGGCCCCATCCTAAACAACCGCCACAAACCTAGGCTTTGGGCGCGACAATCGGCGCAGGCCGCTCTCCGCGTAAGACCTCGCCATTTCGGATTCGATATGATATACTATCTTTTTAATGTTATCTTCTGGGAGGGGAGCGCCTATGCGCGAGTGGGTATCCCGCAAAGGGGGCGTATCCGAGGCGAACGCCATGATGGCGCTGTTTGCCGGCGCGAAAAAATATACGGATGTGATCAACCTATCGATCGGCGATCCCGACCTGCCCACGCCCAAGCCCATTTTGGACGCTATGTACGCCGATTGTTTAGCTGGCCATACCAAGTATACCGATTCCAAGGGCGACCCGGCGCTGATCACGGCGCTGCAAAGCTTCTATGCCGAGGAATACGGCCTGGAACTGGCTGCGGAGCGGCTCTTGGTGACCCCGGCGGCCTGTGCGGGCATGTATGAAGTGATGCAGGCCGTGCTGGATGAAGGGGATGAGGTGCTGGTGTTCGATCCATATTTCTCCCCCTATGCGGCGCAGATCGGCATGGCGGGCGGCAAGCCGGTGTTTGTGCCCTGCTTCGCGGCGGAGGGTTTCCAGCCCAGCGCGGCCCGGGCGGCGCAGGCCGTTACGCCCCGCACCAAGGCCCTGCTCCTCAACTCGCCCAATAACCCCACGGGCGCGCGCTACGGCGGGGAAACGCTCAAAGCGCTGGCCCGGCTGGCGCAGGAGCGGGATTTATTGGTCATTGCCGACGATATCTATACGGATTTCTGCTACGATGGGGCATTCCTGCCCATCCTGGCCCTGCCCGGCATGCTGGAGCGGACGGTGGCCCTGGGCTCTTTGAGCAAGAATTTCCTTATGACGGGCCTGCGGGTGGGCTGGATCGCAGCCCCGCCGGAAGTGATACGGGCCGTCCATCGCTTGAGCGAGAACATCATTTACGCCACCCCCGCGCCCAGCCAGCGGGCCGCTATCTACGCGCTTGAAAACAGGGCTGCGCTGCGGCCGGGGATCGCCCCGGTATTTGAGGCGCGCATGACCTATGCCAGGCAACGCATCGAGTCCCTGCCTTATATGACGGGCTGCCCCTGCCAGGGTGGGTTTTACCTTTTCCCCGGCATCGGGCCCACGGGCCTTTCGAGCGTGGAAGTCTGCCGGGTTTTTTTAGATGAAGCGCATGTGCTGATGCTGCCCGGTTCGGTCTTTGGCGCCGCTGGCGAAGGCCACATGCGCCTCGCCTGCACAAGGGGCCTGGAAACGCTGTGCGCGGCCTTCGACAGGCTGGAGAAACTATCCTTTTAGGGAGCGATCGATATGGAACAGAACCCCTTGGAGGCCGCCCGCACGGCCATCGATCAGATTGACGGCGAGCTTTGCGCCCTTTTTCAGGCCCGCATGGCGGAGGCGGCCAAGGTAGCTGCCTATAAGGCCGAGCATGGCCTTGCCATTTTGGATGAAGGCCGCGAGGCCGCGCTGGTGGCGCATAACCTCGGGCGGCTTTCTGAAAGCGACCCCCTGCGGCCCTATTATGAAGATTTCCTGCGGCACAACATGGCCCTTTCCCGCCAATACCAGGCCCAATGCCTGGGGCAAAATGCCGTGGCCTACCAGGGCATACCCGGGGCCTTTTCGCACATGGCCCTTGCCCGCCTCTTTCCGCACGCCAACCCCCTCTCCCTAGCCACCTTCGAGGATGTGTTTCGGGCAGTGGAGGAAGGCGAGGCCGCCTATGGCGTGCTGCCCTTTGAGAATAGCCAGGCTGGGGATGTGTCCGAGGTGCTGGATCTCTGCCTGCTGCACCCGGGTTGTTACATCCACCGCATGTATGATTTGGCTATAACGCAAAACCTGCTGGCCCTGCCGGGCGCGTCGCTGGCCGGGATCAAGCGCGTGGTCTCGCATCCGCAGGCGCTGCGCCAGTGCGCGGCCTTTTTGCGGCAATTGAACCTCTCTGTGGAACAGCGGCCCAACACGGCCATGGCAGCGCAATACGTGGCCGAGGCGGGTGATCCTTCCCTCGCGGCCATCGCCTCCGGCGATACGGCGGCCCTCTACGGGTTGGAGATCCTCGCCGCGGATATCAGCGAAACGGCGGATAATACTACCCGCTTCATCGTTGTCAGCAAGGAGGAACCGGCTGCGGGCAACCGCTTTTGCCTGCTTTTCACCGTGCGGCACGAGGCGGGCCGCCTGGCCCGGGCCATTGAAACGATCGCGCGGCTGGGCTATAACATGGAATGCATCAAAAGCAGGCCTTTGCGCCGCATGGCCTGGGAATATTACTTTTACGCGGAGCTGGTGGGCGAGCCCGCCCCCCCCCTTTTGGAAGAACAATGTGCGGATTGCAGCGCCGTGCGCCTGCTGGGTCGTTATGAAAGGAGCGCGGAGCATGGAGCTTAGCGTAGAATTGGGCAGCCGCAGCTACCCCATCCTGCTTGCGCGCGGGTGTTTAGATACGATCGGCGCGCGGGTAAACCTGGCGCGCAAGGTGCTGCTGGTCACGGATGAAGGTGTGCCCGAAGCCTATGTACGGCGGGTTTTAGCCCAATGCAAAGAGGGGTATGTGGTCACGCTCCCCCAAGGCGAGGCCAGCAAGAGCCTCCATCAGTTCGAGGCCATGCTCTCCCGCATGCTGGAACTGGGCTTTGACCGCAAGGACGCCGTGCTGGCCCTGGGCGGCGGCGTGGTTGGCGACCTAGCCGGCTTTGTGGCAGCCAGCTATATGCGCGGTGTGGATTTCATCAACTGCCCCACCACCACCTTGGCCCAGGTGGATTCCTCCATCGGCGGCAAGGTGGCCGTGAACCTTGTGGGCGCCAAAAATACCGTGGGCGCTTTTTACCAGCCCATCTTCGTGGCCATCGATCCGGATACGCTGGCCTCCCTGCCGCCGAGGCATTACGCGGCGGGCCTGGCCGAGGCCGTGAAGGCTGGCCTGATCGCCGACCCCGCGCTGTTTGCACTGTTTGAAGCAGGCGATATTGAAGCAAACCTGCTCGAGATCCTGCACCGGAGCCTACTGGTAAAAAAGGCGCTGGTAGAGCGCGATGAGCGCGAGGCCGGCCCCAGGTCTGCCCTAAGTTTCGGCCACACGCTGGGCCATGCCATCGAGAGCCTCATGGGTTTGGGCGGGCTATATCACGGCGAATGCGTGGCCCTGGGCATGCTGCCCATGATCGAAGACGCGGGGCTGCGCAGCCACACAGAGCGCGTTTATGAGCGGCTGGGCCTGCCCCGGCGCATCCGCTACGATGGCGCCAAGGTGTTTGAATTCCTCAAAAAGGATAAAAAGGCCGCGGCGGGTTCGATCACGCTGGTGCGCGTGCCCGCCCTGGGCCAATACAGGCTGGATAAGGTATCGCTGGCGGATCTGCCGGCCATCATCGGGGAGGGCATAGCATGAGCAGGGATGCGTTCGGCAGCGGCCTCACCCTTTCCCTTTTCGGGGAAAGCCACGGCCCGGCCATCGGCTGTGTGATCGAGGGTTTGCGTCCCGGCACGGCAATCGACCTGGACTTCATGACCGCGCAGCTTAAAAGGCGGCGGGGCACGGACGCCCTTTCCACCCCTAGGCGAGAAGCCGACGAGGTGCGCATCCTTTCGGGCGTTTACCAGGGCCGGGCTACCGGCGCGGCGCTTTGCCTCTCCATCGAAAACCAGGATGTACGGAGCGGCGATTACCAGCGCTCGGAGAACCTCTTGCGCCCGGGCCATGCGGATTACACAGCCCGCCGCAAATCCATGGGCTATGCCGACCCGCGCGGCGGCGGCCATTTCAGCGGCAGGCTCACGGCCCCGCTGGTGGCAGCGGGCAGCATCTTTTTGCGCCTTCTCGCGGAAAAAGGCGTCACCCTTGCCACCCGCCTGCAAGCTTGCGGCGGCGTGGCGGATGAAGATGCCTTCAGCCAAGACCCGGCGATCCTGGCCGCCCAACTGGTGGCGCTCGCGCAGGCGGATTTCCCCTCCCTCTCGCCGGAAGCGGGTGCGGCTATGGCGATGGCTATCCGCGCGGCTGCGAAAGCGGGCGATAGCGTGGGCGGCATTCTGGAAACGGCTGTTCCGGGCCTGCCCGCCGGCCTGGGCGAGCCCTTCTTTGGCAGCGTAGAAAGCACGCTTTCGGCCCTGCTTTTCAGCATGCCCGGCGTGAAGGGCGTGGAGTTCGGCCTGGGCTTCGGTTTCGCCTCCCTATGCGGCAGCGCGGCCAACGACCCCTTCCGTTTGCGGGAGGGAGCAATCGTTACCGCCAGCAACCACAACGGCGGCGTGAACGGCGGTATTACGAACGGCATGCCGCTTCTGCTGCGCACAGCCGTCAAGCCCACACCCAGCATCTTTTTGGAGCAGGATACGGTGGATTACGCCGCCATGCAAGAATGTAAACTTTCCCTCCAGGGCAGACACGATCCCTGCATCGCCCACCGTGCCGCCGTGGTGCAGGACAGCCTCGTCGCCTTCGGCCTGTGCGATCTTTTGAACCAAGCGCTGGGCCTTACCTGGCAGGGTGGGCCGGATTGGCCCAAGGAGGCGCCATGGAATATGGCTTGATCGGCCTGCCCTTGGGCCACAGCTTTTCCAAGCCCATTCACGAAAGGCTGGGCGGCTATGCATACGATCTATGCCCCGTAACGGAGGAGGAAGCAGCCGCGCTTTTGCGCTCACGGGCCTTCCGGGGCCTTAATGTTACCCTCCCTTATAAGCAGTTCGTCCTGCCCTTTTGCGATGCGCTCGACCCGACCGCCCAGTCCATCGGCGCGGTGAATACCATCGTCAACCGGGGTGGGCGGCTGGTGGGCTACAATACCGACTTCGACGGCTTCCGCTATCTGGCGAATCGCTTGGGCGTATCCTTTATGGGCAAGACCGTGCTCATCCTGGGCGGGGGCGCAACCCGCCGCACCGCAGCCGCCGTGGCCCAAAGCGAGGGAGCGGCGCGCATCCTCACGGCCAGCCGCGCGCCCGGGCCGGATCGTATCTGCTATGCGCAAGCCCGCGGGGAAGCGGGCGTGCAGATATTGGTCAACGCCACACCCGTGGGCATGTATCCCCAGGTGGACGATTGCCCGATCGACCCCGCCGCCTTCCCGGCTCTGGAGGCGGTGCTGGATGTGGTGTATAATCCATTGGAGACCCGGCTCGTACAGGCGGCCCGTGCCCTGAATATCCCGGCCGGCGGCGGCCTGGCTATGCTGGCAGCCCAGGCCAAATACGCGGCGGAGCGCTTTTTGGATACGGCTTTACCGGAAGCATCCATTGCTTCCATTACCCGGGAAATATGGGCGCAGCGCGCCAATCTGGTGCTCATCGGCATGCCGGGCAGCGGCAAGACCAGCCTGGGCGAGGCCCTGGCCCGGCGGTTGGGCCGCCCCTTTGTGGATACCGACGCGCTGACCGTGCAGGCCGCCGGCAAGCCCATCGCGGCTATTTTTGCCGAGCAAGGCGAAGCTGCCTTCCGCGATCTGGAAGAAGCGGCCATCGCCCGCGTTGCCAAGGATACGGGCCAGGTCATATCCACGGGCGGGGGCAGCATCCTTCGCCGGGCCAACACAGACCGCCTGCGGCAAAACGGCGTGCTCCTGCATGTATGCCGCCCGCTGGAGCAGCTATCCATCGGCAGAGGCAGGCCGCTCTCCCAAAGCCGGGCGAATAATGAAGCCCTCTGGCAGGCCCGCGCGCCCCTTTACGCATCCGCAGCCCATTGCGAGATCGAAAACACCGGCAGCCCGGACCTTGCCGCGCAAAGGGCCTATGAAGCCTTTCTGGCTGCGGCCCGGCCGCCCCAATATAGCATTACCATGGACGAAAGGAACTCCCATTCATGATTATCAGCACCAAACGCGGCACCCCGCAAATTGAACTCGACACGCTTGTATCCTCCTTTGAGGCGCAGGGCGTTCGCGTCAGCGTTATCACCGGCACGGATTATACCGTGATGGGCCTGGTGGGCGACACCACCCGTTTGGATGAAAAACGCATCCGCGCCAACCCCTATGTGGAAAACGTGCAGCGGGTATCCGAGCCGTATAAGCTGGCTAACCGCCTCTTTCACCAGGAGGATAGCGTGATCCGCGTGGCAGGCATCCCCATCGGCGGCCAGGAAAAAATCGTGGCCATCGGCGGGCCCTGCGCCGTGGAGGGCGAGGCCGAAATCATCGAGGCCGCCCGGGCCGTGAAGGAGGCCGGCGCCCACATGCTGCGAGGCGGCGCGTATAAGCCCCGCACCTCGCCCTATGCTTTCCAGGGCTTGGGCACCGAGGGCCTCCTGGATATGGTGAAGGCGCGCGAAATCACCGGCCTGCCCATCGTCAGCGAGCTGATGAGCGAGGATCGCATTGACGAATTTGAGGAATATGTGGATCTGGTGCAGATCGGCGCGCGCAACATGCAAAACTTCCAGCTGCTCAAGGCTTTGGGCCGCGTGAGCAAGCCCATCCTGCTCAAACGGGGCCTGGCCAGCACCATTGAGGAGTGGATCATGAGCGCGGAATACATCATGGCCAGCGGCAACCCCAACGTGATCTTTTGCGAGCGGGGCATCCGCACCTTTGAAAAATACACCCGCAACACGCTGGATCTTTCGGTTGTGCCCATCCTCAAGCGCAAATCCCACCTGCCCGTAATCATTGATCCCAGCCACGCCAGCGGCGATTGGCGCTATGTGGAAAGCTTGAGTCTGGCCGCCATCGCCGCCGGGGCGGACGGCCTCATCATCGAGGTGCACCAGCACCCGGAAGCGGCCTGGAGCGACGGCAACCAGAGTGTGCGGCCGGAGCGCTTTAAAGAAATTCTGGATAAGGGCCGCGCCATCGCCCGGGTCATCGGCCGGGATCTATAAGATGCGGGCCGTCCTCCACCCCTCCGCCCTCTCGGGCCGCGTGCAGGCCCCGCCCTCCAAGAGCGTGGCCCACCGCGCCCTCCTTTGCGCTGCCCTGGCCGCGGGCGAAAGCGCGCTTAGCGGCATCCTCCCTTCCGAGGATATGGCCGCCACCCTGCGGGGGCTCGAAGCCCTAGGCGCATCTGTACGCATGGAGGGCACGGCCGCTCTCATCACCGGCTGCGGCGGGCGGGTCAGCCCCGCCGCCGGGCCTGTAGATTGTGGGGAAAGCGGCAGCACGCTGCGCTTCCTCCTCCCCCTTTTCGCCCTGGCCGATCATCCCGCCCGCCTCACGGGCCGGGGGCGGCTGCCGCATCGACCCCTTGACCCCTATGCGGCAATCTTCCACGCCCAGGGTCTGGCCTTTGCGCAGGATGATACCGGCGTATCCTTCCAGGGCCCCTTGCAGCCCGGCCTTTTTAAATTGCCCGGGGATGTGAGCAGCCAGTTCCTTTCCGGCCTGCTCTTTGCTCTGCCCCTGCTGCGTGGAGATAGCGAAATCCGCATCCGGCCGCCCTTTGAAAGCCGCTCCTATGTGGAGCTTACGCTGGATGTACTTGCCGCCTTCGGCGTTCAAGCTACCTTTGCGGATGATTTCACCCTCCGCATACCGGGCAACCAAAGCTACCGCCCCCATCCGGCTTATCAGGTGGAGGGAGATGCTTCCCAGGCTGCCTTCTTCATGCTGGCCGGGGCCGTGCTGGGCGGCGTATCCGTGGAAGGCCTGCGGCCCGGTTCCAAGCAGGGCGACCGGGTGATGGCGGATATCCTCACGCGCTGCGGCGTGGCCACAGCCCGCGTTGCCGGGGTTTACATGCCGCTCAAATCCAGACTCCAAGCTGCCGAGATCGACCTTGCGGACTGCCCGGACCTTGGCCCCGCGCTGATGGTCCTGGGCTGCTTTTGCCAAGGCGAAACGGTGATCCATAACGCGGGCCGCCTGCGCCTCAAAGAGAGCGACCGCATCGCCGCCATGGAGCAGGAGCTTGGCAAGCTGGGTGGCCGCATCCATAGCGAGGGGGATACCGTCTTTATCCGGGGCGGCCCGCTCCAGGCGGGCCCGGCCCTCTGTTCCCATGGGGATCATCGAATTGCCATGGCCCTGGCCATCGCCTGCCTCTTAGCGGGCCTCGAGGCCGCCATCGAGGGGGCGGAGGCCGTGAATAAGAGCTACCCCGGCTTCTGGCAGGATGTGCAGAGCCTGGGCGGCCGGGTGGAGCTAAGCGAGCTTTGATAAATTGAACGAAAAAGGCCCGGCGTATTGCCGGGCCTTCGCTTGTTTATTACCAATAGATTTCCTTATCCTTGCGGTGCAGGGAGGTTAGCGTATCGTGCAGCTCCGGATCCAGCTCGCGAAGCATGGTGCGCAGCTCCCTAGGGCCCATGGCCGTGTTGCGGCCGTTTGCGTATTGGGCATCCACCAGCTCCTTCATCTGGGCCACGATGGGCGCATGCTTATCCATCAACATCTCCTTGGGCACGCGGTAGTAGGCGTTGATCCAATAGGCAATGCCGGCCAGGCCGCTGAATTTATCCACCATCACGGTGGCGGGCCGGTTGAGGATCTTCGCGGTGTCGAAGATGTTGTAGATCTCCTCGTCTTTTAAGAGGCCGTCCGCATGGATACCCGCGCGGGTGGCGTTGAAGTTGCTGCCCACAAAGGGCGTGTTGAAGGGGATGGGATAGCCGATCTCCTTCTCGAAATATTCGGCGATTTCCGTGATCACCGGGAAGTCGATGCCGTCGTCCGTGCCGCGCAGCTGCGCATACTCGATGAGCATGGCCTCGATGGGGCAGTTGCCCGTGCGCTCGCCCAGGCCCAAGAGCGTTGCGTTGACAGCGCCGCAGCCATAGAGCCAAGCCGTGGCCGAATTGGTGACCACCTTGTAAAAATCGTTATGGCCATGCCACTCGAGGCTGCCGCTGGGCACCTCGGCCAGGTGGGTCATGCCGTAAACGATGCCCTGCACGCTGCGGGGCAGGGCCACGCCGGGGTAGGTAACGCCATAGCCCATGGTATCGCACAGACGTATCTTGATATCGATGCCGCTCTCCCTGGAAAGGCGCATCAGCTCTGTGGCAAAGGGCACCACGAAACCGTAGAAATCCGCCCGGGTCACATCTTCGAGGTGGCAGCGGGGGCGGATGCCCATGGCCAATGCGTCCTTGACCACGCCCAAATATTTATCCATGGCCTGGGCGCGGGTGAGGTTCATCTTGCGGAAGATATGGTAATCCGACGCGGATACCAAAATGCCGGTTTCCTTGATGCCCAAGGCCTTGATGAGGGCGAAATCCTGCTCCGCGGCGCGGATCCAGGTAGTGACCTCGGGGAACTTCAGCCCCAGGGCCATGCATTGCTCGATAGCCTCCCTGTCCGCATCGGAATAGGGGAAGAACTCGCTCTGGCGGATCAGCCCCTTGGGGCCGCCCAGGCGGGACATCAGCTTGAACAAATCGACAATCTGCTTTACCGTGAAGGGCGAGCGGGATTGCTGCCCATCGCGAAAGGTGGTATCCGTAACCCAAATTTCTTCCGGCGTTTGCATGGGCACCACGCGGTTGTTGAAGGCCACCTTGGGCACGCTGGTATATTCGAACATGGAGCGGAAGTAGTTCCCCTCTTCCACATCCTGCAGCTGGTATTGATAGATATTCTCGGTGAGAAGATTGGTGCGCTCGTTGAATGTGACGCCTGCCATAGGATTCCCTCCATTTTGTATTCTTGTATTTATGTATACAAGTATACAATCGTGCGGGCAAAGCTGTCAATATAGTTTACATATAAAATAAACTAATAAAAGGACGGGGCGAGCCCGTCCAAAATAAGCGTTCTATCTGGATATATTCCGTTTTCCTTCACCGTGCCTATCTGCCGTGGTTATAGATCTGCCGGTTGTCCAGGGCCCATTGGCGCTCGGAGAATTCGCCCACCTGCACGCCGGAGAGGGCTTCGAACATCTCAAAAAGCCGGGAATCCAACACGTCCACCTGGGAAACGATCTCCGCCTCCGGGAACATGGGCGCGCGGGGGCTGCCATATTCCGCCAGGCCGTGATGGGAGAGCAGCATGTGCTGCACCAGCACTTTTACGCTTTCATCGATCATCAGCTCCGCTGCGGCCCGCTCGACCAGGGCCACGCCGATGTTGATATGGCCCAGCAGCTGGCCCGCCGTCGTATAGGAGGTGGCGAGGCCCAGGGAACCTACGCTCAATTCGGGCACCTTGGCCAAATCGTGCAGGATCACCCCGGCGTAGACCAAATCAGGGTTTAGGTTTGGATAGAGCTCTTGATAGATGCCGCAGAGGGCTTTGGCCGCGCGCAGCATGGTATGCGTATGGTAAAGCAGGCCGCCGCGCATGGCGTGATGCAGTTTGAGGGCCGCAGGCCAGCGCAAAAGTTCGTCTTTATTTTCGCGCAAAAGGTATTGGGTGAGCATCTTGAGGTCGCCATCCGCAAAGCCTTCGGCGCAGGCATAAAGCGCGTCGTACATCTCCTGGCCGGAAAGGGGCGCGCAGGGGATCAGGCGGCACATATCCGTCTCCTCGCCCTCTTTCAGGTTGCGAATGCGGTCGATCTTAAGCTGCTCCGTATCCTTCCAAAGGGTGACGGTGGCCCGCACCTTAACGACCGTATCCGCCTCATAGTGGCCGTGCTGCTCGATGCTGTAATCCCACAGCTTGGCGTTCACCTCGCCGCCCGCGTCGCAAAGGACAAAATCCAGGTAATCGCTGCCCTTGACATTGCTCTTTTGCGCCACCTGGCGCACAATGCAAAAGCCCTCCACCTGGTTCGACGTGGGGTTGATCCGTTGATCCAGCAGAAACATGCGGCCCATGCGCTACCTCCGTTGATGCGTGTTTCCTCCATTATAGCAGACCCAGGGCCGCCGTGGTAAACTTTTTGCCCGGCGCTGGAACCGCGCCGGGCAAACATTGCCGCTATGCTCAAGTTAAGGGGGCCGCCATCCAACCTATTCGATGGAATGGTCGATCATGCGATAGCCGATGCCGGTTTCGGTGATGATATAGTGCGGCTCGGCCGGATTCTTCTCCAGCTTGCGGCGGATGTTGGCCATATTGACCCGCAAAATCTGGTTGTCCACCGTGGGCCGGCTGCCCCATACGTTGCGGATGATATAATCATACGTGAGCACCTTGCCCAGGTGCCGGGCGATCAGGGTGACGATTTTGTATTCGATGTGGGTCAGGTGCACATCGTTGCCATCCACGGTAACGCGGCGGGTATCGTGATCGATCGTCAGGCCGCCATTTTGAAATTTCCCGCTGGGGGAATCCTGCCCGGGGCCCTGGTTGGTATGGCGCAGGGCGATGCGGATGCGGGCCAAGAGCTCCGCCGTGCCAAAGGGCTTGGTCACGTAATCGTCCGCCCCGGCATCTAGCGCGTCAACCTTTTCCTGTTCGCGGCTGCGGGCGCTAACCACGATGATAGGCACCTGCGTCCATTGCCGCACCGTGCGGATGATATCCACGCCGTCGATATCCGGCAAGCCCAGGTCGAGCAAAATCACATCCGGGCAGTGGGAAGAAATCAGGGCGATGGCTTCCCGCCCCGTTTTGGCCTGCAGTACTCGGTATTGGTTCGCGCAAAGCACGGTGTTCATAAAATTGACGATCGCTTTGTCATCTTCGATCAGGAGAATAAAGGGCATATTATTCATAATGACAGGATGCTCCTTTCGGATCGCTTATACGCCGCCTCTATTATATAAGTTTATTATATACATCGCAAGCGATAAGATGATGTTAAGCTAAGCCGAAAAAACGTCAAAAAGGTGGTAATATCGATAGATCGGGTCATAAGGATCCATTATGCATGTTTTCATACGGAATAGGAAAACAGGGCGGGAACATCCCCAATCATGTCAAAATCCCAAATTATTAGCCGGATAAAAGCCGCCCGCGGGATGGAATTGTGTTCCAAAGTGTGGCAAAATATAAAGAGAAGCAATGCGAGGCCGCAAGGGAGATTAACGGTTTTTATAAAGGCCGTAACCGATCCGGGCCGGGCCATGCCGAAAGGAGCATTCGATGGCTGCCTTGTGGGTGGATTTTAAAATGGGCGTCAGGGATATTATACGCAAGGCGAAGAGCTTCAAGCTGGAGTTGCGGCCATTTATGCGCACGCTTTCCGTGATGGGCGTAACGGTGCTCTTCTCATTTTTGATGTACTCTCTCTATGGCGAAAACGTAAACGCCTCCGTGGTCTTCACCCTGGCCGTCATGGTGGTATCCTGCGTTACGCCGGGCTATTTTTACAGCACCATCGCCTCTGTGCTGGGCGTGCTGGGCGTGAATTACTTTTTTATGTGGCCTTACCTGGGCTTCAACTTTACCCGCACAGGCTATCCCATCACCTTTGTACTGCTCTTCCTTACCTCCTATATCACCAGCACGCTGATGACAATCTATCGCAACCAGGCCGAGCGGGCGCGCAAGAGCGAGCACCTTACGGACGCGCTCTATCGCATGACCAATGAGCTTTTGAGCGCCGATGCGGATGCCGAGGTGAGCCGCATCGTGGAAAGATGGGTCTCCAGCATCAGCGGCTGCCCAGCCCATTATCTAAGTGACCCTGCGGCCTTTAAGGGCGGGGGAGATACGCTGCTTCTGCCCGTGGAGATAGGCGGCAAGCCCGCGGGCGCCTTTGCCGTAGAGACGAACAGGGAGTTTTCCCAGGATGAAGACGCGCAAAACATTCTGCGTCTTTTTGCCACCCAGTATGCCATGGTACGCGGACGTCAGCTGCTCACAGCCGAGCGAAACCGGGTCTCTTTGGAAATGGAGGCGGAAAAGCTGCGGGGCAATCTGCTCAGAGCCATTTCGCACGACCTGCGCACGCCGCTCACCAGCATATCCGGGGCCACCAGCGCCCTGATGGACGCGGGTGAAGCGCTAGACCATGAAGAGCGGGATCAGCTTTATACCGATATCCGCGACAACGCGCAATGGCTGATCCGCATGGTGGAGAACCTGCTCTCCGTAACCCGCATCAGCCAGGGCGTGGCAGCCATCCACAAAAGCCCGGAGATGCCCGAAGAGGTGCTCGCGGACGCGGCCGGGCAGATCCGCCGCCGCTTCCCTGGCCAGGTTCTTTCCGTTCGTGTGCCGGAGGAGCTATTGATCGTGCCCATGGACGCAACGCTCATCGAGCAGGTGATCATCAACCTGGTGGAAAACGCCATCTACCACGCCGGGCCGGGGCCGGTCGAGATCGAGGCCAGACGCGTGGGCGAGGAGGCCCTTCTCCTTGTACGGGATCATGGCGCGGGCGTAGACCCGGCGCGCATGGAGCGGCTATTCGACGGTTATGTGATCCACCCCGAGGCCTCGGAGGATTCCCATCGCGGCATGGGCCTGGGTCTTTCTATCTGCGCCAGCATCGTGCGCGCCCACGGCGGGGTTATTTGTGCGGCCAACGCGCCTGATGGCGGAGCTATCTTCAGCTTTACCCTGCCGCTTGAGGGCACGCCCCAGGGCGCGCCCGGCGCGTTATTACAATAAATTCATTTTATTTATCAGCGCGCATATAGTAAAATAATGGGGATATTATGTTTCCCATTTTTTTGCCCTGCCCAAAAGCACGTTTACATTCGAAACTTTTATTTCTACCCGCAGGCCGGGCAAGCATAAAAACCAGGAGGATATTGGCGATGTGCGGTATCGTAGGCTATATTGGCGGCAAGAAGGCCGCCCCTTTGCTGTTGGAGGCGCTCCAAAAGCTGGAGTACCGCGGCTATGATTCCAGCGGCGTGTGCGTGATCCAGGCGGACGCCATTCAAGTGGCCAAGGCCAGGGGCAGGCTGCGGGTGCTGGAGGAGATGACCCATGACGGGCAAGACCTGCCCGGCTCTTTGGGCATCGGCCACACCCGCTGGGCCACCCACGGCGAGCCCAGCGACCTCAATTCCCACCCCCACCTGAGCCAGAGCGGCCGGGTTGCCGTGGTGCATAACGGCATCATCGAAAACTATCTGGCGCTGCGGGATTTCCTGTTGGAGCAGGGCTATTCCTTCGTTTCCGAAACGGATAGCGAAATCGTGGCCCAGCTGATCGACCATTGCTACCAAGGCGACCCCCTCCGCGCCGTACGCGAGGCCGTAAATATGCTGACCGGCTCCTTTGCCCTGGGCATCATCTTTGCGGATAAGCCGGATATGGCCATCGGCGTGCGCAAGGATAGCCCGCTGATCGTGGGCCTAGGGCAGGGCGAAAACTTTATTGCCTCGGATATACCCGCGCTGCTCAAGCATACCCGGGATATCCTGCGCCTTGGCGAATATGAGCTGGCCGTGATCCGGCGCGATGCCGTAGAGGTCTACGACCGCTACGGCGTGCCCGTGCGCAAGGAGGTTCAGCATGTGGATTGGGATGTGGGCGCTGCGGAAAAGGGCGGCTATACCCACTTCATGCTTAAGGAGATCATGGAGCAGGGGGCCGTGCTGCGCGATACTCTCCGCCCCCGCATAAAGGGAGGGGCTATCGACCTGGGCCTTTCCCACATCACCGAAGCCGATTTCCGATCCTGCGACCGGGTCTATATCGTGGCCTGCGGCTCCGCCTGCCATGTGGGCCATGTGGCCCGCGCCTATATCGAGCGGCTCACCCGTGTGCCCGTCTGCGTGGAACTGGCCTCGGAATTCCGCTACTGCCAGCCCATCATCACCGAGCATACCCTTACCATCGTCATTAGCCAAAGCGGCGAAACGCTGGATACCATCTTTGCCTTGCGTGAGGCCAAGGCCCGGGGCAGCAAGGTGCTCTCCATTGTAAACGTGGTGGGCAGCACCATCGCCAATGAAAGCCAGGATGTGATCTATACCTGGGCCGGGCCGGAGATCGCCGTAGCCACCACCAAGGCCTATAGCGCCCAACTGGCCGTCTGCTACCTGCTGGCCCTGCACATGGCGGCCTGCCGCGGCGCCCTGCAAGAGGCGGAAATGGCCGAAGCCATCGATGCCCTCTGCGCCTTGCCGGATCAGTCTGCTGCACTCTTGCAAAACGAGGATCCTATCAAATACCTGGCCTCGCTCTATTTCGGCTGCAAGGATATTTTCTTCATCGGCCGCAATGTGGATTGGGCCATTGCCCTGGAAGGCTCCCTCAAGCTCAAGGAGATCTCCTATATCCATTCCGAAGCCTATGCCGCGGGCGAGCTTAAGCATGGCACCATCTCCCTGGTGGAGCCGGGCACGCTGGTGGTGGCCCTATGCACCCATGCGCCGCTGCGCGAAAAGATGATCAGCAACATCCGCGAAGTCAAAGCGCGGGGGGCCGTGGTGCTGGCCCTGGCTGAAGAGGGCGCGCCGCTGGTGGCTGAAACGGCGGATCACGTGATCTGGCTGCCCAAGGCCAATCCGCTGGTCACGCCCTCCCTCGCCATCATCCCCTTGCAGCTTTTCGCCTATTATGTGGCCCTTTTAAAGGGCTGCGATATCGATAAGCCCCGCAACCTCGCTAAATCCGTTACGGTAGAATGAAAAGGAGGCCGTTATGATATCCAGCCGCAGCTTTGGCTTCACCGCAAAGGGCGAGGCCGTGACCTGCTTCCGCTTGCAAAACGCGGTGGGCGCGTATGCGGATATCCTCACCTTTGGCGCGACGATCCAGTCCTTTTGCGCAGTCGGCCGCGACGGCCGCTTGCTCGATGTGGCCCTGGGCTATGACGACGTGGCCGGCTATGAGGCGGGCAATGCCTTCCTCGGCGCGGCCCTGGGCCGCTACGCAAACCGCCTTTGCGGCGCGCGTTATACGCTGGATCACAAAACCATTGCCGTTTCCGCCAACGAGGGCGGCCATACCTGCCTGCACGGCGGTTTCCTCGGCTTCCACAAGCGCCTGTGGCAGGCGGATATTCAGGATAATACCCTCCTGCTCACCCGCCTCTCGCCCGCAGGCGAAGAAGGCTTTACAGGCGACCTCTCCGTGCAAATTGCCTACACCCTCACCGAAGAGAACGCGCTTCACATCCGCTACCGAGCCGAAACCACAGCGCCTACGGTGGTGAATTTGAGCAACCATTGCTACTTCAACCTCAATGGCCAGGGCCAGGGCGATATCCTGGGCCAGGTGGCGCAGATCATGGCCGATGGCTATACCGAAACCGTTCCCCCCATGCGCACCACGGGCCGCATCCTGCCCCTCGCGGCCACGGCCCTGGATTTTGCCAGCCCCAAGCCCTTTGGCCGCGATATCGCCGACCCGCTGCTCGCCCCCACGCGCGGCTATGACCACAACTTCGCCCTCCAAGGCGCGGGCCTTAGGCGCGCGGCAGCCGTTTGGTGCCCGCAAAGCGGCCTCGCGCTCACCCTGCATACCGACGCGCCGGGCATGCAGCTCTATACGGCCAACTTCCTCTCCGCCACGGGCAAGGGCGGCGCGGCCTATGGCACGCACAGCGCCTTTTGCCTGGAAGCGCAAAATTTCCCCGACGCGCCCAATCACCCCGCCTTCCCTTCCGCCATCCTGCGGCCCGGCGAGGTTTATCAAACGGAAACGGTTTACACGCTATTCTGTACGGAGGCGTTCCCCGGATAGGGATATCCCTCTCCCACATGGCTGCGCCGCGTCGCCTCCCTCGCCCCGAGGGGGGCTTTTTGTACCCTCGGATATCCACCCCGGCGCTTCGCGCCACTCCGCATGGTTTTACGTAATAAAAACAGGGCGGATAGAATCCGCCCCGGCTAAATTGCGCGCCTATGTGTTTTGTGCGTTAGATGCGGAGCGGCCGAAGCCGCCCCGCGATAGGATGTTGCGTTTGGTAGGCTTACGCCTTAACCTTCTTCACGGCCACGGCGGCGCCGATGACGGCGATCATGACCATAGCGAAACCGATCACGCTGGCGTTATCGCCAGTCTTGGGGATGCCCACGCCGATAGCGGGATCAAGGATGATCGCGGTGGAGTTGGCATTCCAGGTGATGGAGGACTCGCCCTTGAAATCGAAGCCGAAGGCGGCGCGGAGGTTGTCGTCGGTCATGTAGATCCTGCCGGCGGTGACATCGGGAGCGCGGAAGCCCAGGAAGGTGTAGAGGTTGTCGACGAAGTTGCCATCGGACTCCTGGATAATAACCTTAACATCGGTGACCTGCTTGCTGCTGCTGTTGCGCACGAACTCCACGATATTGGTGGGGGTAGCAGTTTCAGCCTTGTTAGCGAAGCGGACGTTGCCGTTGCTCAGAACCTTGATGAAGTAACCAGAACTCTGGAACTCAACATCCAGGGGGCGCTTGGAGTAAACCTTCGCATAAACCTTGGCGGTAGCGGTATCCAGCACGCGGCCCTCAAAAGCGGCAGCAGAGAAATCGCTGTTGGTCAGGCTGCCGGTGATCAGCTTAAATACCAGTTTACCATCGTTGGAGGCAGCCTGGGCACCATCGAGGTAATACACGCCATTCTGCAGATCCTTCAACTCGACCTTGGTCTGATTCACGAACGCATTGGTAGTCTTGACGTTATTCAGCGCGGTGAAGGTCACATCGGCCTTCGCGTTCATCTGAACGGCATCGCGATCGCCAGCTTCGGCGGGATCAGTAGGCACGGCCGCCGCGCCGGTAACGGTCAGGCGGATGTAGAAGTAAACGGAGGCGTTGTTCACAGCGGTGGCGCCGGGGGCCTCGATCAGCTTGTTGGTGCCGATGATGCCGGTCTCGTTGGCCAGCTTCACGACTTCGATCTTATAGCGGTTGGCAAAGGTATCGGCGGTATCGCTGGAGCCTGCGTTCCAGGTGAACGCGGCCATGGCGCTGGAGGTAACGGCCAGAACCATTACGACAGCCAGCACGAGAGCAAAAAACTTCTTCATAGTATTCATTCCCTTTCAAAAATTTGTGATTGCAAGCGTGGCGCGCTGCTTTAGCACATGCTTAGTTTATTACGAATTGTTACATAATGCAACAGCCTTTTGTAATAGATCCGACAAATATTGGAACAATCTACGCGAAAGGCACATTGTTATACGTATATATATAAATCGCTCTTTACAAAACTGTTTTTCTGAAAATGTATTGTTTTCGAGCAGCATACACAAAAAGAAGGCGTTGCCGCCTTCTCGTATGTGCCCAACCGCGCGCCTGTGTGATTTGTAACGATGGATGCGGAGCGGCCGAAGCCGCCCCGCGATAGGGTATTTCGTTTGGCAGGATTACGCCTTGACCTTCTTTACGGCCACGGCCGCACCGATGGCGGCGAGCATGACCAGCGCAAAGCCGATCACGCCGGCGTTATCGCCGGTCTTGGGGATGCCCACGGTCACGACCGGATCCAGGATGATCGCGCTGGAGTTGGCATTCCAGGTGATGGAGGCCTCGCCCTTGTAGTCAAAGCCGAAAGCGGACCGGATGTTATCGTCCGTCATATAAATCCTGCCGCCGGTGATATCGGGCGCGCGGAAGCCGAGGTAGGTGTAGAGGTTATCGACCCAGTTGCCATCGGATGTGGCCTGCATGATCACAACATCGGTAACCTGCCTGCTGCTGCTGTTGCGCACAAACTTAATGCAGTTGGTGCCGGCGACATTACCGGCGGTCGCGCCCGCCTTATCTGCGAACATAACGTTATCGCCATCCACCAGGATGTAATAACTGCCGGCCTGGAACTCCGTGGGAGTACCATTCACCTTAAAGGGGCGCTTGGAATAGACCTTGGCATGGACCTTGGCGGTAGCGGTATCCAAGCAGCGGGCTTCGATCGCGGCCCCGGAAAAGACGCTGTTGTTAATGGAGCCGGTGATCAGCTCGAAGTCACCGGTATTGACATTATAGTAGTATACGCCATTGCCCTTGCTTGCGAGCGAGATATTGCTACTGCCGCCCGTATAACCACCGCCGGCGTTCATCACGCTCAGCGAGGTGAAGGACACATCCGCACAAGCGTTCTCCTGAATGGCGTCCGGTTCGGAAGGTGCGCCGGAAACGATCAAGCGGATGTAAAAATAGACAGAGGCGTTGTTCACGGCGGTGGCGCCGGGGGCTTCGATCAGCCTGTTGGTGCCGATGATGCCGGTTTCATTGGCCAGCTTGACGACCTCGATCTTATAGCGGTTGGAAAAGGACTCGGCGGTGCTACCGGAGCCGGGGCCCCAGCTGAACGCCATGGCGCTGGAGGCAACGGCCAAAACCATTACGGCAGCCAGCACAGAGGCAAAAATCTTCTTCATGGTAATCATTCCCTTTCTTTTTTTGTGATTGCAAGCGTGGCGCGCTGCTTTAGCACACGTCTATTTTATTACGAGATATTACGGAATTCAATAGTAGTTTGTAATAATTCTGTAAAGTAGTTGATAAAACCGCACAAGAGGCGCATTATTGTGCGCAAATACAAAAATCGCTCTTTACGGAGCGATTTTGGCGCAGATGTATGGAATTGGGTTATCCTTGGTCTTCAGCCAAGAAAAGCCATGGTCATGCGGGCCAGTTCCGCGGGCGCTTCGGTGCAGCCGCCTCCGGCCCATTGGCGCACCATAGCCAAGATCGCGCCTGTGAGGAAGGCCGCGCGCCAGGCGGGGTTTGGAGAGCCGGCAGGCAAGGCCGCGGTTATGCCTGCCTCGCAAAGGGCTTCCAGCCGCGCCAGGAAGGCGGGATCGCCATGGTAGGAAAGCAGCACGTCGAGCAACAGGCCATTCTGCTGGGCTAGAGCATAGAAGGCGCTGAACCAGCGCTCCTTATCGGCCGCGCTTCCCGTAGACGGCCACGCTGGGAGCAGGGCGGAAAGGTCGTTATAAAAGGCTTCTTCCATCTGCTCGAGGATATCCTGCACATCGCGGTAGTGGGCATAGGGCGTGGAGCGGCCCACATCCACCCGACGGCAGATCTCCCGCATGGTAATCTGTTCCAAGGGTTTTTCCTTCATTAAAAGCAAAAGCCCAGCCTGCAGGCGCTGGCGGGTTTTGCGCACGCGGCGGTCGGTCTTCTCCGCGTCAAGGCGGACGTGGCGCGGATCCGGTTCCAGCGCGGCATCAAGAATAGGCAGGCCCGGCATGGGGCTTTCGGTCGGCATAGGCGGCCCCCTTCTTAAATATAAAATGGGATGAGAAGCTATGCCTATCATACACAAAATTGCCAGAAGCGTCAAGAATCTGGGAAAAGCGCCGCAACTAAAAAGTGCCCCGAAAGGCACTTCTTGTTAGGATTTGTCCAAATTCCTTTTTAGAAGCTTCTCCCCCCGCCGCCATGGGAGCCGCCGCCGGAGGAGGTGTGCACGCCGCTGCCGCCGCCGCCAAAGCTGCCGCCGCCGCCCGTGCGGTTGTTGTTATCCTCGACCCGGGGAATCACCCGCGTGGTGACGAACCGGCCCGTAAGCACGCTGGTGTTGGTGGTGAGGAGCAATCTGCTCTTTTCGCGGAAGGCGTAATCCACGGCCTTATAGGCCTTATTATAGCTGTGCTTGACGATGGCCCGCACGATAAAGCCCGCCAGCAGGCCTATGGCCAGGCAAACCAGCACGCCGGCGAGGCTGATGTGGAAGCCCTCCGGTTCGTAATCGTACACCACGTTTGATCCATAGTCCTCCGGCTGGAGGATGTCGCCGGTCCCTTCATCATAGGCATAGTGGCCCTCGCCCACCCCGTCGGTCACAAAGGTGTCCGTCCAATCGAGGGCGGCGTTGAAGGCCCCGTAATAATCCCCATCGGCGAGGTAGGCCATCTGGTCGTCCAGAATGGTTTCCTCGCGCGGGTCGTCGATGTAATCGATCATATCCCCGCTGGTGGAGATCCAGGCCATGCGGTTTTGCATATCGATGAAGTAGAGTACGCCCGAGGCGGCGAAGCCGCCGTTTTCATAGAATACGTCCGCATAATCCGTTGTATCGTATACGCCCTCATCCGCGGTAAGAACAACGATATCTACGCCCAGGGCCTCGCGCAGCTGTGCGATACGCGCTTCCAGCAGGTCGATTTCGGCGCTGCTCAAAAGGCCAGCCTGGTCGAAAACCCGCTGCTCCACGGCCAGGGCAAACGATGCGCAGCCCAGCAGAAGCAGGGCCAGCAACAGGGCTAAAACATGCTTTTTCATCATAACGCCAGCCCTCCGATCAACAGCGCAACGAGGAATGCGGCCGCGGCCACGCCGCCGAACAGACCCCAGAGCTTTTTGGCGCTTGCTGGCACGCGCCCGGCAATCTGGCCCGTTTGGCCGTTCATGGCGAAGTAATACAGCTCGCCTTTATAGCGGTAGGTCAGCATCCAGGCCGGGAGCAGGGCATAACGCCAATTCTCCGAGACCGGGGCGGCCGCAAAGCTCTTGGTCGTCACGCTGCCATAGCCGCCGGTGGTATCCCGCAGCAGGGAGGCCGCGCTCTCTTCCATGATTTTATGGGCCTGGGGCTTCGCCGCGGTTTGCTCCACATTGCGCTTTTCCGCGAGGAATCCCGAAAGGAAGCTCATGTTGAAAGGCTTAAGGGCCGAGAGGTCGTACGGGTAAAGGCCCTCCAGCATCAGCACGTCGTCCCGGTTGAGGCCGCGCAGGGTAATCTCCTGGAAGTCCACGGAACCGGCCCGCTCCAGGGCGTAGGTGCTGGTTTCGGTGTATTCGATATCCCCCACCCGCCACACGCGCAGGGACCGGCCCTCTGCGCTCATTCGCACATCCGCCTTGCCGTCCACCAGCCAGAAGGGGAAATATACGCCGGAAAGCTTTTCGAGCTGCATATCCGACATAAACGCCTTGTCGATAAACTTTTTCTTTTTGCACCAGGCCAGCAGCCGGTCCTTGACCTCCTCCTTGCCGATGGAGAAGGGGATGAGGCAATCCGGCGCATAGGCCCCGGAGAGCCGCCCGCCCAGGATCACCGGGTTGTGGCAGTAAAAGCAGAAGGAAGCGGCGGTAGTATCATCCGTGACCACCTCCGCGCCGCAGCTGGGGCAATTATAAACCCCGGCCCGCTGGGCAAAATCGGCCGCGGCCGCATCGCCCGGCGAAGGCGCGGCCGTCTGCGGCTGTTCCGCCACCTGCTCCGCATCGATGCCCTGCTTTTGCGCGATCTCGAGGATCTGCGCCTCGCTGAAGTTGGCCCCGCAATATTCGCAGCCGAAATCCGCCCGCTGGGGCCGGAAGGTCAGCTCCGCATCGCAGTTGGGACATTTGTAGGTCACAACGGCCATAAGCGTCTCCTTTTACACGAAATGATAGGTCGGCCGCCCGGCCCCATATGGGGCCGGGCAAGAATGGATCATTACAGCTTTTGGCCGCACTCAGGGCAGAACTTCGCGCCGGGCGCGCCGGCAGCGCCGCAATTGGGGCAGAAGGCGCCTTCGGGCTTTTTATTGCCGCAGTTGGAGCAGAATTTGGCCTCGGCGGCATTGGCGGCATTGCAATTGGCGCAGGTCCAGCCTGCCGCGGCCTCGGGCTTCTTCGTGCCGCACTTGGAGCAGAACTTGGCCTCCGCTCCGTTTTGCGCGCCGCAGTTGGCGCAAGGCCAGCCGCCTGCTACGGGCGCAGCCGCTTGTTGCTGTTGCATTTGGGCCTGGTTGCTCTGCGAGAAGGCAGCGGCAGCGCCGCCGGTTGTGTTCATGCCGATGCCCATACCCAAAAAGGCTTGGGCAGCGCCGCCCTCGTTGGAGCCTGCGGCCTCCATGCCCCGGGCGATCGCGCCCTGTACGTAGCCTTCGCGCACGCTGGGGTCGCCCAGCATCGCGCCCTGGTTGCGCATGTTGATGAGCTTCTGGCTCTCTTCGTCATAGGAGATGCTGCCAAGGCCCACGGCCAACACTTCCATGCCGCGCATCTGCTTCCAATCCACATCCAACGTTTCGGACATGTATGTGGAAAGCTCGCGGGCCTTGCTGGTTACATGCGAGATACGGCCGCCATCCGCGCTCATCTGGTTGATCGCGGCCTGTAGGGCCTCCAAAAACTCATTGAGGTATTGCTCGTTGACCTCGTCGATCTCCACGCGCTCGGCGTTGCGCGGCACAACCTCCTGGTAAAATTTGAGCGGCTCCGTCACCTTGATAGAATAGGTGCCGTGCGCCCGTAGGAATAGCTCGGAATTATAGAAGGTATCAAAATAGTTGATGGGGTTGCGGGTGCCGAACTTGATGCCCTTGATCTCCTGCAAATTGATGAAGTATGCCTTCTGCTTGACGCCGGGCACGCCGCCGTATTTGATGCGGGAGAAGGTCTCCTTGAGCGCGTCGCCGAACTGGCCGTTGAACAGGCTGGGCATAGAGGAATTATCCACCTTGTAATAGCCCGGCTCGGCCGTATAATCTACCACCTTGCCGCCATCCACCAGCAGCATGAACTGGTTGTCATATACGTGGATAATGGAGCCGTCGGATATCACGCCTTCCGTGCCCTTGGTGTTGGAGCTGCGCTTATCACCCGCGCGTACGGTAACGCCGCTGGTGAACACCGTGGTTTGCCCCATATTATCCGCTTCCAGAACCTCCAGCCACTGGTCCGCCAGGCCGCCGCCCACGGCGCCCACAAGCGCTTTTATCAGGCCCATATGTGTTCCTACCTCCCATATCGAATTTGATGTGAATAGACATATTTTATTATATCATATTATGCTGATCCGCCGCATCAAATCTGTGTTTGCGAATTGTAAAAAGTCTTAGTCCTGCGCGGACGGCGGTGC
>JAYFPE010000006.1:0-33373 GCA_034928145.1 Candidatus Pelethousia sp. | reverse complement strand
ACCGGGCATGGTGAATACCGTCTGACAGCATCTATGACGGATGCGCTGGGCAGGGTGTTTACTGCCAGCAGGCAGATCAGCATTTTTCCCCTTTACAACTGCGATTTCTCCATGCCAGCGGCGATTCATACAGGGCAAAACTTTGTTGTCAATATGAGCAGCTCTATCAATTTGAACGGAAAAAGCATTGCATGGACGGCAACGAAGGATGGCACAGCGGTATCCGTTCCCGACTTCTTTAAGGGGGCGCTGGGCAATGGGGGCGGCACGGTTCATGTGGATACAGCAGGCAGTTATCAGCTCACCGCATCCATCACGGATCAGCTGGACAGGGTATTTTCTTGTACCCAAACCATCACGATTACCAATACTTCACCCTCCAAACCGACCCTGACCGCTGATGTGACGAGGACATATGCAGACGGCAAATTTTTGGTGAACCTCACCGCCGCCAGCACTGACCCGGACGGAGATACCGTCATTTATGAGTTTGATGGTAAGACCAACGACAATTATTACCCCATTGGAACGCATACCGTCAAAGTACGGGCGAAAGACAGCTATGGTGGTGTTTCCGATTGGACATCGGCAACCTTTACAGTCGCCAATGCCGCACCCGGCAAGCCTGTTTTTTCAGCTAGCGTGACGAGAACAGCCAAGGGCGGCAGTTTCCTTGTGAATTTCTCCGCAAGCAGCACCGATCCTGACGGTGATGCGGTCAGCTATGAGTATCAGAACATGACTGCTGACCGCTATTATCCTGTTGGTACGCATACCGTCAATGTAAGAGCGAAAGACAGTTATGGCGGTGTTTCTGATTGGGCAGCCGTGACCTTCAGTATTGCCAACTCTGCACCGACTCGCCCTGAGATTACAAGAACACCGGGCGGTAACAGTGTTGTGCCGGGAACGCCTGTTACCATCACTGCAACCAGCTCTGACCCGGACGGAGATAGCATCACCTATGTTTGGGAGGGCAGGCCGTCACAGACGGCTACCTATCCCCTCGGCAAAAACACCGTAAGGGTGAAAGCCGTTGATAGTACCGGCGCAGAGTCGCCATGGGCAGCTATTGTTTTCTTTGTTATGGATGCAAACGGCAGCGGTGGCATGATGTTGACCGGTCCTGATTCCACCATCAACGAAAACGGGATTGAGGGGGCGACCATTGCAAATTATACCTTTAATGTACCTCCCGTTTCCGGTCACAGTGGGCAGGACTATGGTAGAGTGCGTGGATACAATGTAACAACCGGCGCGTGGGATCAGCTTGACTACGGGACGACCAGCAATGGCATATCCTTCAGCCGGAATTTAACACCCGGCGTATATTCCAAGCTGGAATTTTACTATTATACCAACCACTCGTGTATGTATAACAAATCCAATATTACCTATACGGTGGAATATCACTTTGAATAAGTAACATTTGCTACGGGGCATCGTCAGCCATGGTGATGCCCCGATACTTTTTTTGGAAAAGGAGGTCACAATGCAGGGATTTTTGAAACCTTATCAGGTGGAGCAGATTAAAAAGAAATATCCGCCCGGCACACGCATCCAGCTTGACCACATGGAAGGAGAGCGTGATATGCCTGACGGCTTGCAGGGCGTGGTGAAGCACATTGATGACCAAGGGCAGCTACACATGGCATGGCAGAATGGGCGTTCACTTGCGCTTATACCAAATGAGGATCAGTTTCATATTATCCAGCCTGAACAGCAACCGGAGGACAATAAAATCCGTGTTCTGGTGGTGGAGCCGGGAAAGGTTCCTTATCCCCAGCAGATTGAAAATGATTATCGGGCGATGCAGAAGCTGGTGGACGGCTGTATTGAATTTGTTCCTTTACCGGAGCCTGACTGCCACCTTTACTGCAATGATGAGGGCAAGCTGGACGGACTGCCCGGAAACCGCCGCCTGGATCACGGTGATATTATTTGCGGCACCTTTTTCATCTGTGCTGACGATGGCGAGGGAAATGATACTTCCCTGACTGACAGGCAGCTCCAATATTACACCGAGCGGTTTCAGGAGCCGGAGCAATACACCGATGAGGAAGCCCACCATGTTGAATGTGAAATCAAGATTATGCCCTCCGCAAGCGACAGTATTGAGGATGTTATGCGTATGCTTGGGCTTTTGCGGGACGGCAATGACGGAATGGAGAGATAGTATGGAAGAAAATCAAAGTAAGCTGGATAGCTATATTGACTATATCAATGCACATATTCTGCCTTTTATTGACTACAACGAGCTTGACCGTTCCTACCAAACGGAGGAAAAAGCGTATGCAAAAGGGATTTTGAACCGCCTGCATACGGCTATGCTGGAGCAGTATGGCGGTACTCGGCTTGTTTGCGGCCATGGTGATATGCAGGAGGACTATGCAGTGGTTCCCGGCGTGGTACAGGGAACGAAAACCGGAGAAATCGCCCTTGCGCTGCTGGGCATAGACCTCTCATCCTCCGGGGAGCATTGCCAAACAGAATTTCTCTGTAAATATGGCGTGGTTTCACAGGGGCATAACGACTTGCCGAAGGCTCTTTCCGGTGAAATTACCGCAAGGTATTTGCCCTATGATTACTGCTACACGGCAAATATTCCCGGCGATATTCATGTTTCCAAGCACAGGCTGCCAGAGGGCATCAGAGAAATGCTGAACACCTTTCAGGAGCATACGGCAGAGCTTTTGTTTGAAGAAAACAAGGATATGGATATGGAACGCTGACCGTCCTGCTTGCAGGGCGGTTTTATGATGGAGGTGAATAAGATTGAGGACACAGTCAAGGCCCATGCCATTTACTGAAGAACAGATGAAACAGGTCTTTGACACAAACCTGATTGATTTTGCCGTTCAGAACGGCTTTCAGATTGAAAAAGGCGATGCAAACACCGTTCATGTCAAACACAGCGGCGGCCTATATCTGTTTAAGCATGGCCGAGGTTATAAGTGCTTTAGTGAGCAGGCCCCAAATGGGCAAAAGCGCAATATTATTACCTTTGTGCAGGAATACATGGGAGCAAAGGATTTCAAATCGGCGGTTGAAATGATTTTAGGCTGCCGAGCTTATGAGCAGACGGAACATTATGTGCCACCCACCGAAAAAAAACCGAGAGGCGATCTGATACTGCCACCAAAGGCCAAGAACTATAATCGTACCATTGCCTATCTGACGGGGGCTCGTGGTATTGATAAGGAAATTGTCTATGCCATGATAAACCAAGGCAAGTTGTATCAGGCGGTGACGGAAAAAAGCGGATATACCTTTCAAAATTGTGCTTTCGTTGGCTTTGATGAGAATAACAGACCAAGGTACTGTGCTTTACGTTCTCCCAGCGAAAGCAGCAGCTTCCGACAGGATGTAGAAAATTCAGACAAGACCTATGGGTTTTGCATGGAGGGTCGTTCTAATCGTGTCTATGAATTTGAGGCACCTATCGACGCCATGAGCCATGCCACCCTCTGCAAGCTGAACGGCATCGACTGGCAGGGGGATCACCGAGTAGCGGAAGGCTGTCTGTCGGATAAGGCTTTGTATCGCTATTTGGAACGCCACCCGGAAATTGACGAAATCGTGTTCTGTTACGATAACGATGTTGACGGACAGCTCCCTGACGGGACTCCCCATAATCATGGGCAGGTTCGCGCGGAAATTTCCGCAGGGATATTTGCCGATTTAGGCTATACCACATTTATTCAGACGCCGAATACCAAAGATTTCAACAAGGATTTGATGACCTTTTTGGAACTGCTGGCGGCAGAGATGAACCATTCTCAAAGGGAAAATGAAATGGAGGAAATTCGATGAAAGTATTATTGATTGGCGGTGCAGTGACCGCCGTTATTGTTTTAGCTGTATTGGCAGTCGCCCATGGAACTAAGGTATGCAGAACTGCGACCGTGTTCATGGAACATCACTGACGCCGGTGCCATACTTCTTTTTTCGCTCTTTTCAGGGAGCGAAGCGACCATGCCCTCACCGCAAAGCGGTGGGGGCTACTTAATGCCAAAATCTTAGATTTTGGAGTTAAGGCAGGAATAGGCGGGTTCCACCCGCCAAGAAAACAGCTTACAGGCAAAGCCTGTAACGGGGTTCCCCATCATATAGAGGTGTTCTAAACGGAACACCGTGGAAAGGAGGCTGCTATGCCTGAAAAAAGTCTGAAACGGTCTATCAATTTTTCACCTGAAACCTTAAAAGCATTGGATACCCTTGCGGCGAAAAACAGCACCACGACCTCGGAGCTGGTTCGCCAGTATGTCGAAAAAGGACTGTCCATTGAGGGATATAGTCAGGACATTGATTTCATCGCACGGATTGTCCGGCAGGAGTTGATGGCGGTTTATCATCTTGAGGACATCAAGGCTGTGGTGGAGCAGCAGACAAACCGCATTGCCAAGATGCACATGAAGTCCGGCAAGATTGACGCCGCCGCTTTCTTCCTGCTTATCAAGGTTTTGATGAACATTGCCCATGAGGGTTCAGAGGATCAGTTTGACCAAATGCTGAATGAGGCCGTCACGCTGGGCGTGGACTATATGCAGAAAAAAGATTTTCAGATCAACAGCTTTTTGCAGGACACGGACAATCTGCGCCGTCTTGCGGATAAGCTGTGATTAAGAAATGGAGGCATTTATGACACAGGCAGACAGATACAAAGAGCTGGCTGCATTGACTAAGCGAGCAGACAACATAGACTGCTCCTATCATGCGGCTTTTTATTTACTTTCTCACGACCCGGAGCTTTGGGAAACCGCCTGCCGTTATGTAACGGTGGACGGCATTGGTTTTACAGGGCTGAAACGGGCAACCCGTGAGTTTGACGAGCGAACCCGCCATGTGGTGGACATTGCCCACAATCTTTTTTCGTGGAACAGCACCTGTAAGGCAACTCCATTTGAGATTTCGCGGCTGGGCTACCCGTTAATGGAACAGGTCTGCAATGCCCTATATATTGCAGCTGGAGAGGTTCATGTTGTTTTGGAGCCGAGGCAGGATGGGCAACTCGGAATCAAGCTGGATGATCGCCATTATCAGCAAAGTAAGCGTATTCAGCAAAAATTTGAGCAACTTCAAAATACCATGGTTATAAATATGGAGCAGGATACCATGGAACGTTGATACAACCTTTTACAACCAAGGAGTAATCATATCAAATATACTGTGACCTGATTTAATCAGTAAATCTCTTGCGACTATAAAGGAGGAAATGCCGTTGCTAAATGTTATTACGTTTAGCGCTATGGCCATACTCAAGCAAGTAGCCTTGTAAATAGTTTTTTCCAATATTCCGTAGGTCTTTATAATGTTTGTTTTAGGGAGTATCCAAGAAAGCGTGTCAACGGCAATCGAAACTATTGCGCCTATGAATAAAGTCGAAAGTGCTTCTTTTGCATATTTTATTGCTGGAATACTATGATCATTGCTCATTAGTTCATGTACCTTCATATTCGACCAAAGACACGCCACAATATTTGTAAAAAGCATAATGCCAGTAATTATAACAAAAAACCAAAAAGCAATGCGTTCTCTTTCTTCATCGTACATAATATCACCTCCATAATTGTTATCGACTGTAATCAAGAAAATCTAAATACATATCAGGAGGTGATCGCCTATTTCCAGCTTAGTGTATAAGCAGAGATTCAAGAATCCCAATTACAAAAGCACTGCTGGCAAGAACTATGCCCATGTGCGCTATATCGCCACCCGCCCGAGGGTTTCTAAAAATGAGGGCATGAACCATGGACTGTTCGGAAAGCTCTCCCCTGGTCCCATTACCGACTTTGAGGATTGGCGTGATGTGGCAAGGTTGGTATATGCCAATTCAAAAAAGCATATCACCATGTACCGCAGCGTGATTTCTTTTGACGAGGAAACGGCTGCTGAACTGAACCTGTCCGACCAAAAAGCATGGCAGAGATACATTGAAAACCACATGATGACGATTGCCGAAAAAAACAATATTCGGCGGGAGCATTTGCAATGGGCGTGCGCACTCCATAAAGAAAAGCACCATCCCCATATCCATGTGGTGTTTTGGGATACCTCGTCACGGGTTAAAAATCCCTTTACCCCGCCTGCTATCCCCAATGCCATCAGAAAGCAGCTCATCAAGGATACCTTTGCGGAGCGTATCCGTGCCTACGGGGAGGAAAAAAACAAGTCCACTGCCGAACTCCGCAGTATCAGTAATGAACTGGTAGACGAGTTTGAACAGCATTTGCGGAGGCTGGGCAAGGATCAGTATAAACGGCTCCGTGCTGACTATGACGAGGAAAACGAGCTGTCCGGCAGCTTTGATTTTGACGATGATGTGCTGAATGAAACCGCTGACCGTATATTCCGCCTTAAATCCGCACTTCCAAGCACCGGCCGTATTGCCTATCAGCTTTTGACTCCAGAGATGAAAGCCAAGGTGGATGGGCTGGTAGAGTATCTTCTTGAAAATGTTCCGGCACTTAGGGAGCAAAAAGAACGCTACATTGACAGCAAAATGAAGATGGCCCTGCTCTACGGCGGCAGTGATGAATACCTTGACAGCCTGCGGAAGCGGTTTTCCGGGGAAGCTGATAAAATCATTGCAAACCGTTTGCTGGGTATGGTAAAGACCTTGAACCGGCTGGATTATGAGATGAAGTCCGAGGAATACAAAGATGCCCGCCGTTCCTATTTTGCCGAGCAGATGCTGATGGAGGCGCTGGATATGCTTTCCGGTCTGACCCGTGACAACGACAGCCGTTTCAGCGATTGGGAGAAAGCAAACGGCCGTGAGCTGTCAAAGGACGCTAAAAAGGAGCTATTTTTGAAATTACAGGATAAAGGCTATGAACATTAACCTTCAGGGAGGAATGTGGATTGAAAACAAGAAAAGAGTTTTTTGAGGATTTTTTTGCACGGCTGACCAGAACGGGTTTCCGTGTGGAAAGCATGATGGAAAGCGATGTCGCCGCCGAAGTCTATGACGAAAGCTCCCTGTTCTGTGTGGTTACACAGGATGGGGAGCTTATTTTTGAAACCTATGGCGGCGAGAAGGTCCGGGCTTTGGAACAGGTGGCCGGAGAAACCCGCACCGACCTTTCCTGCTGTATGCAGCCGCCTTTCGCGGATATGGAACGGACGGAAACCGTTCTGCTGACAGGCGGTTCCTATATCAAGGTGTTTGAGAGTGCGGGGGTGGTGCTCCTTTGCCGCCGCACTACGCTGTTTGGATATGAGTTTGTCACCTGTCAGAAAGCGATGCCGAAGCATAACACCAAACGCTTTTACAGGGAACATTTCTTCTATGATCCCGTATTGGCGCAGGACGATTTTTTGGAGCGCAGCGGCTTAAAAATCCCGGCGCCGCTTTCCTTTTCCCACGATGAGCTTCGGGCGCTGGTATCCTGCTGTGCAAGGTGCGTCATGCTGGATAATGAGATGGACGGTGGACAGGAAAGCCGTATCCGTGAACTGATGGCAAAGATTGAGGAAAGCCTGCCGGGGCAGCTTGACCTCTCTCCCCGCCATTATTTTCAGAATGAAATGTAAGGAGTATGCCTATGAAAACCAAAACCGAGTTTTATCAAAGCTATTTTGAAATCCTGCAAAAAAAGGGCTTTACCGTGCAGCCCTCCACTTCGCCGGACTATGTGGCGGACATTTACCACAAGGATAAGCTGATCGCCTTTTTTACCAAGAACGACATGGTAATGAAAAACCCCTTTGTTGAAGTACAGGATAAGCTCATGGACAGGATACAGACCCTTGCCAAATCTACGGCGGTAGCTTGCGGGATTTGTTCGGATAAGCCTTACGACGAGGAAACTGCCGTGAAGCTGTCCAACAACCTGTATCGGCTCAATGAGCACAACGGCGTAGTGTTGGCCTGCAAGCATCACCCTCTATTCGAGTATGTGCTTTCTACCTACCGTTGTGACGAAAATAAAAACCCTATCCAGCGCCAGTATTTCTACAACAAAGAGGACGCCTTTGAGAGCTTCGCTACCAGAAGCGGTCTGATTGATGAAAAACGGCTTTTCTCTGAAACTGATTTGAAGGTCATCTATGCAGGGCTTGTCAAAATGCGTACCATTGACAATGACATGACGCAGGACGATCTCAACTCTGTGGAACGGCTGGTGGATAAAATCGAGGACATTGTGCCGGAGTTGCAAAAAAGAGAAAAGGCACTGGATTTCTCCTGGCTCTTTGGCAGTATGGAGCGAGGAATCGAACGGGAATAAAAAAACTGCCGCGAGATATGCGGCAGCCATTACTTTGACATCAGCTTCGCAAAGTGAAGCACCGCCAATGCCTTTTCTTCTTCTAATAGCCGGGATGTTTCCACAAGCTCACGTTCATAAGCTGTGGGATACAGTACATTTTCATTCTCACTGAAAAACTCGGCAAGCGTGGTGCCAAGGCGGGTAAGCAGTTTTTCCAGTACAAGAACAGAGGGCTGGCTTTCTCCCTTTTCAATCTTGCGTATGTAGTTCTGCGATATGTCCGTGTCCTTTGACAGCTTGTAGACACTGATATTTCTATTTGTTCGGAGTGTCCGAAATTTAGTCGGTAAATCCATCATTATTCTCCTTCCCTATGATACTTATTATTATGTTACATAACACAATAAAATTTAAGGCAACGATAGTTGTTGATAGTACGGATATTTAGTTGTACTATGTATGTGTAAGACTTTAACCTAAAGAAAAGGAGCGTGATATTATGAACCATCCAAGCGGAGAATCTATTTGGGGAAACATCAACACAGCCATTGAAATTGCCATGAATATCTATCTGATAACCGCCAAAGATGAAAACGGCTTTGAGCGTGAGGGTATTATGATTCCAAAATCCAAGGCAAACGAGGTCCTTTCACAAAAGGCCGCCGCCATGGCGGAGCAGGACGGCGACTGGCTTTGCTATGGTGAGGACACCAAGGACATCCCCATGTACGAAATGCTTCAGCGCCGTGTCGCCGCCTGCAAGCGTATGGAGGCAAAGGCCATTGAAATGATGCAGGAAATCAAGCGTGACGGAAGCCTGCGCCTGACTGATTATTTCGGAGAGTGCGCACCGCCTGTTGCATCGGACAAAAACAACCCGGAACAGCTTAATCGTGTACGCAACGGCATCTATCTTGTTCATTCGGAAGGCGAGGATTATTTTGCCGTTCATGAATCGGTAGCAGATAATTTTATGTCGGATATAGCAGAAGCCTTTGGGAAAAGGCAGGGTGAATACCTGCTCTACGACTTGACTACTGCCGCCATTCCCCTCTTTGAATTGCGTCAAATCTACAATGAGGTGGATGATTTAATCGTATCGGAGGACAGCCTGCTTGCCACGCTGAACAAGAACTTCCTCACCTATATCACATTCTATAATGACATGGTGGAGGAGGAATCCAAAATACCGCCCACAAAAGCCCCGGTATGCCTTTTTCTGCAAAAGCAGCTTGATCGGGCGGCACGGGAACCGAATCTGTCCGTTGATAACGGGCTGGAGAACAACTTGATTACCCCTTCTTTTGGAGAGGAAGCGGAGGATTTTGGTTTCGAGCCGTAAAGATAGATTCAGAACATAAATTAAGATGATATGCCCTGCACCGTGGATATTGGTGCAGGGCATATTTTTTGGAGGTGAGAAGATTTGAAAATGGTGTATATCGCCAGCCCTCTGCGCGGGGACTACAACACCAATATAAAAAACGCTGTGGAATACTGCCGCCTTGCCGCGGAGAAAGGCGTACTTCCCCTTGCGCCCCACATTATTTTCAGCCAGTGGTGCAACGACACCATTCTTGAACAGAGGGAACAGGGCTTGCGGCTTGGCCTTGCCCTGCTGGAAAAGGCAGATGAGCTTTGGGTGATGGGAACTACCTTCAGCCAAGGGATGCAGGGTGAGGTGGCATTTGCACAGGAACATGGGATACCGATGTTTTTTGTAACACACCCCCATGACCTGAATTATTACCCGGTCAGCGCCGATGAAAATCGGCTTTTATCCAAGTTAGACTGTGTTCCTGAAAGCAGTCGGGAAAGTTATGAAAATCAGCTTGTGGTGCTGCGGCATGAACATCTGAGGCCGGAATACCGTACCTCACGGAATCAGGTGTGGCTTGTGACTCACGGCCCCGGCTGCCGACCGGATTATGTTCATAGCGATACCATCCATCTAACACATCCTGTGGACGGCGACCGCATGGCGGTTCGTCGCGGTGATGTGTGGGGCGTTCCAAAGCCTGAGATGATGGACTGTATCCGGCAAGCTTATCCCGAATTTGACGCCGCTTTGCAGCCAGCCGCAGAACCGGAGGGGGGTCTTTGCCAATGAAGAAAAAGGAAAAGCTCATATTAGGTGCGGTCATTCTCGGTATCGGCACAATATTCAACCTGTTCTTTACCGCTGCCCTTCATGGCCTGCTGTCACGAAAATTGTCTGCCCTGTCACTCATTCCCTTATGGGACTGCGTGGCAGGGCTTTTTCTTTACCGTCAGCAGCTTCTATTATTCTTGTCCTTTGAGGGATTTATCTGCCTGTGCAGCGTCCTCTTTTGGGTACAGAACAACCGCCCCTATCAAAGTGAACTTGTGCGGGTGGCCGAGGACATTTATACGCCTGCATCGGTAGGACAGTATCAGCATGGCTCGGCCCGGTGGCTGCGGGAAGAAGAAAAAGGAAAAGTGTTTGGAACACAGGTCATCCATCCAGCAAATCCCATCATTCGCAAACTGCTCGACAGCGGTTTTGATGATCTGCCGTTTATGCAGAAGAACGAAAAAAAGGTAAAGCACTTCAATCAAGCGGAAATCGGGCAAGACACGGCGGCACAGGACGAACACACCGCACTGCCCGATTCTGTAAACCCAAAGGAAGATAAGGAGGAATTGATACAGGATGAGGACTTTGAAACTGTGGATTATGACCTTGCGGCTGCGCATTTAACCAAAGCACAGACACAGGATACCCCACCTGCACCACAGGATAAATCGGAGAAAGAAAAGAAAGACCCCTACAAGCTGTTTGATGAGGGCGGCATCGTGGTAGGCACGGAGAAAATCAGAGCCAAAGAGTTTGGGGCGCCGTCCGAACGGCTTTACTACATTCCCGATGATACCCATACCTTGACCATCGGCGCCACCCGTTCAGGAAAGACACGGTGCCTTGTCATCCAGTCCATCTGCCTGCTGGGGCTTGCCGGGGAAAGCCTTGTCATCAGTGACCCCAAGGCCGAGTTGTTCCACTACACATCGGTATTTCTTAAAAAGCTGGGCTATGAGGTAATCTGTCTGGATTTTAAGAACCCCGAAAAAAGCACCCGATACAATCTCCTTCAGCCAGTTATCGACGCGGTCAACAAGGGTGATCTGGAACGGGCGGAAATGTATGCGTGGGATATTACAAATATCCTTGTGGGAGATGATGTTTCCAACGAGAAGATTTGGGAAAACGGTGAGAAATCCACCATAGCGGCGGCAATTCTCTGCGTGGTGGTGGACAACAAAAAGCGGCCGGAGTATCAGAACCTGACCAATGTGTACTGGTTTATTGCGGAAATGAGTAAATCCGTGGGCGGCAAAACCCCTATGAGCGAGTACATGAAAAAACTGCCCAGTGCTCATCCGGCACGGGCGCTTATGTCCATTGCCGAGGTTGCACCCAGCCGCACCAAGGGCAGCTTTGACACATCTGCCCTTACGACCCTGCGCCTGTTTACCAGCCGTTCAGTCTATGCCGTTACCCACAAGAGCGACTATAACATCTCGGAGATTGGACAGAAAAAGCAGGCTCTGTTTATGATTTTGCCGGACGAGAAAACGACCTATTATCCTATCGCCAGTCTGATGGTATCTCAGCTTTATGAGTTGTTGGTCCGTCAATCCGACCAGCGGGGCGGCAGGCTGGAGCGCCGGGTCAATTTTGTGCTTGATGAGTTCGGCAATTTTACAAAATTGAGTGATTTTCCCAATAAACTGACAGTGGCAGGCGGACGAGGGTGCAGATTTAACCTCTATCTGCAATCCTTTGAACAACTTTCCCTAAAATACGACAAAGAAACGGCGGCCATCGTTAAGTCCAACTGTCAGACATGGATATACCTACAAGCGGACGATAAGGAAACCTTGCAGGAGGTGTGCGACAAGCTGGGCAAGTACACCACCAGCGCCTATCAGCTTTCCAGCCAGCACGGGAGGTATGTCAACCCGTCCAGCTCCCACAGCATCAGTCTTGTGGCAAGGGAGCTTTTGACCACAGATGAAATCCGCAGAATCCAGCGACCGGCTCAAATCGTTATCAGCCGTTCCCATCCGGCTCTGATGAACGCCCCCGATCTGTCACAGTGGTATTTTAATCAGATGTGTGGATTGGGAGGCAAGGAGCATAACCGCCTGGTCCGGGAAGCGAGAGAAGCAGCCCGGCCGGTTTTGTCCAACATGACAGGCGATATTCCTCTGTGGAACATATGGGTGTATTACGCCAAGGATTTGCAGCTCAAAGAAGCCCAGCAGAAGTCACAGGCTTTCGCTTCTCAGATGGGTGCGATTTTTTCAGAAAAAGGCTTTCGGAAAGGAGGAACAAGTAAAGATGAAGATGACGATTAAAGGCTTGACCCAAAGGGTTAAGACCAAAATCAAGGCGGTGGGCGCAGGGTTGCTCACCGCTTTTCTTATGCTCCAGAACAGCACGGTAGCTTATGCGGCTGGGATTGGTGACAGCCAGATTGCCAAGGGTACGGAAAAGCTCATTCAGGACGCTACCACATGGTTGATGATTCTGGCCCCCGTGGTGGCAGGTCTGCTCATCATCTATTTCTGCATCCGCAGGAGTGCAGCGGACGAGATGGATCAGAAAAAGTGGAACAACCGCATTGTGGTGGCGATTGTATCCTGCATCGGTGCGGTGCTGGGCAGCGCCACCTTAAACATCATTATCGGCTACTACCAGTAAGCCGCAAAACCATGTGAAGCTGCGGGAAAATCCCTGCGGCTTTTCTGATAACCCCCAAAATCTATTATTGAAAAGGAGAACAACTATTATGAAAAATCTCATGAACAAAATCGTTTCCAAAGCACAGGACACCGCTGGCAGGCTGAAAGACAAGGCTATCTGCGCCTACCTCCGTTTTACGCAGGCAAGGCAGCGCACTGTCGCTGTCCTGTCCAGCCAGTCCGGGGAAGGCTTCGTGGATACCGCCCTCAAAATCTTGATTTCTGTTGTGGTTGGTGCGTTGCTGCTTGCCGGGCTTTATATGCTCTTTAATGATACGATTTTGCCCACCCTGACCGATCGTATCAAGAGCCTTTTCAACTACAAGGGCTAAAGGAAAAGGCGGTCCGTCCCTTCGGCTTAGAGCCAAGGGCGGACATTCTATTTTATTCAAACATTGAGGAGGAACCAACATGAACGTAACAGCAAAAATTGTTGCCAACCTGACCGATCAAGGCAGGCTCAAGGCCATTTCCACCGTTTGCTTAAACGGTGAGTTTCTGATTACCGGGGTCCGCATCGTGGACTGTGAAAAGGGGCTGGGTGTATTTATGCCCAGCCGCAAAACCAAGAGTGAGGAATACCGGGACATCTGCTTTCCCATCACCCCGGAACTTCACCAAACCATCAAAGAAACGGTGCTGGAAGCCTATCAAAACCAGCCGGAACAGGCGGATGAAGCAGAATAAACGATGTGCAGCAAACGCCCTGCGGGATCTCCCGCAGGGCAAGGAGGTGAAAATCACTTGGAGATAATCCTTGTACTGCTTATCGTAGCGGTGTTAAACGGTGCGGTAGCTTTTATAGATGAAATGCTTTCCGACCTCGTTCCCATGACCTTAAACGCCGACCAGTATATGATTGCCGCAGGCGGCGGCAGTATGGTATCTGTGCTGTTTGACATCCTGCTGGGCTTTGGTGTGTCCCTGATTATCCTGAAGTTTCTGAAAAAAGGATTTGAGTGCTATGTCATGTGGACGGACGGCGACCCGGATGTGGAGCCGGTCCATCTCGTTATCCGCTTTATTCAGGCTATTGCCGTAGCGGTCTGCTTTCCGGTCATGTACGGCTGGCTTGCAGAAATCACCCAAAACCTGACGGATGAACTGATGACCGCTATCGGCGCCGCCACCAATTATAACTGGCAGGCATGGGTAAACGGTCTTAGCTCCCTTGGACTGGTAACGGCGATTTTCGGACTGATTTTCGTGGTCTGTTACTTTGTGCTGTATTTCCAGTTTTTAATGCGCGGGCTTGAAATCATGATTCTGCGCATTGGTCTGCCCCTTGCCTGTGTGGGACTTTTGGACAATGACAAGGGCGTGTTCAAGACCTATATCAATAAATTTTTTCAGTCCACCCTTGCCGTAGTCGTACAGATATGCCTATGCAAGTTGGGAGTCGGCATGATGATGAACGTAGGCATCAACATGAATATCTTTTGGGGAATCGCCTGCATTGTCCTTGCCATTAAAACGCCACGCTTCCTCAGTGAGTTTATGGTTCCCGCAGGCGGCGGTGCCGGTATGATTAACAATGTATATCACTCTGTCAGGCTGGTCGGCATGGCAAAGGGCATGATCAAGTAAAGGCGGTGATGGCGGGATGATAACTCTTGACGATATTTCCATGGCGGTCATTGCCCTCATTCGCCTTGGTGCTGTGTTTCGCTTTGTTTACTGCATGGTACAGTTGCAGGGCGCCGAGGAAGAACAGGCGAGATACAAAAAACGAGCAAAAAATACCGTAGTGTTCTATGTGATTGCCGAGTGCATCTGGCAGATCAAGGAGCTTATTTTCTATTATTATGGTGCGTGAGGAGGCGCAGTACATGAACAACGAAATCAATCTGTATATCCCCACCGGTGTAAAGGCAGAAAACGAGCTATTTAATGGCTTTGGTAAACGGGAACTGATGCAAAGCGTCATCGGCTCCCTGTTCGGCGGTGCGGTGGCTGCTCTTTTATGGCTGATTGCCGGAAATGTGGCATTGACCGTAGTGGCAGTCTTGTCCGGCATTTTCGGCTCGGTGATGATGTGTACGAAAGACCAGAACAATCAAAGTGTGGTAGACCAAATCCGAGATATGATACGGTTTTGGCGCAGCCAGCAGATTTACCCCTACCGTATGCGAGATGAGTGGGGTATGAAGTAAAGGAGGATGAAACTTGACATTTCTTGACCTTTTTTCAGGGATCGGCGGATTCCGTAGAGGTCTCGAAAGAAGCGGACATACCTGTGTGGGTCATGTCGAAATTGATAAATACGCAAACAAGAGCTATATGGCAATGTACGAGCTTGTGCCTTGCCCTTACTGGGAAGATGCAGGCTCTAATTTTTCTATGATGTGTAAACCGGAGGTGAGAAAAAACTGTGATGGAAAAAACTGCAAAGGCGAATGGTACGCCAAAGACATTAAGCAAATCCGAGCAGGAGAAATTCCAAAAGCTGAAATCTGGACTTTTGGATTTCCTTGCACTGACATTTCCATCGCAGGACGCATGGAAGGTCTTAGAGGAAGCCGAAGCGGACTGTTTTTTACAGTCGTTGGCCTGCTCAAAAGCACGAATCCCGAAGATCGACCCCAGCAGCTTATCGTTGAGAACGTTAAGCATCTTTTGTCAAGCGAGCGTGGCGGGGCATTTACCACTGTTCTCACTGAATTATGGGAAGCTGGGTATGACTGTGAATGGCAGGCCGTCAATTCAAAAGACTTCTTCGTCCCCCAGCACCGGGAGCGGGTGTACCTTGTTGGACATTTTGGAGGAAACCGTGGACGAAAAGTATTTCCTATCGGCGGAGCAAACACAGCGCCTGTTAAGCAGCTTATCGGGGGAAGCCAAGGAAAGCGGGTCTATGACATAAGTGGTGTGTCTGTCACTTTGACAGCGGAGGGCGGCGGCTTTGCCGGACGCACAGGACTTTATGCCGTGTCCGTCAACCGAAGGGAGGGTATTACAGGCGCTATCAGCCATGCCCATACCTTGACCGCCAGCGATACCCGTGGTCTAAACCGAAATCAGGATCAAAGTGCCGTGCTTTCAGAAATTTCGCCCTGTGAGGCGTTCACCGCCTTCAATCAGGATACCGGGCGGAGTAGTCATGCGGGAGGTATTGTCTGCTTGGGCAATACCAATCCGAGCGGCAATGGTATGAATGGAAACGTATATGACACGCACGGCCTTTCGCCAACACTCACGACGAATAAGGGGGAGGGATTAAAGGTCGCCGTTCCTGCACAAGTCCAGACCTGTGCCGCTTTTATTGATATGAATGAGGATGCGGAGCTGACGGAAAATGCCCGGTGCATCCGGGCAAGACAGTATTCAGGTATCGGCAACCACCGGGGGGAAACCTCCGGTATTTTTTTATGCCATGGGCACCCGGACTGCGTGATGGCGGTCATCACCCCCGACCGCATGGAAAAGCGCCAGAACGGCAGGCGGTTCAAAGAGCCGGGAGAACCCAGCTTTACGCTGACAACACAGGATCAGCACGGTATTTTGCTGTGCTGCTGTGAAGGGTGGAAAGATGGACTTCCTATCCGTGAGGATAAAAAAGATGGCCATACAATGGCATACCCCGGCGATGGAATCAATCTGGCTTATCCAAACAGCAAGAAAAGCAGAGGGCGTGTCGGCCGCCAGTGTTCCCAAACTTTGATGACAGGCGGCAGCATGGGCGTTCTTCTGTGCTGTCGTATCCGCAGGCTGACTCCGAGGGAGTGCTGGAGGCTTCAAGCCTTTGAAGATTACCTGTTTGACCGTGTGAAAGCTGCCGGTATCAGCGATGCCCAGCTTTACCGGCAGGCGGGCAATGCCGTGACCGTCAATATTGTCTATGAAATTGGCCTGCGGCTGCCGGGAGGTGGACGATGAGGTTTGGTGTCCTGTATGTAGACCCGCCCTGGTCCTATAAGGTCTATTCCAAAAAGGGGCAAGGGCGCAGTGCTGAAAATCACTATTCCACCATGAGCGCCGAGGATATTTACAATCTTGATGTGGATGGGATCGCAGATGATGACTGTGTTCTATTCTTATGGGTCACATTCCCTTGTCTGCTGGAGGGCTTGGAAGCAATCAGGCGCTGGGGCTTTACCTATAAAACCCTCGGCTTTTGCTGGGTCAAGCGGTGCAAAAAACAAACGGAAAAATGGTTTTGGGGGTTGGGCTTCTGGACAAGAGCCAACCCCGAACTGTGCCTGATTGCCACCAAAGGCAGACCGAAACGGTTATCCAAGGCGGTTCACTGCATTGTAGATACGCCGGTGGAGCGCCACAGCAAAAAACCGGACGAGGTACGCCGCCGCATTGAACAGCTTATGGGGAATATTCCCCGTGCAGAACTGTTCGCAAGACAGCAGTATGATGGCTGGGTCTGCCTTGGAAATGAAATCGACGGCCTTGATATTCGGGAGGCAATAAAGCAAGTAAAGGCGGTGGATAACCTGAATGGCATGGAATGAACACCTAAATAGTTTTCTGGCCTGCGTCCTGCTTGCCTTTTTTGTCGGCTGGCTGTGTGATATGACCATCCGAAAAATCATAAAGAAAGACATGGCCTTTACCGCCCATATCTTTGCGGCGGTAGCTGCTGTTTTTCTTGTCCTATATGGCTTTACGCCCTTGGCACTTCGTTGTATTCTGCTGTGCGGGGTACTGATTGTGGCTGGTGTTTTTGACCTTGCCACTTATGAAATTCCTGACCCCCTGCATCTGCTCATTGCTATGGCGGGGTTGATTCACTTCCAACCCCTGCCCGCATTTTTGGGTTTCCTGCTGGTTCCCCTGCCATTTCTGATTGCCGCCCTGAAAACAGAAAAAGTCGGCGGCGGCGATGTGAAGCTGATGGCGGCCAGCGGTTTTGCCCTCGGTGTGACAGGGGGTGTCTGGATGATGATATGGGGGCTTGTGGCTGCTCTGCTCTGGAACCGTGCTTTTTGCAGAGAGCAAAAGAGCCTTCCCCTTGCGCCCTTTCTTGCCTTTGGGTGCTTTATGGCGCTTTTCCCAACTTAAATTTTGATATGGAGGAAAAAACAAAATGAAAAATCTACTGAAAAACCGAATTGTCGTGGGGCTGCTGTGTATCATCACAGCCCTGCTCATCTGCTTTGGACTGACGCCCATGTTCAACGACGCACTCAAATCCAAGGTGGAGCTGGTGCGTGTTACCACTGAAATCAAAAAGGGCGATCAGATTACCGCAGGGCAGATTTGTACTGTAGAAGCAGGCGGCTATAATCTGCCCTTTGATGTGGTGTATAAAAAAGAGGATGTAGTCGGCAAGTACGCCAATGCTGATCTCTACAAAGGCGATTACATCCTGAAAACCAAGCTGTCCGACACACCTATGCTGAAAAATGAGTATTTAAGCAAACTCAATGGAGAGAACAGAGCCATTTCCATTACCATCAAGAGCTTTGCGGCAGGGCTTTCCGGCAAGCTGGAGCGCGGCGACATTGTTTCCCTGATTGCCAGTGATGTGGGAGAGACCCGTAAAACGCTGATTCCTACGGAACTGCAATATATTGAAATCATTGCAACCACCGACAGCAGCGGCAATGACCGCAACCTTCAGGAGCAGCCAAAGGATGACAGAGATACAGAGCTTGCCAGCACCATTACCATTCTTGCTACTCCCGAACAGGCGACGCTTCTTGCAGAGCTTGAGCAGACAGGGAAGCTCCACGCCGCCCTTGTTTATCGTGGGAGTACGGAAAACGCACAGAAATTCTTGAATGAGCAGATGAAGGTGCTGGAGGCCCTTTATCCTGTGAAAAGCGAGGGGCTGACCTATGAAAGCGAAGATAACCATAGCGCGGGGGCATCGCCTGCCGGTATTTCTTCCGACGACACAGCGGAAAGCGGTACAGAATCCGCAGGGCAGGAATAAGGAATGGAGGGGAAAATTTTATGATAAAAGATAAGATGATTGCCGTCATGGGCAGTCCGGGCAGCGGGAAAACCACCGCTGCCCTTAAACTTGCCCTGACGCTTTCGGCGGCAAAAAAGAATGTCATTGTGGTATTCTGCGATCCGTTTACACCGGTCATTCCCACAGTCCTGCCTGCCGATACGAACCACGACACTTCGCTGGGCAGCCTTTTGACGGCTCCGGCACTGACACAGGCCAAGCTCCTGAATGCCTGCGTGCCGACAGAAAAGAACGAATACATCAGCTTTTTGGGATACCGGGCTGGAGAAAGCCTGATGCGGTATCCGCAAATCACACGGGATAAGGCAGTAGAGTTTTTTATCCTGCTCCGGTATCTGGCCGATTATGTCATCATCGACTGTACCTCTGCATTTGAAGCTGACCCGGCCTCCATTGTGGCGATAGAGCTTGCCGACAAGGTTTTAAGGCTGGGGACAGCCAACTTAAAAGGCGTTTCCTATTATCTGACTCATAATCCCATGCTGGCGGACAGCCGTTTCCGAACGGACACCCATCAGACCGTAATCGGCAACCTGAAAGCAGGGCAGGATTGGGAGTCTGCCGCCCAGCAATACGGCGGCACGGATTTTGTGCTGCCCTATGTGCCGGAATTGGAGCAGCAGTATGATGAACTGGCATTGCTCACACCGCTGGCCCAGCCGGAAAGCACCGGATATACCGCTGGAGTGGAACGGCTTTTGGGAATACAAGCAGTCAAATCCAAAATAATGTCCGCTTTACCCGTTGCGGCAACGGACACAGAGGGCGCAAAGCAGAAAGAAAAGCAAAAAGCAAAACCGGCTTTTCGATTGCCCTTTGCAAAAAACCGGGGTGAGTTTTAGTGCTCACCATCAGCCATATAGAGCTGAAAGATGCCAATGCCTATGTGACGGCACATCACCGGCATCACGGAGCTGTGCGGGGACACCGGTTTTCTCTTGCCTGTTTCGAGGATAGCAGGCTGTGCGGTGTCGCCATTGTGGGCAGGCCGCGCTCCCGCCGTATTGACCAGTGTATGACTGTGGAGGTTCTGCGGCTCTGTACGGACGGCACGAGGAACGCCTGCTCTAAACTATACGGAGCCTGCCGCCGTGCGGCAAAGGCGCTGGGCTATCAGCGGCTCATTACCTATATTTTAGCGGAGGAAAACGGCAAAAGTCTTTTGGCAAGCGGGTTTTCCTACTGCTATACCAGCAAGGGCGGGAGCTGGAACCAACCGGGCAGACCGAGAATCGATAAGGCTCCAGTCTGCCCGAAGTATTTGTATGAAATTATCCTGGTCCGAAAGGAGGACAAAACTTGCAGAACATCTTAAATATCCATGATAATGCCGGACTGATGGGTGGGGAAATCCATCTGCGCCCTTTTGCCGAGGTTTTGAGGGAAGTACAGGAACACATCAGCAAAAATTATGCAGGAACCCTAAAGGATGACCCTGACCAGAGCCGTGCTCTGATTCACAGCTACATCCGAAAATACCTTGAAGAACAGCGGCTTGGTGTGGAAGGCATGGAGCAGGGGGAGCTTGCCGAGCTTCTGTACGGAGAAATGACCGGCTTTTCCTTCCTGTCCAAATACCTCTACCGCGATGATGTGGAGGAAGTGAACATCAACCAGTGGGATGATGTGAAGGTCATTTACGCAAACGGTGAGGTGCTGCCCACCAAGGAACGGTTTACCTCACCCCAGCACGCCCTTGATGTCATCAAGCGTATGCTGCATAAGTCCGGCATGATACTCGATAATGCCAAGCCCTATGTCATTGGGCATCTGTCCAACAAAATCCGTATTACGGCTACCTCTCCGGGTATCGTGGACGAGGACAAGGGTTTGTCTGTATCCATTCGTATCGTCAATCCCCGCAAGCTGAAAAAAGAGGAATTTGTCACTTATGGCACAGCCACCGCCGAGATGCTGGATATGCTCTCGGTGTTTTTTAATTATGGCGTTTCCATGTGTATGACCGGAGCCACTTCCTCCGGCAAGACCACATTGATGAGCTGGATACTCGACCAGATTTCCAATGATAAGCGGCTGATTACCATTGAAAAGGGCTGTCGTGAGTTCGACAGCGTGAAGCGTGACGAGCTGGGCAGGGTCCTAAATAATGTCATTCACTTTATTACCAAGGAGTCTGACGATCCCAAACAGGTGGTATCCATGGTAAAGCTCTTGGAACTGGCCCTTACTATGCACCCGGACTTTCTGGTGGTTGCGGAGATGAAAAGCGAGGAAAGCCTGCAAGCAATTAAGGCGGCCAATACCGGGCACACCTCTTTGACCACCATTCACGCCAACGGCTGTGAGGACACCTATTACCGCATGGCGGCACTCTGCAAGGAAAGCAGCTCCATGGATGATGCCACCCTGATGGGGCTTGCCACAAGGGGCTTTCCCATCGTGGCCTTTGCCAAGAAGCTGGAGGACAACAGCCGCCGCCTGATGGAAATTGCCGAGTGCGTGGGTGTAAAAGCCGGTGTGCCTATTATGCGCACCTTGTACCGCTTTAACATCACCGACAACCGCATGGAAAACGGAAAAGCCAAGATCATAGGGCATTATGAAAAAGTAAACGGTCCATCAGAAAGCCTGTGCAAGCGGCTTCGTGGAAACGGTATGCCGCTGTCCTTGCAGCAGCGGCTTTTAAGTGCATAAAGGAGGTGCATTTTTATGAGTATGGTCGCTTATAAAGCGCCGTATCTTCTACAAATTATGATGGATGATGAACCCTTAAATCCCCGCACTGATTATGATAACTTCGGCCATATGGCTTGCTGGCACAGGCGGTATAACCTTGGGGATGAACATAATTTTGAGGATACAAACGAGCTGTTCAAAGAGTTGGTGATGAACAGCGTTTCGCCGGATACAGTCATTGATTATGTGAAATCCGGCAAGGCAGACAGCGTGAAACTGGAATATGACCGCTCTATGGGAAACTGGGAAATCAGGAGCTATGATACCCACTTCAGGAAATGGTACGATGAGGCTTCCTTTCCCGGCAAGCTGGAAGCAAACCGGCAGGAGATTTTTGAAAGCCTTGTAGACACCCTGCCAAACCCTGACCTTTATCTGCTGGCTTCGGAAAAGAATATCATCCTGCCCTTAAACCTCTACGACCACTCCATGCTGCATATGTCAACCGGCTCCTTTTTGGGGCGAGCACAGCACGCCGAATGGGATTCCGGTCAGGTGGGCTGGATTTACGCCACGCCGGAGGATATGGAAAAGGAGTACGGCAGCCTGACCCCGGAAAGCAGAGAAAAGGCCGAAGCCCTGCTGAAGTCCGAGGTGGAGAGCTATGACTGCTATCTTTCCGGGCAGTGCTATGGCTTTCGGCTTTATGAAAATGGCGAGGAAACGGAGAGCTGCTGGGGCTTCTTGGGGAGCTATTCCGATATGAGAAAGGAAATTGCTTCTCAGAGTTTGCCGGAAAGTTACCGGGATATGGTTGACCATCTGCATGAGGTGACGGATACCGTGACCCGGTATAAAGGATATGAGGATTTAATGGAGGATTTAGAGGAAATGGAGGCATAGAACATTGACAATGCTGATAACAATAGCGTTTTTACTGGCGGTAACGGGCAGCTTTATTCTGCTTTCGTTATCGCCCTTTACTTTCTTTGAAGGGCTGGCGGATTATGTCCGTCCACAGAAAACCTCAATGAAAAGTAAAATTAGAAAGAGCCGGAAGAACAAACAGCCAAAGGGCTTAAAGCTGCTCTTTCTGGAAACAAGAGAGATTCTGCGTGTCACAGGCAAGAGCGGTATGTTTACCGCTCTTTGCATCCTGTCCATGCTGCTGTTTGTGGTAGGGGCTATGATTGCCCTTTCCATGAAAAACGGCTATCTTGTACCGGTACTGGCGGCAGGCTTGGCGCTCCTGCCTTTTTATTATGTGAAGCTCACGGCAGGGCGGCATAAAAAGCAAATCAACACGGAATTGGAAACCGCCTTATCCATCATCACCACCAGTTACCTAAGAGGAAAGAACACCATCATCCGTGCCATTGAAGAAAACCAGCCTTATTTGAATCCGCCGGTAGCAGAGGTATTCCGCAACTTCCTGTTGCAGGCCAAGCTCATCAACTCCAATACCAAGGAAGCCTTGGAGGGATTAAAGGTTGGGATTGACAACAGTGTCTTTCACGAATGGGTGGATGCGGTAATTGCGTGTCAGGACGATTACAACCTGAAAACAATCCTGCCGCCCATCGTTGCCAAGCTGTCGGATATGCGTGTGGTGTCGGCAGAGCTTGACCTTCTTTTGTTTGAGCCGGTCAAGGAATACATCACCATGGTAGTGCTTCTGCTTGGCAGTATTCCACTCATGTACTTTCTCAATCGGGACTGGTATCATACCCTGATGTTCACCGAGTTTGGAAAGGTGCTGCTGGCAATCTGCGCCGGAGTGATTTTCCTGTCGGTGGCCGCCGTCGCCAAGCATACCCGCCCCATTGAATATAAGCGTTAGGAGGTGCTTTCACTGTGCAGAATATGATTCTACTTTTCTTTGCCCTGTTTTTCACAGCAGGGCTTTATCTAATTTCGGCGGAGCTGCTGAACGTACCGACCTATAAGGCGACCAAGGCAATTCTTGGCATGGGTAAACGGGAACGGAAAAAGGCACGGGACTCGGACGCCTTTATCATGGAACTGGCGGCAAGACTTTCCAAGGTTCTGCCCATGGATGAATACAGAAAACGCAAGCTCACGGCAGTGTTAAAATCTGCGGAAATCCCTATGACTGCCGAGGTATATGCGGCACAGGCCATGGTGAAAGCCGGTCTGATCTTTGCAGGGGTATTTCCCTGCCTGCTGCTTGCCCCTATCCTTTCCCCGGCGTTTGCGATTATCGGCATTGCGGTGTATTTTACAGAAAGCACCAAAGCCGAAAAGCTCATTACCGTAAGGCGGCAGGAGATTGAATACGAATTGCCCCGCTTTGTTGCGACGCTGGTACAGGAGCTGAAAGCAACCCGTGATGTACTTTCCATTTTGGAAAGCTATCAGAAAAATGCTGGGAAAGCTCTGAAAAATGAGCTTGCCATCACCACCTCGGATATGCGTACCGGCAACTATGAGGGAGCGCTGACACGCTTTGAAGCCAGAGTATCCAGCGCCATGCTCTCGGATGTGGTGAGGGGGCTGATCGGCGTGCTTCGAGGTGACGATGGCGTTACCTTCTTTCAAATGTTATCCCATGACATGAAGCAGCTTGAATTACAGAGATTAAAAAGGCTGGCTATGGAGCGCCCGCCCAAAATCCGTAAGTTTTCCTTTCTACTCCTTGGCTGTATGCTGCTCCTGTATATGGGTGTTATGGGCTATCAGATTCTCGGCGCTATGTCGGGAATGTTCTAAGGGGGTGCAACTATGCTGAAAAGGATACTGAAAGGAAAGCGCGGCGAAGGCTACATTGATGTTGCGGTGGGCATCCTCTGCCTGCTGCTGGTGGTGGCCTTTGCGGTGCAGCTATTTCCTGTGTTTACCGCCAAACAGCAGCTTGATATTTTTGCTGTGGAGATTGTGCGGGAAGCTGAAATCAAGGGAAGCACCAATGTGGATTCCAGAATTGCCGATATGCGGGAACAGACCGGACTTAACCCAACGATCCGCTGGGATTGTGATTATTACAGCGGGAAAAAGATACAGCTAAACGGTGATATTGAGGTTTTGCTGACGGACACGGTAGACATCGGGTTTTTCGTCTTTGGTTCCTTTCCCATTGAAATACAGGCCAAGGCAACGGGAAAGTCCGAAGTCTATTATAAGTGAGGTGACGCCATGAAATTGTTTAAGATAATGAAAGGCAGGCGAGGTAATTCCACACCTCTTACCATTGCCCTGATTTTAGGGCTTCTGCTTCTGATCTGTGCTCTTTCCGAGTTCTTCAGGCTGGGCATTATTGTGAGCGGTGTCCGTGACGGACTCCAGCAGGCCGTGATTACCGTGGCAACCACCAATTACGATGAAGCCTATAACGGTCTGCGGGAAGGGTATTCCGGGGGGTATATCCTGTCCGGCGAAAGCTGGCAGGAAAACCTTGATTATGACGATGTATATTACCGGCTCGACAATCTGCTGGGAACCGTGGAAACCAGGGGGTATCACATCAAGGAGGACAAAGGCGGCTATGAGTACCGCCTTTTCGGGCTTTCGGTGGATATTGCAAACGCACCCCTGACGCCGGGTGGTGCAGAGCATAATTTAGAAGCTGACGCCCGCATTACCATTGAAATCCCCTTGTCCTTTGGCTGGGATAGACTCCCGCCGCTTACCATGGAGATACGCACAAAATCAGCCTATATGCCTAAATTCTGAGTCTTTATAAATCATGCAAAGATACCCCGTCAAAATGTCTGGACGCGCAAGAAGATTCAGGATATAATGGAGTCGGGTAAACTAAGCGAAATGGGTATATAGGCTTAAACCTTCATTTAACATGAAAGTGAGGCCATCATTATGAAAAAAGAATATACAACAAAGAAAAAAGCGGTCATTGCCGCATTGTCCCTTGTGGCATTCTGCCTTGCAGGAGGCCTGTTCTATTATATTGGCACGATGGGCGGTCAGCCGCAGGAAACGCCTGTTGAAAGCACGGCTCCTGTGGAAACACAGGTCGTTGTACCGGAAATCAAGCCGGAAGCAACCCCGGAAACAGATAGTGGCACATCGGAGGCTGTCCCATCAGAACCCCCGGAAGAGCCATTGCAGGAACCTTCTGCGCCTGCCAGCAGTGATACACAGGATACGACACAAAGCAAGCCCTCTGATGGTAAGCCGAAATCTCCGACAGAAGCCACTCCTCCCTCCAAGCCCCCTGCTGAAACAAACCAAGGTTCCGAAAATGGATCTAACAGTAAACAGGAGCAGCCGCAGGGTGGAGAAAAAAAGGACGGAAAAATCTATGTGCCGGGCTTCGGATGGATCGAAGATGAAGGCGGCGGGTCCGATGTGCATGAGGCTCCAAATGCTGGAACCGGTGATCCGGTTGGCGATATGTAAAACAGAATAATCTTTACCGATGGGATACAGTCATATACGGCTGTATCCCATTTTTCATTTTTGGAGGTGATAGAAATTGAAGAAACTAATCTGCGCATTGCTTTTAGGGACAATGCTTTTTTCTTTGGCTGTGCCTGCCTTTGCCGCCGATCCAAACATTGACGGCGGCGGTGGCGGAATGGGTCAGGGAACCGGGCAGAATTCATGGACACCGGGGCGTGACGGAGTGCGGATTACGGTTGTCCGTGACAGTGACAATGCTCCCGTATCAACCCCTATTGATTTTTCCAACGGCGCCAACGGTGATATGGCTGTGCATTTTGGAAAGGTAAGCAAAATATCCTATCGCTCTGGCTCGACGCTTACTCCCCATACCAGCAAATATGTTTGCTATCAACCGAGCCAAGCCATGCCCCGTATTGTCAGTTCCAACGGCTCCAGTAATATTGCGGCAATCCGAAGCTATTTCTGCCGTGAGGGAACGATTCGTGACATTGCCAATGCCACGGGCATGGATTATGATACCCTGATAAATGGCAAGTACAAGATTTTATTGGAGCCAATAGCCTATTTCAAATACAACAGCGTCATGTTTGCCATGACCGCCACCGAAGCGGCTCTATACAACAAACAGGTAGGAAACGGTCTGCGGAGCAAGATGGTATCTCTATCCCACAAGAACTTACCGCTTTCCATGTTTCTTGAAACTCCTGATTTGGGTTTTGCCGCATGGAGCGGCTCCACAACCATGGCGCAGAGCGACGAAACTATTATCACATATTTGGGAATGGGTATTATCCGCTTTTCAGAACCTGACCCGGAACCGCCAAAGGAAAGCAATGTGACCTACCGCTGCGATACGGAGGTCATCACAGCCGTTACGCTTACAACCGGCTCACAGAAAACGCCTGACAATCCGGCATACGCAAGGTTCACCATCAACGGCAGAACCTATTCCCATAACAGTATCTATATCCCTGACGGCGGTTCTCAGCTTGCATGGGTAAAATGGCGCACCCCGAAAGAACCGGGCTATATTACCATCACCGTTGCCAGCAACTGTTCCGTGAGCAGCAGTGAGATTGTGGCTCAGATTGTAGACCTTGATAAAAACCCACCGCCCGACCCGCAGGCCAATGACCGCAACGATGGATTTTCCATTCCGGCTAAACCTGTCAAACCGAATGTGACCTCTTTGACATGGGGCGAATGGGACTGCTGGTGGCATGAGTATTGGGTCTGGCACAGCGGTGACGAGGATGAGGACGGCTGGTGGGAGGACTGCGGCTGGTGGGAATATGCCTGGCTCTCCTACTCCGCAAGCCTGACGGCGGAACTGCGTACCAAGCCGGATGAAAAGTCGCCCACGGCTTCCGGCAAAACAATGAAAAGCGGATACGGATTAAACGCGGATGGATCGGCACAGGTTCGTTCCTCCGCACCCAGCAGTCACATCACAGGGGTACAAAACGTGGTGGCCTATTTCCCCGAATTTAATTACTCCACCTACTGGCGGCTCTTGAAGCGGCTTAACAACGGCTATTCCAGCACCTTTGCCTTTCAGAAAAACAAATACAGCACCTACGGGCAATCCTGCCACTTTTCGCCGGTGTGGTTCCCAGATGGGCGGTACACGACCTATGCGGAATATCTTGACGCATGGACGCCTGCCGGCATGCTTCAAATCAATCTGACGGACGATTTGACCATCGGGGATTCACTTTTCAGTGACTGGCACATTCGCCCTGTGCGATAGGAGGAACTTATGGGAAACAGAGCTGTTTTTCTCTTGCACGAACAAGGCGAAAACTATTATTTTACCGCCCATCATGGGGCAAATGCCTTATCGCCCCTGCTCCGTCTGACACAGGCAAAACAGTTGCAGGAGCAGCTCCCGCAGTCACAGTCCATTGCACATATCTTTGAGCATCTGGACTATGATGGCAAGTATCAGCCGGAGCGTTTGCAGGATTCAGATATGTTTTTTCAGGCTATCTCTTTACCGGAAATGAAAGTATGCCTGAGCGATTTTCAGAATCGGAGCAATTTTGAAATGCGGTTTATCATTGACCTTGACCGCAACGATTTTCAGATGACCTACAACCCCAACTGCCCATGGTATCGCACCATGGGCAGTTTCACCATCGATCTTGATGTAGGGATTGACAATGTTAAAAAGCTGCTTGCCCATGCCGAGGAACGGAATATAAAGGATTTTGGCAGGCTGCTTACTATTTATGAGAACAGCACCGGCCTTGCGGATAAGCTGGAGTCTGCCCGTGGCTATATGCGCTTTGAGGAATATCTGAACTCACCGCAGGCAGAGGAAGATCGCCGCCGTTACCGTGAGTTGATAGACCGTCAGGCAGAGCCGGACGAGGAAGAAATGGAGGAACGATAAATGAAGGGACTTTTATTCCCGATTATTATGCTGACCGTCACACTTGTGGGTGGCGGTCTTTTGCTTTTGTTCCTGAAAACGGCTAAGAAACGGCCGGTATCAGACGAAACGGCAATCTCCGTGCAGACTGCACAGCAGTTTATCAATGTGCGGGATGTGAAAGACAAGTACCTATACACCAAGGATGGCTTGGTTTTGACCTATCTGCGTGTCCATGCAATCAGCATTGACCTATACAGCAAAGCCGAAAAAAATAACCTGATCAAGCAAATCACCGCCGAGCTTTCAGACATTCAGTATCCGTTCAAATTTATGGCGGTGAGCCGTCCAGTGGATATTTCACCCTTAATTTCCGATATGCAGGGAATGTTAAAGACCGCTGATGATAAGCGGAAAGAGCTTTTGCGGCAGGAGATTTTACAGATGAGCAGCTACGCCCTGTCCGGCGAAATCGTGGAGCGTCAGTTTTATATCTCCATGTGGGATCGGTATGAGGATGGCGTGGAAAAGGATTTGTTCAAGCGGGCATCCCTTCTGGCAGAGAAGTTTACCACCAATGGAATTGGCTGCGATGTACTGGCAGAAAAGGAGATTGTACGGCTTTTGAACCTCGTAAACAATCCGTCCTACACCCATCTGGAGGATACGGAGTTTGAGGCCAGTATCCCTATGTTAAAGGAGGACATTTATGCCTAAAAAGCAAGCCGTTCAAGAGCGTCATATTACGAATACAGCTTTGCTCAATGTCATTACCCCCATGGGGCTGGAATTCACGAAAAACAGCCTTTCCGTAGGAGAGAACTTCGGTAAGATTTACGGACTGATTCGCTACCCGCAAAAAGTAGAAACAGAATGGCTGTCCAAAATCACGAATATACCGTCCACTATTGTATCTATTGGCTTTAAGCCGGTGGATAATGCAACCTTAATTAACGCCATTTCTAGAAGCGTGGTTCAGCAGCGCGGTTTTGCCGAGGGCGCAAAAGACCCTCTGACCCGTCAACGTGCGGAGAAAGCGGCCGAGGACGGCGAGAAGATCATCATGCAGATTGACCGTGAGGGTGAAACCGTAGGGCTTATGAATGTGTCGGTCATGCCCATTGCCAAGGATGACCGCACCTTCAAAAAGGTCTGCCGCCGTGCGGAAAGCATGATAAGTGTCTTGAAGTGCAAGATGCGTGTCATTCCTAATCTGCAAAAAGAGTGTTTTCAGCACATCTCACCATCCTTTCCGTCTGACGGCAAGATAGAAAGCATCCTGCAAAAAATCGTTCCCCTGTCTACCTTTGTAGGCGGTTTTCCTTTTGCCAGTTCCGGCTTTAATGACGGCGAGGGCTATTATTTTGCACAGGACGCAAGCGGAAGCCTTGTTATTGTGGACATATGGAAACGCGGAAGTGACCGCACCAACAGCAATTTTGTCATCATGGGCAATTCCGGGGTAGGAAAATCCACCGCCATCAAGCATATCATCCTGTCCGAGTACATGAAAGGCACCAAAATCCTTGTGGTAGACCCGGAATCCGAATATAAAGACCTTTGCTTTAACCTTGGCCTTGGAAGTGGCTGGATCAATGCCGTAGGAGGTTCCACAGGCAGGATTAACCCCTTGCAGGTCCGGCCATCTCCCCGTGATGATGAGCAGGAAAAAGAACCCGACCGCCTGTACCGTGACGAGGGCTATGGTATGAATGACCTGGCTCTGCATATGAAAAATCTTGAAATCTTTTTCAGCTTGTATATCCCCAGCCTTACGGATATGCAGAAAGCGGTCTTGAAGAAAAGCCTTGTGGAGCTATACAGAAAGTTCCATATCACATGGGATACAGACATTACCGCTTTGAAGCCGGAGGATTTCCCGATTTTCTCCGACCTTTATACGCTCGTTCAGGAAAAGGCGGATACCGAGCAGGACAGGCAGGCATATGCCGACCTGTCTTTGCTTCTGTATGATATTGCCGAGGGTGCGGATAGCTTTATCTGGAACGGTCACAGCACCATTGTCAGTGACAGCCCCTTTATTTGCCTTGATACCAATGCCTTGCAGGAAACCAGCGACAGTATCAAACGGACACAGTATTTCAATATTCTTACCTATTGCTGGGAGCAGATGAGCCGAAACCGTGATGAGAGAGTGCTGCTCATTTGTGACGAAGCGTATCTGATGATTGACCAAAAGGTGCCGCAATCCCTTGTCTATCTGCGAAATGCCATGAAGAGGGCAAGAAAATATGAGGCTGCGCTGGGGATCATCTCCCACAGCGTGATTGACTTTCTTTCGGAAAGCATCAAGCAGTATGGGCAGGCCCTGCTGGATGTACCTTGCTACAAGCTCCTGATGGGAACGGACGGCCCCAACTTAAAAGAAACCGCCAAGCTCTACGATCTGACGGAAGCGGAGCAGGAGCTTTTGCTGGCAAGAAAGCGAGGTCATGCCCTATTTATGGTGGGGGCAAAGCGGCTGCATATCAACTTTGAAATCCCGGATTACAAGATGATGTATATGGGAAAAGCAGGAGGAAGATAAAAGAAAGCCCACTTTATCAACAGAACCATAGGAGGTGTTCCATGGCAGTAGACCCGATTACAGCCAAAATACTGGCACAACTGGCGGCACAGGCCGTAACCGATGAGCAGGCGCGAAAGCGCCTGCTCTGTATTATTTTAGTGCCAATCATTGCCCTGCTTTTGCTGATTTCGCTGATTCTCTATATCCTGACCAGCCCGTTATCCATATTTGCAGAGTGGGCAATGGGTGATGAATTGGACGCCATGAAAGATTTACAGATCAATTACGGATACAATCAGACCCTTGGCATTTATGAGCAGGATTACATTGATGGGAGCGGACAGAACTATGACGGCGTGGTGTTTACGGACGGAGGTATGGAGGTTGTCTACTACAACCAACTTGATGAACGCTGGGCAAATGTCATGTACGGACAGTCCAGTACCATCGGGGAGGCGGGCTGCGGTCCCACCTCTATGTCCATCGCCATATCCACCCTGACCGGCAAGGCACACGATCCCATAGAGCTTTCCAAGTGGTCTGTGAAAAACGGACACCGCTGTGAGGGGAACGGTTCTTATCACAGCTTGATACCGGCTGCGGCTGAAGTCTATGGATTATCCTGCAAGGGGGATTTATCCGCACAGGATATTGTGGATGCCTTATCAAGCGGCAAGCTGGTGGTTGCCATTATGAGCAAAGGACATTTTACGACCAGTGGACATTTTATTGTCCTGCGTGGTGTTACCAGCGAGGGGAAAATCCTTGTAGCCGACCCTGCCAGCCACAAACGCAGCCAGCAGGAATGGGATCTGTCGCTGATTATGAATGAGGCCCGGAAAGGTGCTGCCGCAGGCGGCCCCTTTTGGGCGATAGGAAACTAACAGGAGGGAAACGACATGATTTTATATCTTTCATCTACACAGCACACCAACTTGCTGGACTTCACAGGGCTTTATGACAATGACAGTGAACTACCCATCAAGAAAATGGTGGGTAATTTTGTTCTCAAGCAGTTTATCATCTACGATATGCGCAACTTCTCCCATTTTTCCGAGGTGGTTTTGGATCGCATTGCCTTTGGGGATAGCGATGAGGAATTTGCCGAAGCCATCGAAGAATTTCTGACCATGTATAGTCCACGCATTACGGTGATTTGTGAGGGGTTAAGACAGGACAGCAACCTATTTCAATCACTTTTGAATAGCGGCGTGGGCAATATCGTCTGCGATACGGAGATTGCCGCTATCCAGCGTGAAATAGCCGAGTGTCTGAGCAAGCAGGGAATGACGCGCTACCAGCCCAAGGAACGAGTAAAAAAAGCGGAAGGTTGTAAAAGGTATCGGTTTGACTGTGAAAATATCCACATCGCCGTGATTTCCTCACAGCCGAGAATGGGAGCAACCACCACGGCAATCGGTCTGTCCTCATGGCTTGCCGCTGTGGGGGCTTCTGTTTGTTATATAGAGGAAAATGATAGTGGTATTTTAACCGGCATGGCGGCTGATTATGATATGGAGCAGGCTGGTGACGGCTGGCGGCTGGATGGTGTATATTACGGCAATTCCCCCATCAAAGAGCCTGCGAACTTCATTGTTCACGACATTGGCTTTACGACAAGCCTGAATAAAACAGTACAGACCGCCGATATGCTGCTGGCGGTCTGCGGTACAAAACCCTATGAGCTTCCCCATTCCATGCTTTTGATGAAAAGGCTGGAAACCATGGACGCCTATGTGCTATGCCCTTTTACCCATGAAAAGGTAAAGGGGGACTATGCGGCCTTTTTACAAAATGATTTTCACAAAGTATTATTTTTAGAGTACCAGCCTGAACTTACAGACGGTATGAGCAATGCCAAAACATATAAAACCATGCTGACAAAATATATTGCCGGAGCGTAATGCTCCGGCGTAAGGAGGACTTTGATTATGACAAAGCAAGCTGAACTGAAAAAGCAGGCATATGCCAGCAGTCTGAAAAGTCGTGCGCTTTCCGTACTGATTTATTTGATTGATCGTTCCAATAAAGACTTAACCTGTTTTCCGGCTATTCCTACAATGGCCGAGCAGCTTCATATCTCCGTATCCACCGTGAAACGTGCATTAAAAGAGCTTGTGGCCGCAAGCTATCTTGAAAAAACTGCCCGTTTCCGTGATAAAAACCGTGGACAAAGCTCAAACCTTTATACTTTGCTTTTTATGGAGCAGCCCCCGGCATCTGCTTATGATAATACCTCTGAAAAAGAACACAGAGATGATATAAATACACCTGATGAAGAAAAACAGTCAAAAGGCCATGTTGTAAAACACATCACATTCGATACACTCGCTGAAAAGACAAAAACAGAGCAGAAACCAAGCCCATCTGAAATAGTACAGGAAGATGAAATAGAGTGCTCCGATTGTTATGATAGGCCAATACGGTCTGTTTTTTGCACCCCAGTTCAAGTTGCTATTCTGTCAAAGGATAGGAAACCTCGGAGAATGTTTGATAAATGTGATTTTACTATTTTATCGCTATCTATTCACCCTCCCTTT
>JAYFPE010000016.1:0-109888 GCA_034928145.1 Candidatus Pelethousia sp. | reverse complement strand
TTCCGTGGATACCGTAGAGAAGGGCACGCAGATCACGGCGCAAACGGCTGAGATCCTGCAAGCCGTGGGCGAGAGCACGCGCAAGGTCACGGAAAGCTTCGGGCGGATCGAGCAGGCCAGCGCCGAGCAGGCCGGGGCTATCGAGCAGGTAAAGCAGGGCCTTGCGCAGGTAAGCGCCGTGGTGCAGACCAACGCGGCCACAGCCGAGGAGAACTCCGCCACCAGCGAGGAGATGTCCGCCCAGGCGGCTACGCTGCGCGATGCGGTGGGCAGGTTCAAGCTGGCGGACGAAAACGAGCATCTATCATTCTAGCCGCTTGAGCCGGGCCTTCCTTGCGAGGGCCCGGCTCAGCCGCATATAGGCACATCAAAATGCAATCCGCTCTTTCGCGGCAAGCGGACCGCGCGCTTGCGTGCATACCGGCCGCAAGGGAGCCCATATCAGGAATCCGCGTGCGGGGATCACCACCGGTTTCGCGATCCGCTCTATCGTCGGTTGGCGCCAGGGCATTGCCGGGCTGAGTTGACGTCATTCATCCACGATCCATCGGGGGAGCCGCCGGCGCACGATCCAGCAAATCCGTACGCGCCTTTCGCGGGTAAGCAAGATGCCGCAGGCCAACAACGCACCAGCGAGGCAAGGCCTGCCCAGGCAGCTATAGGCCGAGGTTGGCAAATTCGAGCTGCATGCCAAAGGCTAACGGGTATAAGATTGGAGGTTTGCAGGATGACAAGCAGGCCATTCTATAGGAAACTCGGTTTTATGCTGGCGGTGGTAACCATCTGCGGCATCCTGGTAATCGGCGTTGTTTCCGTGCTATATATGTCGAGCAGCAGCCAGCGCCTGACGGATCAAATCACGGCGGCGCGCGGAGAAACGGCGCTGGCCGCCATGGAATCCGTGCTCGAGCGATACGAGAGCACCTCCAGGATCGCCGCCGAATATATCTCAACGGATGTGGAAATCATCGCCGCCCTGGCACGCAAGGATAAGCCCGCGCTGCGCGCTTTGGCCGGCCAGGCCGCCGAGCGCATCAGCCTGGGCGTAAACCGCTTTGTCTTTACCGATCGTAACGGCGTGGTCGTGGCCCGTTACCACAGCGATGAGAGTGGGGATTCCCTGGCCTATATGGGTTGCATCGCCCAAGCCCTGGCCGGGAATATCACGACCAGCCTCGAATATGGCACCGTGGTGCAGCTAGGCGTGCGCACAGGCGCGCCGGTGCGCAACGCGCGGGGGGAGATCATCGGGGCCGCGTTGGCCGTCTATTCCCTGATGGAGCCTGAATTCGTAGACGGCATGAAGGCCTCCACCGGCAACGAGTTCAGCGTTTACATCGGAGACGAGCGGGCCAACACGACGCTCCTGGACGGCGTCAACCGTGCGATAGGAACCAAGATGGATCCCGCGATCGCCCGCGTCGTGCTGGAGAGCAAGCAGGTCTACGTAGGCAGGATCACAGCCTTTGGCAAACCCTATATGGCGGTGTACAAGCCCATTATCGATTCCGCCGGGAACGTTCTGGGTTCTTTCGTATCGGCCATATCCGTGGATGAGGCCAACGCGCTGCGCTACCGCTCCATGCGCAATGTGATCCTCATCGAGTTGATGCTGATGGTGGCGGTGACTGCGGGGCTACAGCTTTATACGCGTATAGCCATCACCGTGCCGCTGGAGAAAATGGCAGTCGCAGCCGCCCAGATGACCCGCGGCAATCTGCAGGTGGAGATCCTGCATCAATCGGGAAACGAGCTGGGCATTTTGGCAGACGCACTGCGCATCATGGTATGCAGGATCAACAACTACATCCACGATCTGCGCCGCCGGGAGGATGACCTGATGATTGCCCTGCATCAGGCGGAGCAGGCGGAAGAGGCGAAATCGCAATTCCTGGCCAATATGAGCCACGAGATCCGCACACCTATGAACGCCATCATCGGTATGGCCTACCTGGCCCTGCAAACGGAGTTAACGCCCAAGCAACGCGGTTATGTCGATAACATCCACCGCTCCTCCACCTCCCTGCTGGGGATCATCAACGACATTCTGGATTTCTCCAAGGTCGAATCGGGCAAGATGTTGCTGGAGCATATTGAATTCGACCTGCAGCACGTGCTGCAAACCTGCTTTTTGCTCATCGATAACCAGGCGCGGGAAAAGGGCCTGGATTTCATCTGTAGCGTTGATACGGAAACGCCCCCGTATATCGTGGGCGACCCGTTACGCCTATCGGAGATCCTCTCCAACCTGGCCAGCAACGCGGTAAAGTTTACCGATACAGGGGAAGTCGTCATCAAGGTGCGGCCGATCGGCAGGATCGACGGCCGCGTGCGGTTGCAATTCAGCGTGCGCGATACGGGTATCGGCATGGATCCTGAAGAGCTTAACCAAGTTTTCGATGCCTTCATGCAAGCGGATAGCTCGACCACCCGCAAATTCGGCGGTACAGGCCTGGGGCTGGTCATCAGCAAAAGCCTGGCGGAGCTGATGGGCGGCACGCTGGATGCATCGAGCATCAAGGGAGGCGGCAGCAGCTTCACCTTCACCGCCTGGTTCGAGATCGGCCGGGGTGAGAGCGTCATCGAGGTAGACGACGAAAGTGCGCCCAGGCAATACGGCCTGGCGGGTTACCGGGTGCTGCTGGCCGAGGATAACGACATCAATCTGCAACTCGCTGTGGAGCTGCTCGAAAGCCAGGGCATGCTGGTGGAGACAGCCCAAAACGGCGTAGAGGCCGTGGCGCGCTTTTATGAAGCGCCGCCCCACGCCTTCCAAGCCATTTTGATGGATTTGCAGATGCCGGAAATGGATGGCTATGAGGCGGTGGCCCGCATCCGCGAAAGGGATCAATCCATCCCAATCCTAGCCATGACAGCCCGTACCATGGTGAATGAAAAGCAGAAATGCTTTGAGGCCGGTATGAACGACCATATCGCCAAGCCCATTGATGTGAACGCCCTCTTTATCACCCTGGCCAAGTGGCTGCACGTGCAGGGCAAGGCGTCCCGGGCTACGGAGGCGCAGGCAGCGTTCCGCATAGAGGGCGTGGATACCAGGCAGGGCCTTGGCCGCGCCGGAGGAAACATGCGCCTGTATGCGGAACTACTGCTGCGCTTTGCCGCGCGGCAAAAAGATTATCTTGACGAAATGCGGCAGGCCGTATTTAATAATGATATACCCCTTGCTTCCCAGCTTGCGCACACGCTCAAAGGCCTTGCCGCCAATATTGGCGTGGATGAGGCGCTCCCGCTTATCCTGGGCCTGGAAGCAGCTTTAACCTCCGGCGAAACCGGCCGATCCCCCTCTCTCGTTCTGGAAGAGGTTGCCGTTTGCTTGGCGCAGACAGCCGCAAACATCGAAAATGCCCCTGATCTTCAAGCTTTTAAGCAACAAATAGCCGGCCAAGATGGCAAACTGAGCGCGCTGGAGACAGCCAAACTGCTCAACCTGCTCCGCGAGAGCGATATGGAAGCGGCGGCGTACTTTGATGCGATCAGCGCCAAACTGCGCGCCAGGATGGGTTCTGCGGATTATACTGCCCTCTCCCGCGCCATCGGCCGTTATGATTTTCTCGAAGCAGCGGAAATAATGGTGCAACGGCCAATAGAGAGCTAAGGGACGGGAAGCCGGGTCCGGCCTTCCAATCCACAGTGCCCAGCATAGCTTTTTTGTGGCCGCGCACCATACACTCCATGCCTGTTCCGGCCTGCGATAACACAAAAAACCCCAAGAGCATGCCGCCGCGGCGGGTGCAGATTACATGCGGATGGCTAGGAGGGCCGCTATGTTACAGCAACGGGATAAGCCGGTGGTGCTGATCGTTGACGATACAGCGGACAACATTACGCTGGTAAATGAATTATTAAAAAAGAATTATCGGGTCAAGGCCGCCACCAACGGCGAAAAAGGGCTGGAGGTAGCTAAGAACACGCGCCCGGATATTATCCTTATGGATGTGACCATGCCGGTGATGAACGGCTACGAGGCATGCCGCAGGCTCAAGCAAGACGAAGCGCTCAAGGATATCCCCGTGCTGTTCCTCACGGCCCGCTCTGATGAAGCGGATGAAGAACAGGGCTTCCTCCTGGGCGCGGCGGATTATATCGTCAAGCCCGTTACACCCTCCACCCTGCTGGCCCGCATCCAGACGCATCTCTCCCTCAAGCGTGCCCGGGATATCCTGGCGGATCAGAACCGCTTCCTCGACGAGGAGGTGCAGCGCCGTACGCGGGATATTTCCCTCATTCAGGAGGCCACCATCCTGGCCATGGCTACCCTGGCGGAAACCCGCGATAACGAAACGGGCGGCCATTTACAAAGGGCTAAGCTCTATATCCGTGAGCTGGCCGAGGAGATGGGCAAGCTCCCTAAATACCAAGCTGCCCTCACTTCGGAAAAGATTGAGCTGCTCGTCCTTTCCGCCCCGCTGCACGATATTGGCAAGGTCGGCATCCCGGATCAAATTCTATTGAAGCCCGGGAAGCTTTCCCCGGAGGAATATGAGATCATGAAAAAACATGCGGCATTAGGCCGGGACGCCATTATGAGCGCTGAAAGCCTGATCGGCGGCGCCGAGACCTTCCTAAGCTGCGCCCGGGAGATCGCTTATTCCCATCACGAAAAATGGGACGGTAGCGGCTATCCCCAGGGCCTGCGCGGCGAGGCTATCCCTCTGCCCGCCCGGCTAATGGCCGTGGTGGACGCTTACGATACCCTCACCTCCCGGCGCATCTATAAATCCGCCGTTTCTCATGAAGCAGCCGTTTCCATTATCGCAGGGGATGCCGGGCGGCATTTCGACCCGGATGTTGTGGCAGCCTTTCTCGCTGCCAAGGATCGGTTCTATAGCATTGCTACCCGATGTATGGACTGCACGGTGGGCCTGCTTGCGCAGATGCAGGAGAGCCTTCAGGAAATCCGGAGGGTGCCATGAAAGTGTCCCGTTTATTTATTAAAGCGTTCCTGGCAGCCGCGCTTCTGCTGCTCCCCGCTGCACACGCTACGGCGGCGGGCGAAGCCATCGAATTTGAGGATGCCTTTCACGAGCACGGAGCTATCATGATGCTCGTTGAACCGGAATCCGGGCGCATCCTGTATGCAAACAGCGCCGCATCGGAGTTTTATGGTTATTCTAAGGCGCAGCTCACCTCAATGAATATGGCCGATATCGCTACCAAGGGTTCCGCGCAAACCGCCCGGCAGGCCCTCGCGAGCGGATCCTCCGAAAGCCATTACTCTTTTTTGGAGCAACGGCTCGCCGATGGCGAGCTGCGCACCGTGGAGCTTTACGCCCGCCTGGCGGACCTCAACGGCACGCCCGTGCTCTCCTGCGTCATTCATGATGTGACGGATGAGGTCATGTTAAAAAAAGCGCTGCAGGGAGCGTTGACCTTCGGCTCCACCCTGGGCGTTATCGTCCTGGCCCTTTTGCTACGCCTGCTGCATAAGTTCAAAAAGCAGGCGGAGGCGCTGGCCCGTGCCAACAAGGAGTTGGCGAACTTCGCCGAGCTTTGGACCACCTTTTATGACGCGGACGCCAGCTACGTATACCTTAAGGACGAAAGCCTCAATTATGTGCTCGTCAATCGGGCCTTTAAAGAGCTATATCAACTGCCTTATGATAAGATTATCGGCTACAACGACTATGCGCTGATGGCCCCCCAATACGCGGAAATATATATGAAGTCGGATCGGGAGGCGCTGGAGCAGAACAAGATGATCGTGCGGGTAACCCCCTGGGAAAACAAGGTCTTCAAAACGACAAAATTTCCCGTGCGCCTTACGAGCGGCGCCCTAGGCATAGGCGCTTACGTATCCGATATTACAGAGGAATACCACCAGCAGCGCGAAAGGGAGCGGGCGCTTAAGCGCAATCGGCTGCTGCTCGACGCGCTCAGCCAGAGCTTTGGCAATACGCAGGAGCAGCTTAATTATGTGCTTAACGGCCTGCTGGAGCTTTCCGGCAGCCAGTATGGCTATATCTTCTTCTATAATGAGGAGCGGCAGGAGTTCATCATCAATTCTTGGACCCACGGCGTGATGCAGGCCTGCAAGGTGCAGGATGCGCCCGCCGTATATAAGCTGGAGGAAACGGGTATTTGGGGTGAGGTCGTACGGCAGCGCCAAGCCGTTATCGTCAATGATTTCGAGCAGCCCAACACAATGTGCAAAGGGTATCCCGAGGGGCATATCGCCCTGAAAAAGTTTATGTCCGTACCGGTGATCATCGATGGCCATATCGTAGCGGCCGTTGGCCTTGCCAACAAGGAAACCGATTACGATGAAACCGACGTAAACGAGATGACCATGCTTATGAGCGGCGTCTGGAACGCCGTAAAGCGCCGTGAAACCAACGAGACCCTGGCCTACGAGCGCAACAAATACTACCAAACCCTGCTCTCCATCGGGGATGGCGTGATGGTGGTGGACCGTAACCAAAATATCGAATTCCTCAATGATGTGGCCTGCAGGCTCACCGGCTGGTCTTTGGACGAGGCGCGGGGCATGAACTACAAGCAGGTCTTTGTCCTTTCCCACGAGCGGGCGGGGGCCGATATCATCGACCCCATCGCCAGCGTATTCCGCACCCACGAGATACAGGAGCTGGGCAACCATGCCATTTTGACCTCCCGGCAGGGCGCGCGTTACGCTTTGGCGGATAGCGCCGCCCCCATCATCGCGGATGAGTCGGGCACCCTGGCGGGCGTTGTGTTGGTATTCCGGGATGTAACGGAAAAGAAAGAGCAGCAGAGTAAGATCGAATACATGAGCTTCCACGACGCGCTGACCGGGCTGTACAACCGGCGCTTTTTCGAGGAAGAGGTGCGGCGGCTGGATACCGCCCGCAACCGGCCCATCACCATCCTCATGGGCGATGTGGATAGCCTAAAGCTTACCAACGATATCTTCGGCCATGCGGCGGGCGACCTGCTCTTGTGCAAGGTGGCCGCAGCCATGCAGAAGGTGTGCCGATCGGATGATATTATCGCCCGCTGGGGCGGCGATGAATTCGTGTTGCTGCTGCCGAAAACCGGCAGTGTAGAGGCTGAAAAACTGGCCAGGCGCATCTGCAACGAGCTAGGTTCGCAGCAGATCCGGGCCGTGCAATGCAGCATCTCCCTGGGACACGCCACAAAAACAGCCGATGGAGAAGATATCATGGAGGTGCTGGGCGCGGCGGAAGCGAAAATGTACGCGGTCAAATCCGTCGAGCGGGCTGATAAGCTTAGCCGCGGGATGGCCATGCTGATCAGCGCCTTCTTCGAAAAGAGCGAGTCGGAGCGGCAGCACGCCCTGCGTATGCGGGAGCTTTGCAGGCGTATCGGCGGGGCCCTGGGCCTGCCGGAATCCGACGTACACCGTCTTATGGAGGCCGGCTACCTGCACGATATCGGCAAAGTTATCCTAGACCCGGCGCGTCTGCAGGGAATCGTCGCCCTCAATGCTGCGGAAGAGAGCGATATGCGCAAGCATCCCGTGATCGGCTACCGCATCCTCAGCTACTTCGACGCCACGCTGGAGCTGGCGGAGGCGGCGCTGGCGCACCACGAAAGCTGGGATGGCTCCGGCTATCCCAAGGGGCTTTCGGGCGAGCGGATCCCCTTCTTTGCCCGCATCCTCACAGCCGTGGAAGCCTACGACCGCATGCTGCATAACCCGGACCCGGCCCTAGCCAAGACGCCGCAAGAGGCTATCCGGGAAATCCGGAACCGCGCGGGCGTACAATTCGATCCGCGCGTTGCCGCCACGTTGGCCGATATGCTGGAAGCCGAAGCGAGTGCCCCTGCAACCAATCAGGATGCTTGAGGGCGCTCGTGCGTGTGCGCGCCTAGGTTGGTTTACGAATCCCCTTTAAGCTCCCTAGTGGGCATCTGGGAACGCCAAAAGGCAAATAGAACCCCCTGCCACGGCCTCCTCCGATCGGCGTGAGCGATTGAGGGCGACTGGCGGCCATTTGGGGGCTGGTAAAAACGGGAAGCTGAGCCGAAGCCATCCCTGTTCAAAGCGTCGTGGGATGTCATCTGGGTGCCTCAGCCACGCGAACGCAGTCGTTTACACCTCGTAGCCGCACCGGCCGAGGCGGCGGCGGAATCGGGCGCATGCGTCCAATTTGGGCGGCTCATATTAAGCGGATGTAAATAAAAGGCCATGTTTTTGGCCTTTTATTTATTTTGCGATTATATTTAAATTATAATTTTATTTATTTCTATTTTTGAAAAAATCATTTTAATATTATCCGAATTGTTTTAGTGCTAATTTTTATTTATTTATATGCATAACGTAAAATAATTCAGGCGAATTTCGCCAAATTATTTTAAAATTCCTTCCGTGCGCCTAAACCGCTTTAATTTTTATGTTTTTTCCAAATCCCCGTATTCTCGTCTTTTTTCGCCAATGCCGGTTCGTGTTCGGCTGTGTTATAATTTATTATAATTTTAATTTATTTTATTATTAAATGCAATTTACCGGTCGTGGATATTAATTATACTTGTATTTTTATAAATCTACAATTTCTTATTTATTTTATTTTTTTATATTTTTAAAATAATTTTCGGGGAAATTTTTTTGTCGTTCTTTTCGGGTTCGTTGTAGGGGTTCTCAATCACAAAACCGCGCCGTTGTGGGCGCGGTTTTATAATTAGAGGGTGTATCCGCAAGGCGCGATTTTTGATCCGGGCGGAAACCTTTTGTGTGCGCGGCCGCAAGATCCCGATGCCGCATCCACCGTCATGGGAAAAGGAGCAAGATCTGATCCAGCGTGTGCACCTCGGTATAGGGCTGCTGGGCCGCCGCGCCCAGTTCGCCGTTGCGGTTGATCCAGAGCCGCTTCCATCCCATCTGCGCGGCAGGGATGATATCGTAAAAATATCCCTGTGCTACATGGCAATGCTGGGCGTTCTTAAGATCCAGCAGCGCTTCAGCCTTCTGGAAGAAGGTGAGCTGGGGCTTGTAGGCCCGTACATCCTCGGCAAGGATCAACATCTCAAAGGGATCGCCCAGGGCGGCGGCGTTGCTGGCCATAACGCTATGACAGGAATTGGACATCAGTGCCAGGCTGTAGCCCCGCGCCTTCAGGGTTGCCAGCGTTTCCACCGCCTCGGGGAAGGGCCGTAGCGCCTTTTGCGCAGCAAGGGCGCGCTCACTGTAGCGGGCCATGCAGCGGACGCCCATCTGCATATCGCAGCGCTCCAGAATGGCAGGGATCAGCGTATCCAGTTTGCGGAAAGGCTCGGCATACATCAAGCGCGCCTCGTTGCAGGCATAGACATCCTGCATCTTGGCCCCATCCAGCCCGTTCTCCTCGGCAATGCGGCCAATCTCCTCCTCAAAGGAGGCGGTATCCAGCAGGGTGCCGTAGCAGTCGAATGTGATGATCTTTTTGCGCATTCGCATATCCTCTCATGTTCTTGCTTGGGGGTTTCTTCCTTTAAATATATAATAGCCCACCCGCTTTTTCAACCGCGAAATACCGCGAAAGACGCGCCGTGTCGGGCGTTATTCTCCTAAAAGAATAAACACCTTGAAGCGCCCATGGCTATAATAAAGATAGCATTTATAAACGTCTTTTGCTTTTTCTTCATTTGTTGCTTATGCACTGCCTTTCATCTGCTATTTTGCGCATTATGCCAAGGAGGGACCATGGAATTCAAAGAATTGGAGTCCTTCGTTACCATTGCCAAGGTCAAGAGTTTTTCGAAAGCGGCTTCCCAGCTCTTCCTCACTCAGCCCGCCCTGAGCAACCACATCGCCAAGTTGGAGGCGGAGCTAGGCATCACCCTCTTTGAACGCAACAACAAGCGCACCGAGCTGACCCCTGCGGGGCAGCAATTCTACCTATCCGCCATCGAGATCCTCAACCAGCGGGAGCACGCCCTGCTCAATCTGGAGAAATACCAGGGCAAGATCGAGGGCCTATTGCAGGTCGCCACCAGCAGCGTGCCCGGGCAATACGTGCTGCCGGATATTCTCACGGGCTTCCATAAAATATACCCGGATGTGACCTTTAACCTCCACCACCTCAGCTCGCGGGAGGTTACGGATTCGCTGGTCAGCGGCGACCTCGATTTCGGCTTTGTGGGGGCCAGCCCGGATAACCGCAATCTTATTTACGAAAAAGTGCAGGATGACGAGTTGGTGGTGATTGCGCCCAACAAGCCGCCCTATAGCGAGATGGAGAGCATCTCCTTTTCCCAGCTGCTCGATGCGCCGCTTCTTTTGCGCAAGCACGGCTCGGGCACGCGCCAGGCCTTCGATATCGCCTACAAGCAGCACGCCTACCTTGGCAAGAGCGCCAACATCCTGGCCCACATGGATAACAACGAAATGGTGCTGCTGTGTGTGAAGGCCGGGCTGGGGCTTTCCATCGTCTCCTCCATCTCCATTGAGGATAAGGTGAAGGCCGGCTTTTTGCGCGTGCTCCCCCTGCGCAATTATACCTTCGAGCACGCCTTTTACTTCGTTTATCCCCAGAAGCGGACGCTTTCCCCCATGGTGGCCCGCTTCCGTGATTTCGTACTCTCACAAAAAGAGAGCCTATCCCAGCCGGCTCGATAAACTCTGTTTATCCACTTTTTCAATCCATAGCAATTTTTCATAACGGGCGCAAAACGCCCCGTTTTTTTGCGTTTTCCGCCACCTCCCCGATTGACAGGCCCAGAAGGCGCAGGCTATAATTGAGGGGCAATCGAAGCAAGCCTATCCATTGCAATTTTATCGTATCGCAAGATTATTGCCTTCAAAAAACAAAAGCAAAGGAGACATTCTCGTGAAGAAACTCGTGATCGCACTGGGCGGAAACGCCTTACAGGCGGAGGGAAAGCCGGCAACGGCAGAGGCGCAACTGGAGGTGGTGGAAGAAACCGCAGCCTATATTGCGGACATCATCGATAGAGGATATCAGGTGGTGGTAGCCCACGGCAACGGCCCCCAGGTGGGCCGTATTGTGCTGCAAAATGAATACGCCACCCCCGTATCCCCAGCTATGCCTTTTGACGTATGCGGCGCCATGAGCCAGGGATATATCGGCTATCACATCCAGCAGGGGCTGACCAAGGTGCTGCGTCGGCGCGGCAGCAAAAAGGAAGTGGTCACGGTGGTGACCCAGGTATTGGTCGATCAAAATGACCCCAAGTTTAAGGCGCCCAGCAAGCCCATCGGTCCCTTCTATACCGAAGAGGAGGCCAAGGCCATCGCAGCGGAAAAGGGTTACACCATGAAAGAGGACGCGGGCCGCGGCTGGCGCCGGGTGGTAGCCTCCCCCATGCCCGTGGCCATCGAGGAGCTTGACGCGGTCAAGTGCCTGGTGGATAACGGCTTCATCACCGTTACCGTAGGCGGCGGCGGCATCCCGGTGATCCGCAACGAAAAGGGCGAGCTTGTCGGCACGGCCGCCGTGATCGATAAAGATCTTGCCAGCGAGCGCCTGGCTGAAGATCTCAACGCGGACGCGCTGGTGATCCTCACGGCCGTAGAGAAGGTATCCATCAATTATAAAAAACCCGATCAAAAGGATCTCGATACCCTTAGCGTGGCCGAGGCCAAGGAATACATTGCGGCGGGCCACTTTGCGCCTGGCTCTATGCTGCCCAAGATCGAGGCGGCCGTCAAGTTCGTCGAGAGCAAGCCGGGCCGCAGGGCCATCATCACCTCGCTGGATAAGGCCGCCGCCGCGCTGGACGGCACCGCCGGCACGACCCTCTGCTAATAAAAAGGTAGGGCGACTGCCCCACAGCCGCAAATCATCCATACAAGCCAACACGGCCCGGCGCGAATGCGCCGGGCCGTGTTGCTTATCAAAAGGTGGTAAAACCACTTTTTTGAGGATATACGCTTTACCTAAAACGCTGCGCGTTTCAGGGCGGCAGTGCGTGAAAGTAAGAAAGTCAAGGGGCTACGGCCCCCTGACAATCCCGGTGCTTTTGACACGCCGGCCCATGCTTCCCTTGAAACATGGGCTTGTTGCGGGCCTTCATGCGTTGGCCGCCAGCAGCAGCGCTATAAATCCGCCTGCGCACAGGGTGCCGGCAAGGGCGCAGATATTGATGCACTTCGCCGTGCGCGGCTCTGTTTTGCATAGCTTGGCGATCCAGGCAAAGAGAAGAAGGCCGAGCGCGCCGCCCAAGCAGTTGCTGATCAGATCGGTTATATCCGAGCGGCCAATGGCAAGGGCATATTGCATGGCCTCATAGGCGGCGCTCGTCCCGGCGAACAGCAGTATCCTTTTACCAAAGGACCAATCTGGAAACAGCAGGCCCGCATAGATGCCAAAGGGCAGAAAGGCCAACACGTTAAGCAGGATCTCCGAAACATCCAAGCCCTGATTGACAACCGCGGATGCTCCGAATGGGATCAGGTTGATGCTGCGGGCATAATCCTGGTACAGGGAAAACGACATCTTGCACACGATGATCCAGGTTAGGGCCGCCAGATAAACAGCAAACAGTATTTTCGTGAGCTTTCGGTTCCCCATGTACCTTCCCTGCCCTTCGTTTTTTAGTACTACGCCAACTCCAGATCCAGCATGGCCTTGAACAGGTCCCCGTCCACGTGGAGGGTGAGGCTGCCGCCGTTGAGCTGTGTCAGGCTTTGGGCAATGGAGAGGCCCAGGCCGCTGCCCTCGGCCGCACGGCTGCTATCCCCCCGCACGAAGCGCTCCATCAGCTCGTCTGTGGAAATGTTGAGCACCTCGCGCGAGATGTTCTTGATCTCGATATGCGCCTTGCCGTCCTGCTCGCAGGCGGTTAGGTAGACCCGGGTGCCGCTCTGCGCATATTTACAAGCATTGCCCAAAAGGTTATCAAATACCCGCCATAGCAGGCGGCCATCCGCCAGGGCATAGAGTCCCTTTTGCGCATCGCAAACCATGGCGAGGCCCGCGGATTGCATGCGCTCGGTATATTCGGCGCTGCACTGGCTTAGAAGCTCCGCCACCTCCGTGCGGTTTCGCTCCACGGCCATATTGCCCGTAGACGCCTTGGAAGCTTCAATCAAATCCTCCGTGAGCTTTTTAAGGCGCTGCGCCTGGCGGCTGAGCACTTCGATATATTCTGCGGCCTTTTCATTATTAAGCTGCTCTTTGCCCAGCAAATCCACATAGTTGATGATGCTGGTGAGGGGGGTTTTAAGGTCGTGCGAAACATTGGTAATCAGCTCGGTCTTGAAGCGTTCGCTCTTAAGCCGCTCCTCCACGGCGGTCGCCATGCCCAGGCCAATGCTGTTGATGGATTCGGCATGGCGGCGGAAGATGGGCAGCAGGCGCTTGGTATCCGCCTTTGCCTCCAAATCCCCGGCGGCTAGGCGCTCCGCCGCTTTGCGCAGAGCCCCAAACTGAAGAGCGCCATAGCAGCAGCCCAGGAAGATGGCCACACAAAGCGCGAACCACAGGAGGAATGAGAAGCCGGAGTAGGGTATGTTCGTGGTCAGTATGGAAACGGCCAGCAGCAGCACGCCCGTGCCCAGGGCCACGGGCCAGATGGTGGGCAGGGCTGCGGCCAGCTCGTATATCCCCTTCCACAAGCCCTTAAAGAGGCGCTTGCAAAGCCTCCAGGCCCATTTCCATACCCGCCATACGAGGCGCAGGGCCCAATAGCAGGCGGTATTGCGCCACCAGCCGCCCAATTTGAGGCGAACGGCCAGCGTGGTGAGCAGGGCAAGGGCCAGCAGGGAGAGAATGGCCGTGGCGGGCAGGGCCACGAACATAAAGTCGAACAGCTTGAAGCTGAGGCTATAGCCGATTTGCGAGATAAAGGCGATCACCAGCGCTACGCAAACGGCCACGGCGGCCAGATAGACATCCAGCGGGATCTTCTCCTGCCAGCCGGGGTAAAATCCCTCTTCATCCGGCCTGCGGCCGGATGCGTGCAGCAAAAAGGCCAGGCAGCCCAGCAGACACAGGCCTATTGCGGCCGCCGCTATCAGCACCACATCCTGCTCCTGGCTGAACAGATAGGGAATATCCACCAGCTCGGGATTGCCTATGGCGTAATCCGTGTGCGCAAAGGCCAGGCCCAGCAGGCAATAGGCCAGCCCCATGCCCAGCGCTACGCACAGCAGCACCGCCAGGGTCTTATACATAAATCCATAATAGGCTTTTTTCATCGCCCTTCTCCCCTTTCGATTTTATAGCCCTGGCCCCAAACGACCTTTAAATAGCGCGGTTCCGCCGGGTTAATCTCCAACTTTTCGCGCAGATGGCGGATATGCACAGCTACGGTGCCCTCGGCCCCAAAGGCGCTGTCCTTCCAAACCAGCTCGTAGATACGGGCCGAGCTGAACACCTTGCCGGGGTTTTGCATCAGCAGGCGCAGGATGCTATATTCGATGGGCGTGAGGGACACTGCCTCCCCGTCGAGCGATACCTCCTTGGTCTCGTCATCCAGCGCTATGCCGCCGATGCGCAGGGCCGTAGGCGTCTTTTCCATACCGCCCAGCAGGGCGTAGCGCCGCAGCTGGCTCTTGACCCGCGCCATCACCTCCACCGGGTTGAAGGGCTTGGTGATGTAATCATCCGCGCCCAGGTTCAGCCCCAGCACCTTATCCGTATCCTCGCTCTTAGCGGTGATGAGGATGATGGGGATGTTGCTGTCCTCCCGCAAGCGGATGGTGGCGGATATGCCGTCCAGCCCCGGCATCATGATATCCATCAGCACCAGGTGCACGGTTTCCTTCTCCACCATATCCAGCGCCTGCCGGCCATTGTAGGCCGTAAGCACCCCATAGCCCTCGGCGCTGAGATAGATTTTTAGGGCTGCTACGATATCCTTATCGTCATCGCAGATCAAAACATTGTACATGCTGTTTTCTCCCCATTTATTTGCCTGCATCCATCCTATCACGTTCCCTTTTAAAATCGTAGTAGCAAAAGCCTTAAGAAGCTTTTAAGGCGAAAATCTCCTCTCAAGGCGGCAAATGCCGCGGTTCGGGGGCCGAAACCCCGCTAAAATGAAAAGAAAGCAAATTTTACGGCCATGATATTGAATACCGTCCGGTTTCCCTTTATAATCTTTCCATGGTTTTATTGTAAACTCTCTTGGGTAAACTTCTCTTGGACTCCATCATGCATAGGAGGGTTCAGCTATGCCAGAGCGTCATGTTCCCAAGGTCACGGGCGATCTTCGCTCCCACATCCTGACCATGCCGGAGGAGATCTTTCAGGCAAGCGGTATGGTCGTATTGGGGCAGCGCATTAAATCCGTGATATTTTCCACAGATATCGCCATCATCCGCAATTGCAATGCAGATGCGGTGCTGGCGGTCTATCCCTTCACGCCCCAGCAGGCCATTTCCCACCCCATCATCTCCGCCAGCTACATGCCGGTATTTTGCGGCGTGGGCGGCGGCACCACCACGGGTAAACGCACCGTAACATTGGCCGAGGATGCGGAGGCCCAGGGCGCGATCGGCGTGGTGGTCAACGCGCCCCTGCCCAACGATACCGTGCGTATGATCGCGGATGTAGTGGATATCCCCATCGTTGCCACCGTGCTCAATGAGCAAACGGATATCGACGCGCGCTTGCAGGCAGGCGTTTCCATCCTCAACATTTCGGCAGCGGACCGCACCCCCGAGGTGGTGAAGCACATCCGCAGCCGCTTTCCTACCGTGCCCATCATCGCAACCGGCGGCCCCACCAGCGAAAGCATCCTGCGCACCGTCGAGGCCGGCGCCAACACCATCAGCTATACGCCCCCCAGCACCAAGATCCTCTTTTCCACCATGATGGATAAGTATCGCAAGGCGGGCTATTGAGCCTGGCGATACGCATTCATAGCCTGGGGGCCATCGCCGGCCCCATTTTATATTGGGCGCGGAGCGGGCGAAAGATCTGGCTTTTTGGCCCAACTTATCGTATAATTTAGAAAAAATGCGAAGGGGGATTTCGATCTATGAAGTTTTACGTTTGCGCCCATTGCGGCAACATCATCGCCTATGCGGAAGATAAGGGCGTACCCGTATCCTGCTGCGGGGAAACCATGCAGGAGCTCGTACCCAACACCAAAGAAGCCTCCGTTGAAAAGCATCTGCCCGTGATTGAGCAGGCAGGCAATGTGGTTACAGTGAAGATCGGCAGCGCGCCCCATCCGATGGTGCCCGAGCACTATATCGGCTGGGTCGCCCTGGAGACCAAGCAGGGCAACCAGCGCAAGCCGCTGCCTCTTGACGGCGCGCCCGAGATCCAGTTTGCCCTCACACAGAGCGATGAAGTCGTCGCGGCCTATGCCTGGTGCAACCTGCACGGGCTTTGGAAGGCTTAATAAGGGATTGCCGATGATACGGGAGGAGACGCCGCAGGCGCAGGAACGCCGCCATACATCCACCTGGGAGGAACAGGAGGATGCCGGCTTAACGGATCAATGGGAAAGCCTTCGCACGGGCGGCAACATCATCATTGAGGAAGGCGCGCCGCCCAGGGAGGAAAGCCTTTCTGCGACCCCGCGCGAAGGACAGGAGGCGGACCCGGCCGAGCAATTGGATGGGCCGGATCAAGCGGGCCAAACGGATTTGGATCGCCGCTTTGCCGCGCTTTCGGAAGGGCAGTGGAAGGCGCTGCAGATCGTTTTCGGCCTGATCCTAGGCGCCGCGGGCAGCTTTTGCCTCTTTTTTCTGGGCGGCACCATAACATTCAATTCCATGGGCCTGCTGATGGCTGTTGGCGTCATGCTGGTAATCCCCAGCCTGCTTCAGCGCAACCTGCGCCGCAGCATCCATCTGGCCCGAATCGTCTCCATCCTCTCCTTTGCCCTGTTGCTGCTGGCCTTTACCCTCCTGAATCGGCCAGGATAGCCCGGGCTTACTAACAAAAGCAGACGATCGGCAAGCCGATCGTCTGCTTTTTGCCTATCAGCCAACCCAGATCGTGGTTTACAGCTCCCTCATTTCCATCTTCACGCTGTTCCTCTGGCTGTTCGCGTTTTTGCAGCTTGGTTTCATTTGACCTTAGGTTCTGTTATCCGCATGCAAAAACCACCGGACGAACCGGTGGTTTTGATTTACGCTCTCTCCCGCAAGAGCAGCACATCCTGCGGGGCGATGGAGACGGCCATCTCCTGCTGGCCATGCCAATCCGCTTTGGCGATCTCCACGCGCAGTAGCGGCGCATCCGCATCCGCCCCGCGCACGCGCAGCAGCAGGATCATGGCGAATACATCCTCGATCGCCTGTACCACCTCGCAGGCGAGGCGGTTGCTATCACCGGGTTGGGCCGGGTGCAGGCTGTGCACCCGAAGGCCGGCCCAGGCGATATCGGCAGGCACGGGCCGCCCCGCCTCCAGCATGGCGTTCCACGCGGGCAGGAATATGGCGGTCGGCGTTGGCCCTGCCTGTGTCCGTGCGAAATTCTTGCAGCCCGAGAGCCGGGCCGCGCCCAGGGTGCGCGGATCGGCGAAAAGATCGTGCTTATCCCGGGGCGGCTCGGTTTTCCCCTGCTCCATGATGCAAAGCCGCTCGCAATTGCGATATATCTCATCCCGGTCGTGGGAGACCCAAAGGCAAGGCCCCTTAAAGGCGGCCAACGCCCGCCGCAGCTCCTGTTCCAGCTGCCATTTAAGGTAGCTATCCAGCGCCGTGAAGGGTTCATCCAGCAAAATGGCCGCAGGTTCCCCGGCCAGGATGCGGGCTAAGGCCGCCCGCTGCTGCTGCCCGCCCGAGAGCTGGTGCGGGCGCTTCGTCTCCAGGCCCGTAAGGCGTAGCTTATCGGCCATCTCTTCCACGATCCGCCGGCGCTCCGCCCTGGTCTTGTCGTGGGCCCCGGCGGCGATATTCTGCGCCACGGTCATGTTGGGAAAGAGGGCGAATTGCTGAAAAAGATAGCCTACCCGCCGCTTTTGCGGCGGCAGGTCAATGCCCTTGGCGCGATCGAACAGCACCCGGCCATCCAGCTCGATGCGGCCTTCATCCGGCCTTTCAATGCCGGCGATGCATTTGAGCGTCATGCTTTTGCCGCAGCCCGAAGCGCCCAGCAGGGCCAGCACCTCGCCGGCCTCCGCCTCGAAATCGGATTCCAGGTGGAATCTCCCAAGGGTCTTTTTGATGTGTACGCTAAGGGCCGTCATAAGGCGCGCCCTCCCGGCCTATCCTTCTTTTCCAACATGTTCACGGCCATCAGCACCACAAAGGAGATGGCCAGATTGACCAGCACCCAGCGAAAGGCCAGCGCGTCGTTATCCGTGCGCCAAAGCTGGTAAACCGTGGTGGAGATGGTGGCTGTGCGGCCCGGCGTATAGCCCGCGATCATGCTGGTGGCCCCATATTCGCCCAGGGCCCGGGCGAAGGCGAGTACCGTGCCGGCCAGAATGCCCTGGCGGCAAACGGGCATGCGCACCCGCCAGAAGATATAGCGCTCCGAAAGGCCCAGTGTGCGGCCCGCCTGGGCCAGCGTTTCGTCGAAGGACTCAAACGCGCCCCGCGCCGTGCGGTACATCAGCGGGAAGGAAACCACCACCGTGGCGAAGATAGCCGACCACCAGGTCATCACCATCTTAAGGCCGAACTCCTCCAGCACCCAAGCGCCCAGCACCCGCTTGGGCCCCAGGAAGCGCAGCAGCAGATAACCCACCACCGTGGGCGGCAGCACCAGGGGCAGGGTGAGGATCACATCCAATATGCCCTTGATGACCCGGGGCGTTCTGGCGATATAATAGGCCGAGAAGATCCCCAGGAAGAAGACCGCCACGGTAGAGATGCCGGCGATGCGCAGCGAATTGTAGAGCGGAAACCAATCCATGCTTTTTTTCCTTTTATGCGCCTGATCTTATCTCTTGATTTTAGAGGGTTTGCACCGTCCGGTCAAGGCCGGGGCTCTGATTATGAAGCGGGGCCCTTCTGCAAGGGCCCCGTATTCCTGTTTTATTCTGTTTCTGTTAAGTCGCCGGGGCGAATCCCACGCCCTGGAACACGGCCATGGCCTCGTCGGTTTTCAGGTAATCGAGGAAAGCCTGGGCCGCTTCGGGGTTTTTGCTGATGTTGAGCACAGCCGCCGGGTAGATCACCTGCTTGCACATATCCTTGGTGGCCAGATCGACCACCTCAAGGCCGGCGGAGAAAGCGTCCGTCGCATAGACGATGCCGCAATCCACAGCGCCCTCGGAAACCTGGGTGGTAACCTCCTTCACGTTGGAGCCATAGCTGATCTTCTTGCCCTTTTCCAGCCCCTCCAGGAGGCCCAGGTTGGTGAGGATCTCTTTGGAGTATTGGCCCACGGGCACATCGTCGTTGCCCAGGGCGATGCTTTCACAGTTGGCGATGTCGGCGAAGGCCTTAATGTTCGCCGCATTGCCCGCGGGCACCACCAGCGCCACCTTATTCTCCAGCAGGTTTACGCGGCTGCCCTGGAGCACGAAATCCAGCCCATCGGGGTTGGTCTCGGAATCCTTGGAAGAATCCAGCTCGTTCATCTGCTTCTGGGCGGCGGAGATGAACAGGTCGCAATCCGCGCCTTCCTGAATCTGCGTTTTGAGGGTGCCCGAGGAATCAAAGTTATAGACCAGCGTCACTTCGGGAGCCACGGCCTTATACAGTTCGGCGATCTCGGTCATGGTCTCGGTCATGGAGGCGGCGGCGAAGACCACCAGCTCCACCGGCTCGGGGGCGGGCTCCTCCGTGGGCGCGGGGGCAGGCTCGGCCACGGCGGGGGCGGGGGGTTCGGCTGCGGGTGTGGGCTGCGCTGCGGGCTGCGCAGCGCAACCGGCGGCAAAGAGCAATAGCAAAGCTACAAGGACGGATACGGCCTTTTTCATGGTTTTTTCTCCTTTATTCGTTTTGTGAGGTATCTATTTTTTATTTGCCGAAGGGGCAAATGGGATAACGGCAGGGCTTGCAGCCCAGGCAGAGGCCGCCGTTGCCCAAGGCGGCGATATCCGCGCGGGTCACGGACACATCGGCCAGGATGCGGGGCAGCAGCAGATCGAACACGGTGGCCCCGGCGTACATCACGCAGCCGGGCAGGCCCATGATGGGCAGGCCGTCTTCAAAATAGCCCAGGAGGAACATGGCCCCGGGCAGCACGGGCGCGCCATAGGATACGATGCGCGGCCCGCTCTCGCGGATGGCCCCGGGGGTGTTATCATCCGGATCCACGCTCATACCGCCTGTGCAAAGGATCATATCCACACCGGCCTCACGCGCTTCATGGATGGCGGCCACGATATCCGCCCGCTCATCTCCGGTATGCGCCCGCAACGCCACGCTTACGCCATAGGCGGCCAGCTTTTCTTCCAGCACAGGCGTGAAGGTATCTTGAATGAGGCCCTTTTTCACCTCGCTGCCGGTGGCCAGCACGGCGGCTGTTTTGCGCACAAAGGGCAGCAGCGAAAGGATCGGCGTATCTCCGGCCGCGGCCTCGGCCTGCTCCAGCAAGGATTCGGGAACGGTGAGGGGGATCACCCGCATGCCTGCCAGCTTGTCCCCCGCATGCACGGCAGTGCCGGCGTGCCTGGTGGCGATGATGATATCGCCAATGGAGTTGATGGCGGTCAGCTTTTCTAAATCGGCCTGAAACAGGCCGGCGGTTTCGGCGAAAAGCTCGATCTTGCCCTCCTTTACCTCGCCACGGGCCATGTGCGGGCCCCGGGTAATGGCATACAGCCGCTCCGCCGCCTCGTTTTCATGGAGCATGCCGGGCACCATCTCCCATACGTAAAGGTGCTCCTTGCCCATGGAGAGCAGCATGGGGATATCCTCCAGGCGCACCACATGGCCCTTGCGGAACTGGGCGTCCTTGAATTCCCCCTTAACGATACGGGTCAGGTCATGGCAAAGCACGTGGCCCACAGCGTCCTCGGTCCTTATTAATTTCATAATCAACGTTCCTTTGCAAAGTTCGTTATCCTAAGAATACCATTATTCTCACCGGAATACAACGTCCTCATCCTATGTATAGATAAATTCTATAAACGGCAAGCCCAAACAACTCTGGAATCCAATTGCTTCTCTGCGCTACAAACACGATGCACAGCCTATACCAAGGCGCGCAGGTAAAAGCCCGCGCCTTTTGATATACGAAAAAGCCCGGCGCGTTCCTTGCGCCGGGCCATAGGGGCGGGTGTGAAGCCTATCTATTCTTCGCAGGCCAGGGCCAGCATTGCATCGGCGATCATGCAGGCATCGTCGATGAGGTTGTCAAGCGGAATGAACTCATCCGCCTGGTGGATGCGGTTATCAAGGCCCGGGCGCTCGCAGCCAAAGGCCACGGCATTGGGGATGCAGCGGGCGTAGGTGCCGCCGCCGATGGCCAAGGGCCGGGGATCGGCCTCGCCGGTGCGGGCTTTGTAAACCGCAAGCAGCTTTTGCACCAGCTCGCTTTCGGCCGCCACGGCATGGCCGGGCTGCTTGTGCGTGTCCGTGAGCACGAAGCCGCCCGGAGCCAACGCTGCGGCGATTTTGGCTGCGGTCTCCTCAACATCGAGGCTCAGGGGCAGGCGCAGGTCAAGGCAAAGGTCGCTTATGCCCTCCTCATTCCAATCCAGCATGGCCACGTTGCAGGTAGTGCGGCCGGAAATATCGCTTACATCCACACCCAGGCTCTCGCCGTGCAGTTCTCTGCCAAAGCAGCCGTTCAGCAGCCTGATGATTTCGCCATCCTTGCCGCTAAGGGGCAGGCGGCTCAGCAGGGCCAGCAGGGCCTGCAAGGCGTTATCGCCCTGCTCGGGCGTGGCCGCGTGGGCGCTGCGGCCCCGGATGGTGAGGCGGCAGCCCTCGGCTGTGCGCTCGCAGATAACGGGCAGATCGTGCACGCGGGGGGCGACCTGCTCGGAGGTCAGCGGCAACTCGGCCACGGCCTTATCCGGCACCACATTGGCCTTAACACCGGCTTTGAGGCGAAGCTCGGAGGGGAATTTTGAGGCAAAGTGCAGGTGGCAAATGCCCTTTTCACTATTGACCAGGGGGTATTCCGCATCCGGAGAAAAGGCCATATCCGGCAGCTTTTGTCCCTTCGCATAATGCTCCATGCAGCCCCAGCCGCTCTCCTCATCGCAGCCCAGGAGGATGCGCACCCGGCGGCGGAATTTGGCGCCGCTGGTCTTCACGGCTGCCAGGGCATAGAGCGCGGCAACGGCGGGGCCTTTGTCGTCCATTGCGCCCCGGCCATAGAGGATGCCGTTCTCGATCTGCGCCTCATAAGGAGGGTGCCGCCAGCCTTCGCCTGCGGATACCACGTCGAGGTGCGCCAAAACGCCCAGCTCTTCCGCCCCCTCACCCGCTTCGGCATAGCCGATGTAACCGTCGAGATCATGGGCCTCGAGCCCCAGCTCGCGGGCCAGATCCAGCGCTGCGGTGAGGCAGTCCCGCACGGCTGTGCCAAAGGGCGCGCCGGGGGCTGCCGGGCCCTTGGCGCTAGGGAAGCGGATCAGATTCTGAAGGGAGGCAATTAGCGCATCCCGGTTATCATGCAGCCATTGGTCCGTTTGTTTCATGATGGTATTCCTCCTTTTATCGCTAGTATGATGAATGCGGGGCGGATTAAACCCGCTATCAATTTTACGCCCCGCTAGTTAAAGGAGCCAAAGCCTCGGCCCACGACCTCCTGCGTTTCGATAATGGAGAAGAGGGCGTGCGGATCCTGCTCCTTGACGATGCTCTTGACCTTAGCCAGCTCTACAGAGCGCACGATGCAATAGACCAGCTTGCGGGGTACGCCCGTATAGGCGCCTTCCGCGTGTATATAGGTGACGCCCCTGTGCAGCTCGTTCAGCACGAGCGGCGCGATCTCATCCCACTTATCCGAGATAATGAAAAGGGTGTTGACCCGGTTGAGGCCGCGCAGGGCGGCATTGAAGGCCACGTTGCAAACGAACATCGCGATCATGGAGACCAGCGCCAGCTCCAGCCCGCGTAAAAAGCCCAGCAGGCTCATGATGACCAAGTTGAAGCAGATACTCACCGTGCCCATAGGGATGGAATAGCGGCGGCTAAGGATGGCGGAGATGATATCCGTGCCCCCCATGGTGGCATCCCGCTTGATGACCCACGCGCCGGTAAAGCCGATGATGGAAGCCCCGGCGGCAGCCGATACCAGCGGATTTTGCACGCCGAAATCCCAGCCCTCGGTGATCGTCATGGCGATGGAGAACATCAGCGAAGCCACGATGCTAAAAAGAATGCTCTTGGGCCGCAGGAAGCGGATGCCCACCAGGCAGATGGGGATATTCATGCCGATGATAACCATCCACATGGGCACGCCCGTCATATAATTGGCCAGCATAGCCACGCCCGTTACGCCGCCTGAAAGGAAGCCGTGCGGCACATAAAAACCCGTGAGGGCCGAGGCATGAATCATGCACACCAGGGCGATGATCAGCAGGGTAATGGTATCTTCCTTGGGATCGAACTTAAAGGTTTGCCTTTTCTTCTCCATGGTTTAATCTGCCGGGGCCGCTGCCCCGCCTTTCTATCATAAATCATACAACATAATTATATCTTATGCCGAAGGGAAAGTATACAGCATCGCCTTCCTTTTGTGGGAGGATCTGGGGCGAGTTCACAAAAACTTCATGCCAATGGGCCGCCAGCAGGGCTGCCGCTGTTGAAAGAAAGGGAAGGGATGGCTATAATAGACCCATGAGTATTTTTCTTGCCATGCTGCTGGGCCTGGTGCAGGGCCTATGCGAGTTTTTGCCCGTATCCAGTTCGGGCCATCTGGTGCTGCTGCAAAACATCTTCGGTGTGGATGAGGGCGCGCTCTTTTTCGACACCATGCTGCACGTGGGCACCCTCTTTGCCGTGTTCGCCGTTTACTGGCGCTCCATTTGGGAGATGCTGCGCCACCCCTTTCAAAAAAAGGTGGGCATGCTGCTGCTTGCCACCGCGGTGACCGCCGTGCTGGCCGTGCTTTGTAAAGATTTCATTACCGAAGCCTACGAGGGGGCCTTCCTGGGCCTGGGTTTTGTAGCCACGGCCTGCATCCTCTATTTGAGCGAGCGCGCCCTTGGCGTGCGCCAAAAAACCAGCCATGGCATTGAGTCGATGACGCCCAAAAGCGCCCTGGGCATCGGCCTCATGCAGGGGGTCGCCATCCTGCCCGGTATCTCCCGCAGCGGCTCCACCATCGCCGGCGCGCGCTTCTTCGGGCTGGATAAGGAATCTGCCGCGGAATTCTCCTTCCTGCTCTCCATCCCCGCCATCCTGGGCTCGGTCGTTCTCCAAGCGCGAGATATGCTGGAGGCGGGCATGGCCGGCCTTTCCTGGGGTCCCCTCCTCGCAGGCATGGCCGTGGCCGCAGGAAGCGGCTATTTGGCCATCCGCTGGATGCTGCGGCTGATCAAAACCAAAAGTCTGCTGGGCTTTTCCATCTACACCGGCGTGCTGGGCGTGCTGGTGCTGTTCGACCAGCTCGTGACCCACGTTTTCTTCTAAAAACGGCGCCGCCATATACCGGTATGCAGCTATGCCGGTATTCTTTGTTTGCGCGGCCGAATTGCGTTGAAATGCCCGCCGCCATGGGTTAATATGAAGAAAAAGACGGCCCGTGGAAAAGCATTGAACCATCCCTTCGAATCCAAGCATAAAGGAGAAGCAAGCATGATACAACTCGTTAACCATGGCGTGTTTCTGGTAAACGGCGCGCCCGTAGAGCGTGCGGACGCCGCCCCGGCGCAGGCGCGCAAGCAAACCATCGCCAGCCGGATTTTACGCGCGCACAATGTATCCGATAGCGGGGAAAAGCTGCGCATCAAGTTCAACAAGCTGATCTCCCACGATATCACCTATGTGGGCATCATCCAGAGCGCCCGCGCCGGCGGCCTCGCCCGCTTCCCCCTGCCCTATGCCATGACCAACTGCCACAACAGCCTTTGCGCCGTAGGGGGCACCATCAACGAGGTCGACCATGTCTTCGGCCTTTCGGCGGCGCAAAAATACGGCGGTATCTACGTGCCGGCCAACCAGAGCGTGATCCACAGCTATGCCCGCGAAGCCATGACCCGCTGCGGCAGCATGATCCTCGGTTCGGACAGCCACACCCGCTATGGCGCGCTGGGCACCATGGGCGTGGGTGAGGGCGGGCCGGAGCTGGTAAAGCAACTGCTGGAAAACACCTATGATGTGCCCGCGCCCGAGGTGGTGCTGGTCTACCTCACGGGCAAGCCCAGGCGGGGCGTGGGGCCGCACGATGTGGCCATCGCCCTGGTAGGGGCCGCCTTCTCGAGCGGCTTTGTAAAGAACCGGGTGCTGGAATTCACCGGCCCGGCCCTCCCCCACCTGCCCATCGAATTCCGCAACGGCATCGATGTGATGACCACCGAGACAACCTGCCTCTCCTCCATCTGGGAAACGGACGAGGCCGTGGCCCAATATTACAAAACCCATGGCAGGCCGGAAGACTACGCCCGCCTTGCCCCCGGCCCCGTTGCCTATTATGACCGCATGATAACGATTAACCTCGACACCATCGAGCCCATGATCGCCCTGCCCTTCCACCCCTCCAACGCCTATTCCATCCGCGATTTCCTGAAGGATGCGGATAACCTCTTGGCCGCCGTGGAAGAGGAGGCCGCTAAAACCTTCCCCAAGGCTAAGCTGAACCTGCAGGGCAAGATACGCGATGGCAAGGTCTATGCGGATCAGGGTATCATCGCCGGCTGCGCGGGCGGCCTGTTCGATAATATCACCGAGGCGGCGGCCATCCTGCAAGGCGGAAGCATCGGCAACGGCTATTTCGACCTTTCCATTTACCCGACAAGCGTGCCCGTGAGCCTGGAGCTGACCCGCATCGGCGTATCCGCCGCCCTGCTTGAGGCCGGGGCGATCCTCAAGCCCTCCTTCTGCGGGCCCTGCTTCGGCGCCGGGGACGTACCCAACAACCGCGGCCTCTCCCTGCGCCACACAACCCGCAATTTCCCCACCCGCGAAGGCTCCAAGCCTGGCGAAGGCCAGGCCGCGGCCGTGGCCCTGATGGATGCGCGCTCCATCGCCGCCACAGCGAAAAACGGCGGCGCCATCACCCCGGCCACGGAGGTGGAATACGAAGCGCCCGCCTACGAATATCATTTCGACAGCTCCGTATATGCCAAGCGGGTCTACAACGGCTTTGGCAACCCCAAACCCGAGGTGGAGCTGCGCTACGGCCCCAACATCACCGATTGGCCCAAGATATACGCCCTTACGGACAATATTCTCTTGGAACTGGCCGCCGTGATCCGCGACCCGGTGACCACCACAGACGAGCTGATCCCCTCCGGCGAAACCAGCTCTTACCGCTCCAACCCTCTGCGCCTGGCCGAATTCACCCTCTCCCGCCGCGTGCCCGCCTATGTGGGCCATAGCAAGGCCATCGCCGCGCTGGAGGCGGAGCGCCGGGCAGGCAATCTTCCCGCGTCCATTCAAAACGCCCTCGCCCAAATCGGCGATGCGCAGGCCCTGGCCCGAACCACCGGCTTTGGCTCCTGCGTGTTTGCTAATAAGCCCGGCGATGGCTCCGCCCGCGAGCAGGCGGCCTCCTGCCAGCGGGTACTGGGCGGCTCCGCCAATATCTGCTATGAGTATGCCACCAAGCGCTACCGCAGCAATTGCATCAACTGGGGTATCCTGCCCTTTACCCTGCCCGCCGGGGCCGCATTCCCCTTTGAAGAGGGTGACATGGTCTTCGTGCCCGGCATCCGCGCCGCCGTAGAGCAGGGTTTGGAGAGCATCCCCGCCAAGGCCATCACCCAAGCGGGTATAAGCGATATTACCCTGGAGCTCAAGGGTCTCACAGCAGACGAGCGTCAAATCCTGCTCGACGGCTGCCTGATGAACTATTACGCGGCCCGCAAGGGGAGTTAGCGAGGGTTTGCAGGGACGCGGTCTCAAGGCCCCGTGACCCAGCCCGGCTGGCCAGGGGCGCGCGGTTTAGGGTGAGGTAGCGTCAGGCTGCGCCTTTATGCCGCGCCCCTGGGCGCTATTGCCGCAACAGCCCTGGCAGGCCATAAACCAGGCCTCCGCCGGATAAGCGCTCCATCAACCCGATCCCAATAGAAAACCGATAGCCGCGGCGCTCTCGCGCCAGCGGCTATCGGTTTTTATGGTTCGTATGCATCATGCCGTTATGCGCGTTCGCAACAGCGCTATTCGGCCAGCAGCGCCGCCAGTTCAAAGCAATCTCTGGCAACGCCCACATTATCAAAGGCGTCTATATCTTCCTTCTGCGCGAAATCGAACCCGTACAGTACTCCAATAAAATCCACGCCCGCCTTTTTTGCTCCTATGGCGTCATATCTGCTATCTCCTATTAAAACCACCGCGCCTTCTGCTTTTGCGAGCCGTATCGCCCGGCGGATAAGCTGATCTTTGGTGAAGCTCTCCTGCTTGTCGGAACCAAGCACCACCTCAAAAAAGCCCGTTAGCCCATGGTGACGCAGGATATCTTCGGAAGTCTCCTGGGCTTTAATTGTAGTAACGCCGCATTTTACGCCCGCGTCCAGCAATCTCCCCAGCAGCCCATGCATGCCGGGATATACCTCCGATTCGTACAGGGCTTTCTTCAGTTCATACTGCCGGTGATACAACGACGCCCGGATGACGCGATCTTCATCCAGCGAATAGTATTTACGATAGCTGTCTTGGGTAGGCGGGCCGATAAACGCGGGCAGTTTATCCGAAGAGACGGGCGGTAGATTCATCATCTTCTCGGCATAGCGTATGCTATGGAAAATGCCGGGCGAAGTGTCGATCAGGGTGCCATCCAGATCGAATAATACCAATTCGTATTTCATTGCGCGCTTGACCCGCCGTACAGCATAAGATGCAGCGTGCTGCCGCCCGGGTATACATACACTTGCTCAAAGCCTGCCGCCGCCATGATGCGCACAGCAACATACGCTCTTACGCCAATGCCGCAAAATAGCACGTAGGTCTTGCTTTTGTCCAGTTCGCCCAACCGTGTGCGCAGCTCTTCCAGGGGTATATTTAGCGTTTCAGGAATTCCATATTCGCCGCGCTCAGCGGCGGTACGCACATCCAGCAGCACGGTTCCCTCCGCCTTGTTTTCGGCGGCTTTCCAATCGGAAAACCGGACAAGTCCCCTTCGTGCATTTTGCGCCGCGAAGCCCAGCATGTTGACCGGATCCTTAGCGGCGGAGAACGGCGGCGCATATGCGGTTTCAAGCTCCAAGAGATCGTCCACACAAGCGCCAAAGTGCATAGCTACCGATATGGTGTCGATGCGCTTATCTACCCCATGCTTGCCTACGACCTGCGCGCCGAGTATCTTGCCCGTATCCGCGGCATATACCGCCTTGAGCACCGTAGGCGTCGCGCCCGGATAATAGCCCGCATGGGATTTTTGCACGATGGTAACGGTATCATAATCGCGGCCTTTTATAAGGCCCTTTTTTTGCAGCTGTTTTTCATTGTGCCCGGTAGCCGCCGCGGCGTAATCGAATACTTTGGCGATGCAGGTTCCCTGGGTGCCTTTGTATTCCTCATGGCCGCCCAATAGATTGGCGGCCACCAGCCTTCCCTGCTTGTTGGCTGGGCCGGCAAGGGGTATCATGGTTGGCTCACCATCCACATAATCCATAACTTCCACAACATCGCCCACAGCATATATATCCGGCAGTGAGGTGCGCATATGGGAATCCACGATTATACCGCCCCGGGCATTGACGGCGATCCCCGCCTCTGCGGCCACCTTGCCGTTTGGTCTTACGCCCATGGCGAGGATAACCGCATCCGCCGCTACCTTGCGGCCGCTCGCGAGCAATATTTCTACACTTTCGCCGGTCTCGGTAAACGCCTTAACGCCATCCCCCAATATTAGTTCCACGCCGTTTTCCGTAATGTTGCCGTGCAGGATGCGCGCCATCTCGTAATCTAGCGGCGCCATAACCTGATCCAGCATTTCGATGATGGAAACCTCCAGGCCAAGCGCCCGCAGGTTTTCCGCCATCTCCAGCCCGATGAAGCCGCCGCCTATCACTGCCACGTGCTTAACGCCCCGCGCGCTTAAGTGTTCCTTGATCTTGTCTGTATCCGGCAGTGTCCACACCTGGAATATCCGCTGCGAATCAACGCCAGGTATAGAAGGCATCACGGGAGACGAGCCCGTGGCAATGATAAGCTTGTCGTAGGTTTCAAAATACGCCTCGCCTTCCTGCGTATGCACGCGCACCTTTTTTTCAGCCGGCAAGATTTGCACCACCTCGGCATGGGTGGCTACGTCCACATTAAAGCGGGCCTTCATTTTTTCGGGGGTTTGCAGCAGCAGCGCCTTGCGCTGGGGTATTATGCCGCCAATATGGTAAGGCAGCCCGCAATTCGCATATGAAATATAAGCGCCGCGCTCGAAGACGCGTATTTCGCACCCCTCGCACAGCCGCCTAAGCCTCGCGGCAGCGGACGCACCGCCCGCAACGCCGCCGATAATTACGACTTTTTGGTTCATGTGGTTTTCCTCTCAAACGATAAGCCTTTGCGGATATGCTCCGCAAAGGCGTTCCTCTTATATATTTCTTTTATTTCTTTGATGCCGCCTCAAGCTTTGTCCTAAGCACACAGCGGTTGCCCTTAAGCCTGGAGGAAAACATCTCCACCGGCTCATGATTCGTATCATAATTGGTGGATCTGAGGTTCATGCACGGCTCCCATAGCGAAGCTTGCAGTAAAAGCGCGTCGTGAGCGTTCATTCTGGCCGCGAACACCTCACGTTCCGCATATTCGATTTTTATGTTCATCTTTTCCTGCATCATGCGGATAAGGCTGGCGGAAAAGCCTTCCGCGGGAATATCCATCAGCCAATGGAACCGCTTTGCGTCGCACCATGAATCAACCACGATGATCGGCTCGTCCATCACAAACCTGAGCCTTTGCAGATGCACAAGTTCGCTCCCCTCCGCGAGGCGCAAACGCTGGCTTTGCAGGCTATCCGCCCGGCATATCTGCCGTGTCAGCAGCTTGGTGGAATACTCGATCTTCTGCCGATCCAGCATCTCGCCAAAGCTGATCAACTCCTCAATAAATAACAGCGGTAGCTTATGGGGGCTGCTCACATAAGAGCGTTTTCCGCGCTCCCGGGTGATATAGCCCTTATCAATGAGCGTATTCATCGCCTTGTTAACGGTAGGGCGGCTGATCCCCAGCGCATCCGATATTTCTTCTTCGCTGAAAAACTCCTCTCCATCACCGATAACATTCTCATCAATCATATTGGCGAGGATATATTCAAGCTGGGAATAGATCGGAATACCCGTGGTAGCGGATATTACCGTTCGGTATGTGCTCAGATACTCAATGCATTCGTTTCTCATACGCAGTCCATTATCCGTCCATGCTTATACTATTTATCATTTAGGCCCAAGCGTTTACGTTCCACATTGCTCTTCCATATTATACCACCCCCTGGGTATAAAATCGAGTTGCCTTGGCATATGAAACCACATTTAGCTTATATCGCTCATAGCTGCAACCAAATCCCGAAAGCGTCGATAGCCCCGGTCATAGAATTCCCTGCGCTTGACATCGGGCAAGTAAACGGACCATTCGTCTTCGAGAGAGTCTATCACCTTAAAATCATCGAACAGGCCGCAGCCCACCCCGCCTATGACAGCCGTACCACGGGCCGTGGCGAACTGCAATTGCGGCGCGCATATTACATCCAGCCCGCAGATATCCGCGATCAGCTGGCACCAGCGGCCGCTTCTCGCGCCGCCGCCGATTATGTTGACACGTGTCATGGGCTTATCGATCTTGTCTGAAATAAAAGGCATCATGGTTCGCAAATGATAGGCCACGCCGGCCTGCACGGCATGGATCATGTCATAAGCGTCATGCTCCATGGACAGGCCGATGAACGAGCCCTTCATTCGCGGATTGGTAGGAACGCCGCCGCGCAGATAAGGCAGGAAAAACAGTTCACCCGGCGCTTTGGTATAGTCGCGCTCCTGCGCCTCGATGGATTCATACAGATGTGCGGCCGCTTTCTTTGCCGTCTCCCCGCCGCCTTGCATGGCGCCGGATAGCATATCCACAATCCACTGGAAGCAGATGCCGCCGCCAAAGCTTACCAGCTGTGCCGTAAGCAACCCCTCCGCCGCGTGGCGCAAAACAAAGGGCTTATATTCAGCGTCACAGAGAAATTGGCTGGCGTCATAGCTTCGGGAGAGCCATGTAGCGGAACCGATGTTGATGTAGTATACATCCTCGCGATAAGCACCCGCACCTACGGAGGCGCTGGGCACATCGCCGCATCCGGCCACCACCGGCGTTCCGGCAATCAGGCCGCAATACGCGGCCACATCCGGCAGCAGCCCTCCAATCACAGCAGTTGATTCTACCAGCTCCGGCAGTTTAGCCCGGTCCAGCCCCGTAGCCTGAATGATCTCGTCCGACCAGTCGCCGCTGCGCATATCCAGCATGCCAGAATTAGAAGCATCACTGTAATCGGTGCAACACCTGCCGGTCAGCTTCATGTTAATGTAGTCCTTTGTAGCGATAAACTTCCAGGCGCTTTCGTAAATATTCGGCCGGCAGTCTTTCAGCTTACACAGCTTGGCAAGCGGGTATATGGGCATGTCCATGCCACAGCCCGTGATCTCATAAAAACGCTGGGGCGATATGGCCGCTTCCAATCGAGCGGCCTGTTCCGTGGCGGAAAAGTCCGCCCACAGCGGCGTGTGCTCCAGGAGCAGCCGCCGGTCCACATCCACCGGGATGCAGCCGTTCATATGGCCATCTACGCATATCCCCGCCACTTGCGCGGGCGCCACGCCGGATTGCGCCATTAGCGCACGCATCGCCTCCCGGATTAGGCTCCACCACTGCTCCGGCTGCTGCAGCACCGCGCCATCCGGCAGATAGCAGGTATCGGTGGGGCTATATAGGCTGCCCTTCAATTTCAGCTTTTCATCAAACAGGCAGCTCTTGACGCCCGTGGTGCCTATATCGTGTGATAAGATATATTTCATAGCTTTGCCTTCCAGGGGTTATGCGTGGCCAGCATACCGCCGTCCACGGCAACCACGGTTCCATCAATAGAAGAAGATGCATCCGATACCAAAAATAGCACCAGTGAGGCGATCTCCTCAGGTTCGGTAAAGCGGCCAATGGGAATGGTGCGCAACTTTTCCTCGGCACGCTGCTGTAGGATATCCCGTGTCATTTCGGTTGCCACCACCCCGGGAGCGTATGCGTTGATGCGCACGCCATAGGGCGCATATTCGGCGGCAAGCACTCTTGTGAGCGTCTCCACTGCGGATTTGGATACGCAGTAAGCGCCCATGGACACGCTTGGCATCGTGGCCACGTTGGAACTTACGTTCACGATTGCGCCCGCTCCACGCTCCTTCATATATGGCAGAACCGCTCGGCAGCAATGGAAGGGACCGTTCACGTTGACGGCCTGCACCAGGTTCCAATCCTCATCGCTCATTTCCTCCAGCTTGCCTCTGCGCAGTACGCCGGCGTTGTTCACCAGCACGTCTATTCGGTTCATATCCACCCTTGCCGCGCAGAACGCTGCATCCACCGAATCGCGCTCCGCTACATTGCAGGCATAGCCTTCGATCTTGAGATGGGGATACTTAGCGCGCAGCGCGGCTGCGCGCTGAACAAGGGTATCGCCCGTAACATCCAGCATTGCCACGGACATATCGTTGGCGCAGAAAGCCTCCGCAATGGCATAGCCTATGCCCCGGGAGCTTCCGGTGACAACAGCGCATTTTCCCTTCAGATCAGCATATTTGTTCATAATGAGCTAAGCCTCAATTATACAGCAGGAAGCCGCCATCCACCAGCAGTACCTGGCCGGTAACGAAGGAGGAGGCGTCGGAAGCGAACATCACGATAGGGCCCAGCAAATCCTTGATTTGCGCTAGTTTATGCAGGGGCACGCGATCAATGCGATCACGCTCGCGTTCGGTGCAAATAGACCCGCTATCGCTATTGATATTTTCCCGTATGTCTATAAATCCGGGGGCGATAGCGTTAACCCGTATCTTGTTTTCCGCGAACTCATAGGCCAGGGACCTGGTCAATGAGGCTACGGCAGCTTTGCTCACGCAATAGCTGGTTTTATACGAGCCCCTTATATAGGAGAAGGAGGCCGTGGAGGCGAAGTTGATAATGCTTCCTCCGCCCTGATCCATCATATACCTGCCGAATACCGTGGAGGTAAGGAAATAGGTGTCCACGTTGATCTTCATATCCGTTTTCCAGCGCTCATAGGGGAGCTCCATAGCTTTTACACCGGCGCCGAAGGTACAGACCAGGTTGATCAGCACATCTATATGCCCAAAGTCGTCTTGAATCTTCACCGCAGTCTTTTCCAGCGCCACCTGGTCGGTGATATCGCATTGGTAAAAGCGGCTTGCGGCGTTCTCCTTTTCCGTGAGCGCGCCTGTGGGATTCATATCTATCGCCGCCACGCCGGCGCCTAGCTCGGATAGATAGTTGCATAGGCGCATACCCACGGTACCGGCGGAGCCGGCGATCACTACAGTTTTCCCGGCGATCGAAAACATCTCGTTCATTGCGCGGCGCCTCCTTTTTCCGCCAAATAGGCCTCGTAAATTTCCGCCGTCCACTTGGCCGCGTTGCCGCATACCGAGGTGCAGCCCCAGTCGTGTGCACCGGCCTCCTCGAACTTGCGCTTCTCATCAGGATCGGTGATGCTATAGGGCCGGCCATAGAGGTTGCGGTGGATCTGATGGCAGACCACGGTACCGTATTCCATGATGAAGCGATCGTGCAACTGCCTGGCCAGCCTGAAATTATCGTTATTTTTGGAGGAAGCCCGGGGCTCGTCCGGGTCCGCGCCTAGGTCTTCGAGCCGCCTGCCCGTATGCAGGCCGAAAAACAGCAAGCCCGCGGCATATCCGCCGCACATGCCATCGCCCATCACCGCACCGCCGGCGGAAAAGGCCGCCATGGATTGGTATACGTCGGAATCGGTTTCGCCATACACCTCCATCAGCGCCTGAATGGTGGATTGCGAGCAGCCCTTGATCTCCTTTTCGTACTTAAAACCCAGCTCATACGCTCTTTGTATTTTTTCTTCCGTGCTCATCATCGTTGATTCCCTCCGCAATTATATTTCCTGGCAGGCCTTGAGCACCGTTTCCGCTAAAGTCGGATGGACATGGATCATAGCGCTTATGTCCTGCGCGCTCAGGTTGCATTTGATGGCCAGCGCCATCTCATGGATCAGGTCGGAAGCATGGGGGCCTATTATCTGCGCGCCCAAGATGCGTTTGTTTTGAGGCTCGGCCAACACCTTCACGAAGCCCTCGCCTTCATCGCTCACCATGGCCTTGCCGTTAGCGCTGAATTTGGCAACCGAGGCGGTATAGGCGACGCCCTGTTTTTTCGCCTGTTGCTCGGTGAAGCCCACGCCCGCAACCTCCAGCGAAGTGAAGATAGCCCAAGGGACTACGCGGTAATCCATAGCGATATCAGCACCGAGAATATTCTTGGCCACATACTCGCCCTCCAGCCGGGAAACATGAGCAAACGTGCCCCCAATCACATCGCCTATGGCGTAAATAGAAGGCGACGCCGTACGCAGATGCTCGTCCACGCAGATATGGCCGCGGCCGGTGGTTTGGATGGCTATGTTTTCCAGGCCGATATCATCAGAATTGGGCGTGCGGCCTACCACCACCAGCACCTTTTCCGCCTCCACGCTCTTTCCGTTTGCCAGCTTGCAGCGATAGAGGCCATCCTTCTTTTCATAGCTTTCGACCTTGGTTCCCAGCTCTAACTCGATTCCCATGGCCTCCAGCTTTTCCTGCATCAGCGCCGCTATATCAGCGTCTACGGGGGGCAGCACGCGGTCCATGAACTCCACCATGGTCACCTTGGTGCCGAAATTGGCATAAATGCAGGCAAACTCGCAGCCCATAACGCCGCTGCCGACAATCAGCAGCGAACGGGGGAGTTCATCCAGCGCAAGAATCTCCTTATTGGTGAGGATAGCGGGGTCGCTTCCAAAGGGGGCTATCTGCGCCGAACGGGAGCCTACGTCGAGGATGATCTTATCGGCCTCTATCTCGAATGGTTCCTCCTCATAGGGCGTTACCAGCACAGTATGCTCGTCCTTGAGGGCGCCATGGCCCTTGAATACCGCAATGCCGCATTTGGCGAACTTGGATTCGCATCCGGCGGCCAGCTTTTTTACATGCGTATGGGCGCGCTCCATTGCCGCCGGATAATCGACCTCCCACGCACCTATGGTAAGACCGTACCGATCCGCGTGCTTAACCTTTTCGATGCAGGCGGATACCGCAGCCAGGCTCTTGGTGGGCATACAGCCATATTTCAGGCAAGTGCCGCCAATCACCTCCATCTCCACGCAAGCTACGGACAGCCCGCCCGCGGCCAGAATCGGCCCGGCCACATAGCCGCCGGGGCCGCCGCCAATGATAACCACATCTTTTTTCATATATGCTCACTCCTATCGGGATTTTAATCCTTATTTCGGCTATAGAGCGCAACCACCGCCAAAATGATAACGCCATTGAGTATGGAACGCGTATTCTCCCCCATCCCCGCCATGGACAGCAGGCTATACAGCGTGGAAAGTATCAATATACCCAAGAAGGTATTGATGAAGCCTCCCTTTCCGCCCGTAAAAAACGTGCCGCCTACGATGACCGCGGCGATCGTCTCCATCGTAATGCCGGTGCCGACGCCTACGCCGCCTTCAAAGCTAGGATAGGGTGTTCCCGCCTGGCCCATATAAAGCAGGCCGGCGATCACCGCAAATACGCTGCTGATCACATATACCAGTATCAGGCTGAAATCGCCGCGCAGGCCACAATAGCGCGTTGCCGCCGGGTTGCTGCCCAGTGCGCGCACGGTCCAGCCAAAGGTGGTCTTATTAAGCGAAAATGCCATAATAGCGGTCAGCGCCAGCCACAGCAGTACGCGTATCGGCAGTCCGCGGGAGCCTCCGACGGCAGGCAGCCTGGCGATGCTGAAATCATGCAGCGCCTCCGGCGCCTTGCCATGCCCGCCGCCACCGGTAACCACGTACAAAACGCCGGTGAGTATAATCATCATCGCCATCGTAGCTACCACATAGGGTATCTTCAGCTTGGCAATGCAAACGCCGTTTATGAGCCCCACCGCAATGCCGATCGCCAGCACATAGAGGATGCCCGTAAACAGCTTGTCGCCGTTCATATAATGCGAACCCAGCATGATCGTCACCCAATACACCGCGCCCACGGACATATCAATGCCCCCGGCGAGGATCACAATGGTTTGGGCAATGGCCAGAATGCCAAACATGGTATTGAGGTACATGATATCCACAATGTGGTTAAAGGTCAGGAAGCTGGCGTTTACCAAGCCGCCTACGAGCAGCAGCGCAATCAACGCCGACACAATGATAATCATACCAAGATTGGTTTTGATAAAAGCGAGAGATCTTTGCTTAATCATTGTCCCCGTTCCTCCGCTTGGCAAGGGTGATAAACTGCAGGCCGGACACCAACAGCAGCAGCAAGCCCTTGATGATATACTGATACCAGGATGAAACATTCATAAACTGCAATACGTATACCAGCGACGAAATGATAAGCGAGGTGGCCACCGTCCCGCTAAAACCGCCTACGCCTCCCGATACCAGCGTGCCCCCCATAAAGACCACGGTAAAAGTATCAAACAGATACCGGGAGCCTGCGTCAGCGTTGCCGCTGGTGTTCTTGCAGGCTAGATATACGCCCGCGATCGCGGCGACCACGCCGCTGAGCATATAGACGCAAATCCTGGTGCGCTCCACATTTACGCCGGACATCCGCGCGGCCTTCTCATTGCCGCCGATGGCGTATATCCTACGGCCAAAGGCCGTCTTTTTGAAGAACAACACCCCCGATATACAGCATACGATTATGAGCAGCAGGGGAACCAGCGCGAAGGGCTGGTTGGAGGAAAGCAGGAAGCGGGTCAGGCCGGGTGATATGTAGCCGCCCGGCGTCGGCCGAAGGATCTGTGCGATGCCGCCGAGTATGTACATCATCCCAAGGGTCATGATGAAAGGCTCGATCTTTAGCTTGGTGATGCCGATGCCGTTGAGCAAACCGACTACGAGGCCCATGGCCATAACTGCCGCGATGGCCGCCAGGTCGCTTATCTCCATCAGATATGAGCATATGACGGTGGACAGGCTGGCGATCGCGCCGATAGAAAGATCAAAGCCGCCGTTGAGAACCACCGCGTTTTGCGAAAAGGAAATGATGACGATGGGCACCGCCGCCACGAAGATGGCTGAGAAGGTATTTGTTGTTCTAAAATACTGGGAGCTGAGTGCCGCCACGGCCCAAAACAGCGCCAGTATCGCATAGGTATAATTCCGCTTCAGGAAAACTGTAATTTTTTTCATAAGCATATACATCACTTGTAGTAGGAACGCACAAGTTCCCGCTCGTCGATCGCGCGGCCGCCAAATTGCTTGACGACTGCACCTTCATACATAACCACCAGCCGATCCGGCAGGAAAAGGATCTCCTCGCGTTCGGTGAACAAGGCAAGGCAGGCCATGCCCGCATCGGCCAGCTCTCGCAGTAGCCTGTATATCTCTATCTTAGTGGTGATATCCAAGCCTATGGTAGGCTGGTTCAGTATGAGCAGCTTGGGGCCGGCCAGCAAATATCTGGCGATAACTACTTTTTGTCGGTTGCCGCCGCTTAAATAACGGATCAGCTTCTCCAGCCCCGGCGCCTCGATCTTTAGCTTTTCCACCATGCGCTGCGCCACGCTGCACTCCGTGCGCTTGCTGATAACGCCGCATTTTGCGCGCTTATGCGTGCTGGCCAGCACCATGTTGAACATTAGATCATGCTGGGGCCAGGTCTCCTCCGCATCCCGGCGATCCGATATATAAAACAGCCCCGCCTTCATGGCATCGCGTATGGTATGAAGTTTGGCTTCGCGGCCCTCGATCTCGATGACGCCGCCCTTTACGGGGAGATCGCCGGCAATGGTTCGGAGCAGCTCGCTCTGGCCCTGGCCGCTGAGGCCGGCCAAGCATAGGATCTCGCCCTTTTTCACATCCAGGTCGATGTTATGGAGCGCGTCTGTGCACAGGCCCCGGATTTGCAATATGCGGGGCGCATCCTCCGCGATTTCCGGCCTTTCGGGGAAATCTATGCCGCCTGTGATGCCCGTCATCGATTCGATGATGACCTGGCGCATCTCTTTGGTATCAATTTTTTGTTCGTTTACCAAGTGATTGGCCAATACGCCCTCTTTGAGCACAAGAATCTCATCCGCATAGCGGAGGACTTCCTCCATCCTATGCGAGATGAAAATGAAGGTCTTGCCCTTTTCCTTTTGCCCGTTCAGCAGAGCGAATAGCTCGTCCACCTTTTCATATTCCAACGCAGCGGTGATCTCATCTAAAATGATTACGTCCGGATTCCGCGCAATTACCTTTGCAAGCTCAACAATGCTTTTCTCCCCCTCGGTCAACGTGCTTACGCAGCGGCTTACGTCCAGCTCGAGGTTAACCGCGGATAAGGCCTTTTCTGCATGGGCGTTGATTTCAGTATGGGAGAGCAGCGGACCCTTTCTGAGCCTTTGGAGGCGGTCCAGCAGCATGTTTTCGCCTACGGTCATATCCGGGATAAGCGAATGCTCCTGGAAAACCGCATCGATCATATAGGCGTTGCGCGCCTGCTGCACGTTGGCAATCTTGGCGGGCGTTCCGTTTATGCATATGGAGCCGGCGTCTGCGCGCTCCAATCCCATGATAATCTTGATCAGCGTGGATTTCCCCGCGCCGTTTTCGCCTACCAGCGAATATATTTTGCCCCGTTCCAGGCTGAAGGATATTCCTTTTAGCACATTCACGCCGGGATAGCTCTTTTCGATCGATACGACCTCTAGTATAGGCTGCATAGTATGCTCCTTTGGCGGGCAGCGATCCGGAAGCCGGGCGCTGCCCGCGGCTAAGACTTATCTCTTAAAACAGGGAATTAAGTTCTGCGTCCGTCAAGTAGGTGCTCACAAAGATACCGGCGGGCGCGTCATAACGCACATAATCGGAGAACTCCTCGCTGGTGATATAGGGCGAAGGGAAATAGTACAGCTTCGGCACGGGATAGCCCTGCAGCAGCATTTCCGTCATCACGACCGAGATCGCGCTCTGAATAGAGGGATGGCAGTTGGCGCAGGCGGGAATATTGTATTCCAGGCACTTTTGCAGGAAGCCGTTGTTATCCTCGGAGGCGTGGGCATAGTCTCCGGGGTTCAGGCCCAGCTCCTCCATCGCTTCGATAACGGCTAGGGACATCTGCCCGCCAACAGAGTAAATGCCGTCAAAATCGGGATGCGCGGCATACATGTTGAAGAAGGCGGATTTAGCTTGGTCGGCAGCCCAGTTGCAATACTCGATGGCCACGATATTGATGCCGGGATACTTCTCAAACACCTTTAGCGCGCCGCCGCTACGGCCTTCGTCGATGGGATAGCCCTGAACGCCACGGAAAAAGAAAATGTTTCCCTCGTAGTTAAGTTCCTTGGCCAGCCATTCGGCCCCATTTATGCCGTAAGCACCGGGGTCGTCGGAAACGATCATGCTATACTTGGTAGAATTGATGGCGTTATTGAACAAGATGATGGGGCAGCCTGCATCATATATCTTTGTAATCGTTGCGGTAATGGCATTGGCATCCAGCGCATCCACGATGATCGCACTGAGTTTGCCGGCCTGCCACATGGCGAACATGCCCTCCAGGTTGGCGATCTGCGTATCCACATCGGACGCGCTATCCATATATACCACATCTGAAATCAGGGACGAGCGCTCTACCTCCCGCTCGAACTCGGCATACATTTGCTCCTGCCAAGCCTCGCCGCGCCAGCCGGTGATAAAGCCGATGGTGTAGGGGGGCTGTGCAAGGTACTCGCCTAGCCTAGGGGTATTTACCCACCAGTCGTTCCAGGCGCCTTGGTAGATAACGATGTCGCTGGCGGGATCCGTATCCGGATTATAGCGCAGCTCGCCTGCGGTATCCGCGGGTGCTTGCGCTTCGTTCGCCGCATTGGCGGCAGGCTGGGCGCTGGTAGCGGGCGCGCCCGCTTCCGCCACGGCAGGCGCCGCAGTCGTCGAGCCGCTGCCGGCGCAGCCGGCCGCCAATGCCAGGACAAGAATCATGGTGATGACAGCCATCAATTTGTTTTTCATGAATTTGCTCCTTTCTATACTCTCCGGATCTCTTCCGGCAAAACATTCTTGAGCTGGGTGTTAATAGGGCTTAGGGCATCGTATAGCTGCTTGTAGATGGGATATAGGCGGTCGTAAACAGCCGTGTCCGCCGCATGGGGACGAAATACTTTACCGGCCTTAACAAAGCGCTGGGCCGCCGCAGGAAAATCGGGATAGATGCCTAAACTAACGCCCGCGATCATAGCCGCGCCAAAGGAATTCGCCTCCTGTTGCAGCTGTAAGGTTCTAAACTCGCGGTTCATGATGGAGGCCTGAATATTGCTCCATATTTCGCTCCTGGAGCCGCCGCCGATGAAATCCACTTGGGAGAAACGCAGGCCCGTCTTCTTTTCAATATCTTCGCACATGATGCGGATGTTGAAGGAAACGCCTTCGAGCACCGCGCGCAGCATGTCGTCTTTGGTGTTGCTCAGCTTAAGGCCCACGAAGGCGCCGCGATCATCCAAGTTATTATGCGGCGCGCCGCCCGGGCGCATATTGGGCAGGAATAGCACGCCGTTTGAACCTGCGGGCACCTTGGACGCCTTGGCATCGTATACGGCGTATACGTTCTCTCCGCTTTCCCGGCTTTGCATCGCCTCCGCATCACACAGGTTCTGGGTAACCCACTGGTGCGCCACGCCGGCCGAAAACGTCGCCATTTGGGATACGCACATATCCGGCACAACATGGCAAATGTTAAACGGCCTTGAATCATAATCGATCAGCGGGCTACGGGTAGCCACGGCGAACCAGGAGGCGGAGCCGATACAGTTGTAGGCGTTTCCCTCCCGGATGATGCCGGCGCCCAGCGCCGCGCAGGGCACATCCCCGCCGCCGCATATTACAGGCGTGCCTTCCATCAGGCCGGTAGCCGAAGCCGCTGCCTTGGTGATGTGGCCAGCGATGCCGGTGGAGGGCTTTATCTCCTCTACCAACTTAGCGCTATCCAAGCCGGCAGCCTGTATGATCTCCTGGCTCCAGCAGCGTTTTTCGATATCCAGCAGGCCGATGTTGGAGGCATCGGAATACTCCGTGCAAAAATGCCCTGTAAGCCGCTGTATCATGGCATCTTTAACGGACATAAACTTATATGTGTTTTTGTATACCGCAGGATAATGATTTTTGATCCACAGGGCCTTAGATACCCCGTATAAGGCAATGGGCATACCGCCGCCGGTAATGTCATAGAAGCGTTTCCAGCCCAACCTTTGTTCGATGTAAGCGCTCTCATCCACGCTGCGCGAATCAGCCCAGATGATTGCCCGGTCCATTAATATCTCGCCGGTTTGAGAAACCGGTAGCAGCGCCATCATCTGGCCGCTGAACGATACCGCACAAACATCCTTATTGGAAACGCCGGCTTTCTCGATCACCTCCCGCGTTGAGCGGCAGATAGCGTCCCACCAATCCGCCGGGTTCTGCTCCACATAATCGGCATGCGGATAGTAGGTTTCATACGGGCAGTATTTTGTTGCCAGCAGCGTTCCATTTTCCCCATAAATCGAAGCTTTGTTGCCTGTTGTCCCCAGATCGTGGGCCAGAATTGCTTTACTCATATGCCGCTCCTTCCTTTGCATCTTTAAACGCCTAGCGCTGGCTAGGATAGAGGAATTATTCCTCTACCCAGCTTTCTACAATGCTTACGCCAGCGCTGGTGCCCAGCCTTGCCGCGCCCGCCTCGATCATCGCCTTGGCATCGGCGGCGTTGCGGATGCCGCCCGCAGCCTTTACCTTAACGCCTGTGCCCGCTACGGCATCATGCATCAGCTTGACAACGCGCGGTGTGGGAGGCTCCATAAAGCCGGTAGACGTCTTGACAAAATCGACGCCGCAAGCCGCGTATATTCCGCAGGCCTTGGCAATTTGTTCGTCATCGAGCAGGCACACCTCGAGGATCGCCTTTAGGATATGATTCGGGCAGGCGGCGCGGCAAGCCTCGCCTTCGCGCTTGAGCGCATCGTAATCGCCGCTGCGCAAGGCGCCGACATTAATCACAAAGTCGCATTCGGTCGCGCCCGCTCTGAGCGCGTCGGCTATTTCAAAAGCTTTCATTTCGGCGCTCAGCGAGCCATAGGGGAACGCCAACGCGGCCACGACGCCCACATCCGAGCCCTCTAGGTATTTAACTGCGTCGGCAATATAGGCAGGGTGGATCGCCACGGTTGCAAAACCGTACTGCCTGGCTTCCAGGCAGATCAGCTCGATCTGCTCCAGCGGTACGTTCGGCTTAAGCTGCGTATGGTCGATTCGTTTCGCGATTTCGTTTCTTTTCATTTTGCCGCCTCTCCTTCCCAACCTATCACGGATTTCCAGGTGCTGGAATGAATCCGATCCGCGCCCAGTTCCAGATACCGGCGTGCATCCTCCCTAGTGCGCACGCCGCCGGATACTTCGATCTCGATATCCTTGCCGAATATCCGGCGCACAAACTGGATATGCTCGAACTGGCTCTCACCTTGGCCGAAGCCAGAGTTGGTCTTGATGATACGGATGCCGCACTCCAAGAACAACTTGCAGTTCTTTTCCAGCTCGTTAAGCGTCATCTGCCCCACCTGCGGCACCGCGACGATCGCCAATTTACCCTGCGCCGCCTCGACGATCCTGCGCAGGTCAGGCTTGGCCAGCTCGTATTTACCCGATTTTAAATAGTTAAATTTGGGGCAGATATCCACCTCGCTGCAACCCAGAGCGACCGCCTGCTCTATAAGCTTCACGTTCATCTCGGTGGTAAAGCCGCCAAAGGGATAGGAAGCAATGGTGCCAACCTTTCGACCGGGCATCAGTTCCTTGGCCAAAGAGATATAGTATTCATCTACGATTACGGAGTAAATTTCGATTCCCGTAAGGTCCTTTGCAAACTGTTCGATATCTTGCGCCGTCGTATCCGTTGTCAGCGGCGCCAATATCATCCGTTTCGCCAATTCCAAGTCAACCATGTAAGCACCCCTTTTTGTTGTAATGATGTAAACATATATTTACAATATCATAATATCACATTTTTTTATGTTGTCAAGTATAATATATTGAGCTTGCCAGCATCGAGCCTGGCATGAATCGCGGCTTTTGCCATGGCCTTCTCCAGCCCGGCGATTTAGCCGTATGAGCAGGCTGATTGCCCAAGGAAAACAAACCGGCAGGCCCAAATGCCGGGGTCTGCTGGTCCGCCTTGCGCCAGATTTCATACCGCCGATCCAACGGCTTTCTTGAACAACCGCAGGCTAGGCGAAGGCGCTTTTAGATTTCCGTTATTCAAGTGGATTACATAGGCGAAGGGTAAGCCGCGCTCCCCGCTGACGTTAAAGCAGGAAATCCGTACCCCAACTGCGGCTCTGCGCCTCAAGATAGGCCCGTATCTGTGTGCCTCGCTCCATTTGGAGCAGCTCGTCCAGCGCCGGCCGGGCGGCTTTGGCATCGATCCTGCTAAGCAGGTATTTGATCTTGCCAATGCTGGCCAAATTCACGGAGAGTTCAGTCACGCCCATGGCTGCAAAGATAGGCACGAGAAGCAGGTTACTTCCCATCTCTCCGCATATGCCCACTTCTATTCCGGCTCGCCGCGCGCAGCAAACCGTATTGTCGATCAGCCGCAGAACCGAGGGATTATACGCGTCATATAGAGGCTGAATCTCCGGGTTGGCGCGATCCACGGCCAGGGTATATTGGATCAGGTCGTTTGTGCCGATAGAGAAGAAATCTACATGCCCCGCATATAGATCCGCGCTAATAGCTGCGGAAGGTATCTCCACCATGATCCCTACGGGAACATCAACTGCAAACGGCCTTCCTTCTGCGGCTAGTTCATGTTTACATTCATCCAGCAGCGCACTTGCCTGCGCCAATTCTTCCAAAGAAGAAATCATCGGATACATAATCCGCACATTTCCGTATGCACCGGCACGCAGCAGCGCGCGCAACTGCGTTTTAAACAGCATGGGGTTGCGGAGGCAAAGGCGGATCGCACGGCTGCCTAGGAAGGGATTCCCTTCCCTGACCGTGTTCAGGTAGCCGATTCGCTTATCCCCGCCCGCGTCCAGCGTGCGGATAATAATCGGCCTGCCCTTAAGCACTTCCGCCGCCTGGCGGTAAATTGCATACTGTTCCTCCTCTGAGGGCGGCTGGTTCCGATCCATGAAAACGAATTCGGTGCGAAATAGACCAACGCCCTGCGCGCCTTGGGCGACCGCGCGTTCGGCCTCCCCCGCGGAGGCAATGTTGGTATAAACCGCCACTTTCTTCCCGTCAATGGTTTCGCCTTCGCAGTGTATCATGCCTGCCAGCTCTTGATGAAGGACGGCCCGCTTCTCTATCGCCGCTTCCAGCGCTTGACGCGCGCCCTCATCCGGATCGATCGTGACGGTGCCCGCCGATCCATCCACCGCTATCAGCGTAGCCCTGCGGCAGGCCGCCATCAGCCCGGCAAGGCCGAATACGGCAGGGATGCCATAATTGCGCGCAAGGATTGCCGTGTGGGATGTTGGCCCGCCCTGTTCACAGGCAATGCCTTTGAGGCGGGATTTGTCAGCAGCGATAAACTCAGATGGTTCCAGTTCGTGCGCAACCACGATGACGTCCTCCTGAAGGGCGGATAAATCCAGCCGCTCCGCCTTGGTAAGCTTGCCGAGCAGTTTCCCGTAGACATCGCGAATATCCACCGCCCGCTCTCGAAGGCAGGCATCGTTAAGGCTTTCCAACTCGTCCAGTATGGATTTCACATTCTGATCCAGCGCACATTCCGCAGCGATATGCTCCTTCGCTATGATCGATACCGTGTCTTCGATCATAGCCTGGTCCTGCAGCAAGGATATATGCATGTTCAGTATATCTTTTTCGTCTTTGGATAGCTCCTGTCGCGCGTTCTCCAGCGCTTGCCGCATTTGCTGGCCTAATCCCGCCGCCGCGCACCGGAAGCGCCGTATTTCGGTCTCCGCCTCCGCCTGTGAGATGTCACGGTGCCGCACGCCGCTTTGCGCGGCCAGCAGCAGCGGCGGGGCGACGGCCAAACCGGGTGAAACCGCAATTCCCTTCATACCGCGCTCCTTACTGACCGAAGTTAGATCGAACCAAGGCTTCCAGGCACTCCGCCGCCTTTCGCTCATCCTCTCCCGCAACCGTGAGGGTAAAGGTGCATCCCTGCTTGATTCCCAACGCCATGATACCGATTATGCTTTTGGCATTTTTCTTTTTCCCGCCAAAGGATATTTCAATGGAAGCGTCGAAGCCCTGCGCGGCATTGGCAAATTCTGCGGCTGGGCGAGCGTGCAGCCCGCTTGCATTCATAACGGTTATTTCCTTTTGTATCATGGCAATTACCCCTTAGTATCGTTAAATGAAATTAGGTTGAGAACCTCTTGTACGCTGCCCGCGTGCATCAGCGCGGCCTTGCGCCGTGAATCGTTCATTAGGTCAATAATATCTTCAATGATGCCGATGTGTGCGATGCTGCTGTTGGTGACCAACGTCAGCACCACATAGACCGGATCATTGGCTTCGTTATGGAATTCCACAGGCTTGTCCAGCACCATCAGGCTCATGCAGGGCATGTTAATCTGCGGCGCCAGCAGGTGCGGCATGGCCACGCCCTTGTCGATTACCACATTCTTGCCGAATCGGCGAAATCCGCGTATCAGTTGCGAAACATCCTTCTGCGTGATCAGGCCGGCATCCGCCAAAATGTTAGCGCCCTGGCGAACCGCTTGGGCGCAGTCCGGGGTAGAAACGCCCGTACGGATGGTTTGGGAAGTCAATGTATCGCAAAGGCGTCCTCCCCGCTGGTATTTGAGTTTGCGCACCTCGCCGTCTATCTCCTGAACCAGGCGGATGGTCAGCTGCAGCTTCTTCTCCGGTGAAAAATCCAAAGCGCGGGTAATGATGTTCATCGTTGCGCCGATATAAGTATTGACCTCGAGCTCATAGGCCCTAGAAACGAACACGTTCATCAGCCGGTTGATATCTTCGTTTTTCAGCAAGGGGCTAACGGTAATACATTGATATCTCGCACTTTCCAACGGTATGGTGGAAATTACCACATCGCACGGCAGTGCGCCTGCATTGGCCAGAAATTCGTTATAAGACATTGTCGCTACTACATTTATATTGGAAAAAAGCGCATTCAGCCGGTTTTCCAATATCTTGGAGGTTGCGACGGAACTGCCACACACCAGGACCACATCCCGCTTATCATCCTGCAAAATGGTGTGTTTATAGAACCCCACGATGATATGCATGGCGATATAAGGGGCCTCCGCTTCACAGGCGGCTTTGTTTTTCGGCGTTACAAAGTCCTTTAGCGTCCCCAGCAGTGCCCGCCGGGACGCCTCGCATGCATCCGGGAACTCGCTAATGATGTCGTTCAAAGCGTCGTTTCTCTCAATGGGCGTGTTCAGGAGCAGCCGGTAGTGCATCAGGTACAGGTGCGTTGCGATGTCCACAACGGTTTCTTCATCGTAGGTTCGATCACCCTCCAATTGTTCCTGAATTCTTCGAATCAACTCCTTCGCGAGCAGCACATAATCCACGCCTACCTGAAAGTTCGCGCCGAACTTGCGGAGCGACTGCCAAACAGCCGCCAGATAATACAATTCTTCTTTTGGGATTTCGATGTCGAAAACCCTTTCCAGGATTTGCTCCATTGCCACCATGAGGCTCTTTTCGCGGCTTTCCAGCGTTTTAAGCGCCGCGATCGACTCCGCATCCAAATTGCGCTTCTCCAGGATCATCGCCAGGGAAACCAGCAGGCATTCCCACATAAAGCAGAATCCGCCATCCGAAATGACCGCGTCGGCACTGGTTTTCAGCTCCTCGATGGCGAGGATGATCTTATCCTGCCAGCGGCTAAAGGCCTCGCGAAAGGAATCCGGCAGTCTATAGAAATCTAGCGCCTCCGCGCATTGCACAAAGCGCTTTTCGATCAGCTCCTTTTGCTTGGCCCACGTCTCCAGGATATCCCTTAGGAGCATGACAAAGCCGCGCCGGATATCGCCTTCCGAATCCTGGATAAAGATGCCTTGATGCGGCCCCGTTTCCAGATGAATCTGCTTGTCCGCCAGCCATTGCTTGACTTCGCGCATGTCCGTGGAGATAGTCGTCTGGCTGACGTCAAAGAGCCGGGCCAGCTCCGCGATATTTGTCTTTTTGTCGCCCAGCAGCATGCCGAGAATGCAATACTTGCGTTCCTGCTTATTGGCAACGTATTGAGGGACGTCGTTGCGGGCCAGGCAGGCACGGATGCCGCCATCCTCGTCCTCAAGAGAAACGCCGATGCGGGGAACCCGTTGAATCCGCTTCCGGGTAAACGTTGAGAGCCACCTGTCAACGTTCTCCATATCGTTGCGGACTGTACGCATACTTACGCCGAATTTTTGCGCCAAAGCGGCAATCGTAACGGGCTGATGCAGTGAAATCAGGTATTGCATCAATTCGATACAGCGCTTGTACAGCATTTCCATCACCTCCCGGCTAGTCCTGCCTTTCCTTTCGAACAGGATAGCATGGCGCAACCATAGGCGGCAAGCCAAGGGGCATATGCAGGCCCGGCGTATGCCCCGCCGCTTCTTTCATTTGCGTATCTCCCGCAATGGCATCCCACCCTAAATTAATGGAGGATGGCGAGAACTTTGGCCAGCACCAGCCCAAACGTGTTATAGTCGATAGCTTCATAGGCAACGCTGTGCGGAATCAGGGCGCCGGTATACGGGAAGATCAGCGAAACGCCAAACTGGAGGATAAAGCCTACGAGGAGGGAACTGAGAATAACGTTCTTTACACCGCCCCGGGCGTTAGCATAAACGCCAACGATAGCGCCTTCAAAAAAGTTGATCTGAACGCCGGGGATTACCAAGGGCGTAAAGCCGGTGACGACCATGAGCAGGGAAGCGACAATGGAGCCCAGTAGATGCATCAGGAATCCCAGCATAGCTGCAGTACCCGCATAGGGATACACCGTAGGATAATCGAGTCCCAGCTTCGCATTGGGCAGAACCTTCTCGGAAATGCCCGAGAACGCCGGAACAAGAGCCCCCAACAGTGTGCGCACGCCATAGAGGATAACGGCGATGGAACCACCAAAGGTCAGCGACACGGTAATCAGGTATACGACCCAGGGAGTAGCGCCGGCCATCTCCTGCACAAAGCCGACGCCGGCAATGATGGCGAGGATCACGTTCACCAACAGCATGATAACGGAAACGGAGACGATGGTATCCTTCAACCAGTTGAGGGACTTGGGAAATTCGATCTCTTCGGTGGATTTGCTATCCTTCGGAAAAACGCGGCCGACCTCACCGGCAATTACCAAGCCAACGACGCTGGGAACAAAGTTGGCATGCTCGGTGGTGATGCCTTTTACATAATGATAGGATACCGCAGTCGCAAGCCAATAATACAAGCCGGCCGTAATGCCGCCAATGAGAATGATCCCGAGGGTGGAAAACTCGAACGCCGCGAGCAGGATGGCCATAAATCCCGCCCAGAACAGCTGCAGATGCGCCGTTAACGCCACAAATTTCAGTTTCGTGAATTTAGCCAGCAGCAGGTTCAGCGCGAAACCGATAACAAAAATCAACGTAGTCTCCGTGCCGAATTGCGCCATGGAAACGCCGAAGGCCGGGAGGCAGTTTGGTACAACGCCTTCCACGCCCATCGCATATCGGATCATCTCGGTCATGGGCGTCAAGGTCGGTGAGATGGCGCCGCAACCAATGCTGATGATGAGGTACCCTAGCATCGTCTTGATCGTACCCGTCAGTACATCGCCAAAGGACTCCTTCATGATGAGCAAGCCGATCAGTGCAATAATGCCCAGCAGAAAGGTTGCGTTACCAAATACGCTGGTAACAACGTTCATGAATGTCTCCATGGTTCTTTCCCTTTCTCTCCCTTAATTATAGATCTAATCGTTGAGCCTCCATGCCGCGTTCGGTGTCTGCGTTGCCCAGATTCCGCCATCGATGCCGATGCTTTGGCCGGTAATATAGCTGGCCTGATCCGAGCAGTAAAAACTAATCAGATTGAAAATATCCTGCGTTTTTCCGAACCTGCGCAGCGCAATCTGCGCTAGCTTGGATTCGGCCCGCGTTTGGATCACGTCCGCCGACATGGGCGTTTCCACAATGCCCGGCGCGTAGCAGTTCACGCGGATGCCGTATGGCGCCAATTCTGCCGCCCAGACCCTGGTCAGAACCATTATGCCGGCCTTCGTCGCGCCGTATACGCCGGCGCCCGTGTTTGGAAAGGTCGCCAAGATCGACGATACGTTCACAATATTGGCGCCTATATTTTTCATGTGCGGAATTGCTGCGCGGGTACAAAACATCGGGCCCAGCAGGTTCACATCCACCATGAGGCGGATTTGCGCATCAGTCGCCTCCTCAGCCAGGCATCGTTTTATCACGCCCGCATTGTTGACAAGGATATCAATCCTGCCGAATCTTGCGCCGATGGCGCCAAATACAGCGTTAACCTGTTCGCTGTCGCTGATATCCACCTTCCACAGGCACATCTGCGAACGATCAGCCTGCTTTGTCGCGGCGACCTGCTCAAGCGCATCCAGATTCAAGTCTAACATGCATACCGTCGCGCCTTCATTATAGAAATCCAGAGATACCGTTTCCCCAATGCCCTGCGCGGCGCCGGTAACGACAACCACCTTATTGAGAAACCTGTCCATTCCATATTACCTCCGATTCTCCAAGCTTTTATGGGAGTCCCTTCTCCCTGCAAAACGCTTCGAGCTTCTCGCGCATCTCCTGCTTATTGACGAAGCTGTCGATCTGAATCACCGGCACGTCAATATACCCCAACGTTCCTGCCAGCTCCTTGCCGATCAGGATGACATCCGCGGTCTTGGCAATGCCTTTGCCGCTTATAATATCGCAGACTTCAACCGTAGCCTCCACATTCAGCTCCTTCAGCGCCTTGAGCGCATTCATCTTGATTAATACGCTGCTGCCTACTCCATAAGCGCACATCGTTACCACGCGTAGCATCGTTACACCTCCCTTCCGGCTTCAATTGATCGATTGAATATCTCCGCGATTGTCTCCTTATCGCACATCTTCAGCAGCGCCGCTAGCGCCCCCTCCTCCTCAAATACCGATGCGATGGCCTGGATGATATCCATGTGCTGCCCGTCGTTCATTCCCGCAACGCCCACAATCATATGAACAGGATCATTGGCCTTATGTCCGAACGCCACAGGTGACTCCAGCGTAATAATGCTGATTGCGCTCTGCTTAACGCCTTGCGCGCTGTTCGCATGCGGCATCGCCAGGCCGGGGGCGATTACAATATATGGCCCCAGCTCGTTGACTGCCTGCTGCATGGCCCGCACGTATTCCGCCGTTACATGGCCGTTGCGAACCATGATCTCACCGGCCGCACTTATCGCCTCTTCCCAGTTATTCGCTTTTATTCCAAGCTCGATATCGCTGCTTCTGACTAGTTTTTCTCTCATCTCAACATCCTGCCATTCCATTGATTTGATATTGCGTGTACAATCAGACTGATGGGCTTATAAAATGCTGGCGCCAAATTCTCTTCCGCCCATGCCTTTGAAGCGCTACTTTTGCCTCAGCGGCATAACCAAATCATAGTTCAGCAGGCGGTATTAGGTCAATTCCGAATGTTTTCGCGCGAAATGTGGCACAATTTTGTGTGCTCGCCTATCGCTTCGTTACAAAGCGGGCTCCAAAAATCTCTGGAGTCAAATTAAAGCCGCTAGTTAAACTAGTGGTTTGCACGCGTATCAGCATAACCGGCGGATTATTGTGCTAAATCCCATGCAAAAGCGCGGAGGCTTTTCGCCTCCGCGCTTTGCATTATGCGGTTGGAACGGGGGTTAAGCCCGCAGCGTATTGGCATCCACCTTGCGGAAATAGTCCCTGGTGAGCTTGATGATCAACGGGGAGAGGCCCAGCAGCGCGATCAGGTTGGGAATGGCCATGAGGGCGTTAAGGGTATCGGCGATATCCCAGGCCAACTGCAGCTCCATGGTCGCGCCCACGATCAGCATCAGGCAGAAGATGGCCTGATAGGGCTTGATAACCTTGGCGCCAAAGAGGAACTCCGCGCAACGGGTGCCGTACAGGCCCCAGCTGAGAATGGTGGAGCCAGCGAAAAGGGTAATGCCGATGGCCACCACGATGCTCGCGCCGCTGCCGAAGGTGGAAGCAAAGGCCGCGTTGGTCAACTCCACGCCCGCGCCGCCCTTGCTGAAGTCAATGGGCGTGCCGCTCATGAGGATTACCAAGGCGGTCATGGTGCAGATAACGGTGGTATCCGCGAACACTTCAAAGATGCCGAACAAGCCCTGCTGCACCGGCCCCTTGGTATCGGCCGCGGCATGGGCGATCGGCGCGGAGCCTAAGCCGGCCTCGTTGGAGAACACGCCCCGGGCAACGCCCTTGGTCATGGCCTTGGTGATGGTAATGCCCACCGCGCCCCCCACCACGGCAGAGGGGTTGAAAGCGCCGATGAAGATGGCCTTGAGCACCGGGCCGATGTTGCCGATGTGGGAGAAAATCACGATGAAGGAAGATACGATGTAGATCACGGCCATGATGGGCACCAGCCGCTCCGTCACTTCACCGATGCGCTTGATGCCGCCCAGCAGAACCAGCGCCGTAATCACGCACATGGAGATGCCGGCGACCCCGCGGATGACCATATCATTGACATCGCTGGAGATAACACTGGCCGCGCCGGAAACGGAGGTGGCTATGGAGTGCATCTGCGTCATGTTGCCGATGCCGAAGGCGCAAATGGCGCCCAGCACGGCGAAGACGATGCCCAGCCACTTCCAGTTGCTGCCCAGGCCCTTAGTGATGTAATACATCGGGCCGCCGACCCAATCTCCCTTAGAATTGCGCTCGCGGAAGTGGATGGACATGGCAACCTCGGAATACTTGGTGACCATGCCGAAGAGCGCGGCCACTTCCATCCAGAACACGGCGCCCGGGCCGCCGGCCGCGATCGCGCCCGTTACACCCACGATGTTGCCCGTGCCGACGGTAGCCGCCAAGGCCGTGGTAACGGCCTGCACGGGGGAAACCGCGCCGGGGTCTGTGACTTCGTGCTTCTGGAAACACTTGCCCAGCGTATTCTTCATCGCATAGCCGAAGCGGCGGAACTGGATGAAGCCTACCCGGATGCTGAGGTAGATGCCCGTGCCGACGATGAGAATCAGCATCAGCGGGCCCCACACAATACCGTTAATGGTACTGTTAATCGAGGCTAATTGTTCTGCAAAACTCACGACAATACCTCCCATAAAAAAATTAATGATTTCGGAACACGGCCGGCTTTCCAAAAAATAATACTTGGGCAACCAACGCGCCTACTAAACCCGATGATTCTGATAATTCCTTAATCCGTATCCATTGGTGCTTCTGTTCGCGAAGTGTAGGCTGCCCCTCTTGTAGGCTATTTTATGGACTTCGTGTGAACGTTTCAAGGAGAATCTGCGCATATTTATATGTTCTTAACAGGTTCCATGCTATTCTTAACGATATCTTATCACGTGCTGCGGATCTTTATATTAACTAACTGGGTATTCGTAAAAATCCGTTACTGATATCTATGTTATATGTTAAAATTAACATAAATATTTATAACAAATTCTTCGTTTTTCTTTATAAAAGAACACGCCTTGCAAGCCTGGTATAGGCCGCCGCATCCCGGGCATACTAACCCAAGAACACGCCGGTATTCCGGCAAACATGCAAGGAGGATAAACAAATAATGAAGAGAACAGTCCTTATAGGCTTGTTGGTGCTGGTACTGGCGCTGGCCTTGGGCTGCACGCCCACCACACCGACTCCCTCTCCCTCTCCCATCACGCCCGCTACGCCCCTGGCCAGCCCCTCCCCTGCGGCGGCCGTCTCTCCGAATGCGGGCGCCAGCCCGGCTGTGACCAACGGAGGCGCTGCAGGCGGCACGGAAACCATTACGGGCTTTGAGGAAGGCAAAACGGTAGAGGAATCCGAGCTGCCTCAAAAAGTGAAGGACGCCATCGAAGAGGCCTATAGCAACGTGAAGATCAAAACCATCACCTACGTCACCTATATGAACGACCAGGTTTATCACGTGATGCTGGAGGAGCCCGCGGGCACCGAAAAGGTGGATCAATTCTACATCAAGGCCGACGGCACCATCGTCCCTTATGCGCCCACGGCCAGCGCCAGCCCCAAAGCCGCATCCTAATGCTGTCAAAAAGGTAGCTGCAACCTCCGGCCTTCGCGTGCTTTTTTGATAGTTTGATGCTTCGGACTCAAAGCGATCCGCTTTTGCGGGCCGCTTTTTTATTTTCGTCAATAATGCTATAATTTTAATAGATCAATTCATTGATACCCGCTGTGTAAATATAAGGGGGAATACCATGCGCCTATTTATCGCCATCGAGCTGCCCAAGTCCTTTTGCAAGGAGATCGCCGCCTTACAGGAGGCGGTTCGCGCGAAAAGCGCGGGCGGCCGCTTCGTGCCCGCCGCGAATTTCCACATCACCCTGCATTTTATCGGCGAGAGCAACGATCTGGCCGGGGCCGCGCTGGCCATGGAGGAAGCATGCCGGGGCATACGCCCCTTCGGCCTGCATCTGAGCCGCTTTTCCACCTTTGCGCGCAAGGAAGGGCATACGGCCTTCCTTTCCCTGCTGGGCGAGCTGGACGAGCTCAACGCCCTTTATGAATCCCTGCAAAGCGCCCTTGCCGAGCGCGGCTTCCCCCGCGAGCAAAAGCGCTTCACCCCGCACATCACCTTGGGCCGCAGCGTCGTGCTACCCGAGGAAGCGCTGGAGAACCTGGCCGCGCTTTCGCCCAACGCCTCCATGCAGGTGCAGGGCATCGCCCTCTTCGAAAGCGTGCGCCACGATAACCGTATGGTCTATTCGGTCCTGCACAGGACCCGCTTTTAGCCATGGCCGCCGTCGATCTCATATTGGGCCGGGCAGGTACGGGCAAAAGCCGTTTTTTGCGCGAGCGCGTGCGGGCGCTGCTGGCGGATGGCGTAGCCGTGGCCTATATCGTGCCTGAGCAGTTTACCTATGAGACGGAGCGTCAGCTGGCCGAAGGCGGCCTGGCCGGCGTACCCGTTTATTCTTTTACCACCCTGGCCCGGCGGGCCCTGGCGGAGCGGGGCGGCGGGGCCGTATTTCTTTCTCCCCAGGGCAAGCGCATGGCCGTGCGCAAAATGACGGAGGAAATGGGTTCGCAGCTAACCTCATTTGGCCGGGTGCGGCAAACGCCGGGCTTCACGGCCGCCTGCGCCCAGCTCTTTACCCGCTTCAAGCGCTATGAGATCGGCCCGGAGCGCCTCTCGCAGGCCGCGCGGGCCTTGCCGCAGGAGGACTTGTTAGGTGAAAAGCTGCGGGATCTTTCCTTACTATATACAGAAACGGAAAGCTATCTCGCGGGCCGCTATCTCGATGAGGAGGATGCCTTCGCGGCCTTTTGCGCGGCTCTGCCCCATTCTTCTTTCGCCGGCCGGCACATCGTGATGGATGGCGTTGAGCTCAAGGGTGAGCAAAGCTGGCGGGCCGTGGGCATTTTGATGGAGATTGCCGCCTCGCTGCATATTTCCCTGCGCTTAGACCCCCAGCCGGGCCGGGACGCCCCCCTCTTTCGCGGGGAGCGGCGCACGCTCACACGCCTGCGGGCCATGGCCGCGGAGCGGGATTGCCCCGTGGCCATTCACAACCTGCCCCAGCCGGGTTTCCAACCCCGCCAATCCGGAGCCCGCTTGCTTCATTTGGAAAGGGAAGCCTTCGCCTGGCCCTTTCGCCCCTTTGCGGGCGGGGGCGACGCAGGCTCCATCCGCATCTTTGCCGCGCTGGATGTGCCGGGCGAGTGCGAGGCTGCGGCCGAGGCGGTGCTGCGAGCCGCGCAAGGCGGCCTGCGCTACCGCGAGATGGCCGTGATCGCAGCCGGCCCGGCCTATCTCGACCCGCTGGCCCGGGCGCTGCGGGTGCGGGGCATTCCATTTTTTGCCGATGCGCTGCACCGCCTGGCGGATTATGCCGCGCCCAGGCTCTTGATCGCCGCCCTTAGCTGCGTGAGCCGGGGCTTTGCGCAAAACGACGTGCTCGATCTCGTTAAAACCGGCCTTTGCGGCGTGGAACGGGCGGACGCGGAGCTTTTTGAGAACCACCTCCTGGCCACCGGCCTTCGGGGCACGGCGCTGACGCGACCCTTTGGCGGCAAGGATGCGCCGGCCGGGGCCGAAGCCGTGCGCAAGGCCGTGATGGCCCCGCTTCTTTCCCTGCGCCAGGCCCTGGCCGCAGCTTCTACCGCAGCACAAAAAACCGAGGCCCTTTTTGATTATATGGAAGCGCTGGGCCTCCACACCCAGCTCCAAGACCTTACGAAAGCCCTGCGGGCCAAGGGCGAGCTGGAGCTGATGGAGGAAAACGCGCAGGTCTACAGCGATATCCTCACCGTGCTCGATCAGCTGCACGCCATCTTAGGGGATGCCAAAATCAGCACTAAGCGCTACCTGGCCGTGCTGCGCGAGGGCATGGAAGCCTACGAGATCGGCGCCATCCCGGCCACTGCGGATCAGGTGCTGCTGGGCAGCCTCGACCGCACGCGCGCCCGGGACCTGAAGGCGCTGTTCGTGCTGGGCGCCAACGAGGGCAGCTTCCCGCCCGACGAGGCGGACGACGGCCTGATCGACGACGAGGAGCTGGCCAGGCTGGAAGCCCTGGGCCTGCCCCGCTGGGAGAACAGCGCCGAGCGCGCCGAGGCCGCTCGCATGGATATCTACGCGGCCCTCGCAAAACCCAGCGACTTGCTTTACCTATCCTATACCATGCGCGCCGGGGCGGAGGCCGCCCTGCCCGCGGCCATGATCGACCGCATTCGCGCCCTTTTCCCGGATATCCCGGAGGAAAGCCAGCTCTTCCCGCCGCCGCCCCAAAGCCCGGCGGGCGCGCTGGTGGCCCTTGCTTCCGGTCTGCGCGCCTATGTGGATACGGGCGTGGAGCCGCTGGATCTGGCCCCCCTTTACGGCTGGTTCGCGGTGCGGCCCGAATATGCGGCGGAACTTAGCCGTCTAGAAGAAGCGCTGTATCCCAGCCTTTCGCCGGAGCCCTTCGGCTACGGCCTGGCCCTGCGGCTTTATGGGGATGCGCCTGGCGGTGGGGCCACGCGCCTCGAAACCTACAACCGCTGCCCCTTCCGCCATTTTGTGCAATATGGACTCGCGGCCCAGCCCCGCAAGGAATACAAGGAGCGCCGGGCGGACGAGGGCGCTTTCTGCCACGAGGCGTTGGACGCATTCTTGCGCGAGGCTGCCCGGGGGGATATCCGCGCCTTGGATGAAGCGGCTGTGGATGAAATTCTGGATGCCCTTTTGCCCCCCCTCCTGGCGGCGCACAATGGCGGCGTGCTGATGGATACGGCCCGGGGCCGGGCCAAGGCGGCGCGCCTAGTGGGGACCGTAAAGGCCACGGCCCGGGCCATCGTGCGGCAGGCGCAGCTGGGTTCCTTCCAGCCGGGTAGAAGCGAGGTGCGCTTTGGCCGGGGCTGCGAATACCCGCCGCTTGCCATCACCCTGCCGGGCGGCGCTTCCTATGCCCTTAGCGGCCGCATCGACCGGGTGGACGAAGCCGAAATCGAGGGACAATCCTACTACCGTGTGGTGGATTATAAGAGCGGCGGGGCGATGTTCGACTTTACACAGCTTTATCACGGGCTCAAACTCCAGCTGCCGCTCTATGTGGCGGCCATCCAGGCCGTGGAGCGCTTGGCTGCGCCCGCCGGCATGTATTACATGCCCATTGCCGACCCGGTGACGCAGGAGGCGGATATCCCTTTGTCCGAGCGTATCCAGGAGGCTTTTCGCCTGCGCGGCCTCACCCTTTCGGAAGAGGCCGTGGTGGAGGCCACAGCCGGGCAGGATCCGGCCAACCGGCTGATCCCCACAGGCAAAGCTGCGGCCGGCCTGGTGGAGCGGGCGGAGCTTGACGCAGTGGTTGGCTTTGCCAAGGATAAGGCCAGGGATACGCTTTCCGCCATCATGCAGGGGGATGCCGCGGTCTCGCCCGCCCGCTGCCGCAGGCAGGATGCCTGCGAGGGCTGCGATTACAAAGGCGTATGCGGCTTTGACCCGGCTGCGGGCAGCAAGGCCCGGGATCTTAGAAGCGTGAATCGGGCGGCCTTTTTTGCCGCCATTTCCGGGGAGGATGGCCATGGAATGGACGATTGAGCAGCGCCGCGCCATCGAAGCGAAGGGCACTCTGCTGGTAAGCGCGGCTGCGGGCAGCGGCAAAACCGCCGTGCTTACAGAGCGCATCGCCGCGCTGGTAGCCGGCGGCTGCCCCCTGAACCGCTTCTTGGTGGTCACCTTCACGCGAGCGGCGGCCGCGGAGATGAAAAAGCGCATCGCCTCCCGCCTGGCCCAGCTGGCGCAGGAAACGGCGGATGACGAAGACGCCGCCCGCCTCAATGCCGCCGCCGCCGGGGTGGGCCAGGCCAGCATCTCCACCATCGACGCATTCTGCGCCCATGTGCTCAGGCGGCATTTCCACGCCGCCGGGCTGGATCCGGCCTTCCGCGCCGCGGATGAGGCCCAGGCCGAGGTTCTTAGGCAAGAGGTTTGGGATGAGCTTTTGGAAGAAGGCTATGCCGAGGGGACCTTGCAGGGTTTGGTCGCGGCCTTTGGCAGCGAGGAAGCCCTGCTGGAGAGCGCGGCCCGGCTCTATGATTTCCTCTGCGCCCAGCCGGACATGGCCGCCTGGCTCGAGCAGGCCGTAGCCGCTTATGCGGTTGATGAGGCCAGGCTGGCCGCCTCCCCCCAGCTAGCCGCATTCCTGACATCCGCCAGGCGCGGCGTAGCCGCGCGGGTCGACGCGCTATCTTCACTGCGCGAGGATATCGCAGAGGAATTCCCGGGCGCGGCCCGCGTTTTGGATGAAGAGCTCACACAGCTTCGCGCCCTGCTTTTGCCCCATACCTACCCCGGTTTTGCAGCCCAGCTGCAAAGCATCAAGTTTGGCCGTCTGGTTTGGCCCCGGGGCGCGGAGGATGGCGTGAAAGAGCCGGTCAAGGCCGCGCGCGAGGCAGTTAAAAAGGAAGTGGCCAGGCTATCCTCCGCTTTCGCTCTGCCGCTAAGCGAGCAAGCGGCGCGGCTTGCGGCCATGAAACCGCAAATGGAAGCCTTGCGCGATTGGATGCTGGCCTTCCACAGCCGCTACGCACAGCGCAAGCAGGAGGGCGGCTTGGTCGATTATGCGGATATGGAGCATATGGCCCTCGAACTCTTGCATAAGCCCGCCATCGCCACCGAGTACCGCGGCCGCTTCCAGCATGTGTTCGTGGATGAATACCAGGATATCAACCCCGTGCAGGAATGCATCCTGCGGGCCGTTTCCGGGCCGGATAACATGTTCCTGGTGGGGGATGTGAAGCAATCGATCTATGGCTTCCGCATGGCGGAGCCGGGGCTGTTCTTAGAAAAATACAGCCGCTTCGGCCAAGGGCAAGGTGGCAAACGCATCGATCTTTCCTCGAACTTCCGCTCCGGCAGCGGCGTGATCGAGGCTGTGAACGGCCTCTTTTCACAGGTGATGCGGCAGGAAGCCGGCGGCGTTGAATACGATGCGGACGCAGCCTTGCGGCAGGGCCGCCTGGCGCTTTTGGGCGAAGTGGAGCTGCACATCCTGCGCCAGCAGGCCCTGCTGGCGGAAGATGAAGAAGGGGCGGAGGAAGACGCGCTGGAGCTTTTGCAGGCCGCCGAGGCCGAGGCCCGTTTAGCTGCCCGCCGCATCCGCGAGTTGGTGGGCGGCGACGGCCCGCACGGCCGCCCGCTGCGCTATCGGGATATGGTAATCCTGCACAGCGCGCCCAAGCGTATTGCCGAGCTTTGGGTGCAGACCCTGGCGCGGGAGGGCGTGCCGGCTTACGCGGAGCTGACCGGCGGCTATTTCGACGCCATCGAGGTGCAGGTGCTCCTCAATCTCCTCCGGCTCCTTGATAACCGGCGGCAGGATATTCCGCTGTTGAGCGTATTAAGAAGCCCCATCGGCGCTATGAGCACCGAGGAGTTGATCGAGCTGCGCGCGGGCCGCCAGAGCGAGAGCTGCCTTGATTCCCTGGTTGCGGCCGCTGCCTACGATACCCCTTTGGGGAAGCGCGCCGCCGACTTTTTGGCGCGCCTCGATGGCTGGCAGGAAAGTGCGGGCCTTCTGGGCCTGCCCCAGCTGATCGGCCTCTTGGTAGAGGAAACGGGCTATGGCCGTTTCGTGCGCGCCCTGCCCGGGGGGGCCGCCCGCAAGGGCAATCTGGATGCGCTCATCGAAAGCGCCGAGGCCTGGAGCCAAACCGGCCACGGCCTGGCGGGCTTTCTGCGCTTTATGGACAGGGTTCGGGATACCGGCCGCATGGGCGCGGCCCAGGTGGGCGGGGCGGACGTGGTGCGCATCCTCTCCATCCATAAGAGTAAGGGCCTGGAATTCCCGGTGGTTTTTCTCGCAGGGCTGGGCAAGCAATTCAACCAGGCGGATAAGCGGGCCCTGCTGGTAATGGACCCGGTTCTGGGCCTCGGATTCAAGCCGGTGGTGCGCAGCACCCGCCAAAGCAGCCTTTTTCACGGGGCCATAGCAGGCCGCGCCTGGGAGAAGGCCGTGGCCGAGCAGATGCGCGTGCTCTACGTGGCCATGACCAGGGCGGAGCAGCGCCTCATCCTGCTTTTCGCCCTGCCAAAGCCCGAAGCGGCCCTGCAAAAGGCGCTCACGCCCCTCACCCCGGCCCGCAGCCTGCTGGCCCTCTCCTTTGGGGATTGGCTGCTGCCCGCCGTGCTCGCCGGGCCGGAGGGGAACGGCCTGCGCGCCTATTTGCACCTGCCGCCCGCGGCCGCTGGCCGGGCGGCTACGGGCATACGCTGCTTTTTCCACGAAGGCGTGCGCCCGGGCGAGGGAGAGGCCGCCCTCTCTCCGGAGGGCTACCGCGCCTTTGCGCAAGCCGCCCGCGCAGACCATTGCGCGGCGCTATCCGCCCGGCTGGGCTGGGTCTATCCTTATGCGGGCGATACGAAGCTGCCCAGCAAGGTAACGGTTTCGGCCCTCATCGGCAACTTGCCCGCGCTGGCTGACGCGCCGCTCTTTTTGCAGGAGAAACGGCCGCTGAGCGCCGCAGAGCGGGGCATGGCCGCGCACGCATTGATGGAACACATCCCCCTGCTGCCTCACACGGCCGCTTCCGTGCGCGCCGCGCTCGATGATATGGAAGCCGGGGGCCTCCTATCCCCTGCCCAGCGCCAGGCCATCTACGCCCCGGCCATCGCCGCCTTTTTTCAAAGTGGGCTGGGCCGGCGCCTTTGCGCCGCTTCCCGGGTGGAGCGGGAATGGGCCTTCAACTGCCATATCCCCGCGCGTGCGCTTGAATTGGGCGAATCCGAAGAAACCGTCCTCCTGCAGGGCGTGATCGATTGCTGCTTCTTAGAGGACGGGGCCTGGGTGCTGTTGGATTATAAAACGGATTATGCCGAAGAAGGCGAATCCGCCTCCGCGGCCCAGCGCCATGCGCCCCAGCTCAGCCACTATGCGCGCGCCCTTTGGGAACTCACGGGTCTTGCGGTGAAGGAGCGGTATATCGTTCTTCTCAGAAGCGGCGAGAGCATCCGCCTGTGAGGCGGGTGTAAAGCGGGCCGCATCCCGGGTAAAAGAATGGTCCCCCGGCAAAGCCGGGGGACCATTCTTTACCATAAAGCTACTCCTCGATCAGCAGCACATAATCCAGCGGATTGACTGCCTTGCCATCCTTATGGATCTCGAAGTGCAGGTGAGAAGGATCCGCGCACTCGGCCAAGGCCGTCGCGCCGATCTGGCCGATGGGGTCATTGGCGTTCACGCGCTGGCCCTCCTTTACGGGCGGGTCGGCGGCGAGATTGGCATAGGTGGTGCGTAGGCCGTCGCTATGGCTGAGCTCTACAGTAACGCCCAGGGCATCGTCCTCATAAACGGCGTCCACCGTGCCGCCCCAAACGGCGTAAACCTCCGTACCCTTGGCCGCGGCAATGTCGATGCCGCTATGGGTCATCCATTGGCGCAGGGTGGCGGAATAGACCAGCTCGTCCGCAGCAAAGGCCCATTGCAGCGCGCCCTTAACCGGCGCGCTGCGCTTTTCCCGGCCCGGCTTTTTGGTAGGCGCGGGCGTGGCGGGCGCTGCGGTGGCAGTCGGCGTGGGCGAGGGCGATGGGCTGGGCGATGGAGTAGGCGTTGCGTTTGCGGCCTCGGAAAGCCGCTCATCCGTAGAGTAGGAGACCTGGGCCGGCGTGGGCGTGGGCCGGGCGGCTTCGCTTTCCTCCGGCACATAGGCGAAAAAGGCAGCGCCGCCGATCACCAGCAGGCAAATCAGGGCCACCACATAGAGGCCCTTATCCTTGAGGAAGGCCAGCGTCTTTTCTTTATACAGGGAGAACTTGTTTTTCTTATCATCCGTCATGCTCGAATCACCTCGTGGCTAGTATTGCCAAAATGGCGGCCTTGCCATACATTTTCACATTTACCGCAATACAAGGCGCTATCTTCTATGCTATAATAGGCGCGAACGCCTGTTATAGGTGGATTTTACGCGCGCGTTTGCCCTTATGGCAAACGCCTGCGCGGATTATACCCTGTTCGCTTCGCTTCGTGGTATAATATAAAATGGCATAGGAGGGCGCGCCCTTTTATGCCTGACCTGAAAGGAAACAAGGCAAATGAAAAAATGCAGCGTCGGCGGCCAGGCCGTCATGGAAGGCGTGATGATGAAATCCCCCACCGGTATCGCCATGGCGGTACGGGAGGCGGATGGTAGCATCGCGCTGGATTATACGCCCTATTCCAGCAAAGCGCAAAAGGGCACCTTTTTAGGCCTGCCCATCGTGCGGGGCGTGGTGGCTTTTGTGGAATCCCTCACCCTAGGCATGGGCACCCTTTCCAAATCGGCAGAAATGGCCGGCGAGGCCTTTGATGAAGAGCCCAGTAAATTTGAAACCTGGCTGAGCGAAAAGCTTGGCAAATCCGTGGAAAAGGTAGTCATGGGCCTGGCCGTAGTGCTAGCCGTGATCCTATCCTTAGGCCTGTTCTTCCTGCTGCCGCAGCTGATCAGTTCCGCCATCTTTTCGCGCCTGGCCGCCACACCCCTTGCCAAGAGCCTCACCGAGGGCCTGGTGCGGCTGTTGATCTTCGTGGGTTACATCCTCTTTTGCGCCAGCGTCAAGGATGTGCGGCGCATCTTTATGTACCACGGCGCGGAACATAAAACCATCGCCTGCTATGAGGCCGAGGAGGAGATCAACCCCGCGAACGCATCTAGGCATACCCGGCTCCACCCCCGCTGCGGCACAAATTACCTCTTCTTGGTAATGGCGGTCTCCATCCTCTTTTTCGCTGCCATCGGATGGAATTCCAACATATGGCTTCGGCTTTTGAGCCGCCTCCTCTTCCTGCCGCTGGTGGCGGGCCTGAGCTATGAGCTTTTGCGCTTTGCGGCCAAGTACGATAACCTCCTCACCAAGATCATCCGCGCGCCCGGCATGGCTCTGCAATACATTACCACCAAGGAACCGACGGCGGATATGCTGGAAGTGGCCATTGCGGCCTTTGACCTGGCGATGCTGCCCGAGGAGGAGGCCCAGGCCAAGGTAGCGGCGCACAGAGCGGATAAAGCCGCTCCCGCGCCCGAGCCTGTGCCCGGTGTTTGACCATGCGGCCCCATTACGAAGCTATCAGCGAGGCCGCAGCGGCCCTGCGGCCCCTCGTCGGGGAAGCGGCCCCCTTTGAGGCCCGGCAACTGCTGGCGGGCGCTTTGGGCCTTCTCCATCTTAGCCCGCCTTATGGCGCCTCCATGACGGCCGAGGGGGAAGCCACCCTCGCCGCCCTGCTGTCGCGGCGGCTGGCCGGCGAACCTTTGCAGTATATCCTGGGTGAGTGGGAATTTATGGGCCTGCCGTTTTTCGTGGGCCCCGAAGCTCTTGTCCCCAGGCAGGATACGGAAACCCTTTGCGAGGCCGTGCTGCAAAGACGGCCCAAGGGCAACGGCCTGCGCCTGCTCGACCTTGGCTGCGGTACGGGCTGCATCGGCCTTTCCTTGGCAAAGCTGGGCGGCTTTTTGCCCACGCTGACGGATATCAGCCCCGCCTGCCTGGCCCTGGCCCTGCGCAATGCCGCGCGCTTGGGCGTGGATATCTGCGTCGCCCGGGGCGACCTGTTTGAGGCCCTGGTTCCGGGCGAAACCTTTGATGTCATTTGCTGCAACCCGCCCTACATCCCCCGCGCGGAGGTGGACAGCCTCCAACTCGAGGTGCTGCAGGAGCCGCGCCTGGCGCTGGACGGCGGGCCGGACGGCCTGTCTTTTTACCGCCGCCTCGCCGTGGCGTACGCCCCCTTTCTGGCAAAGGGCGGCCTCTTGGCCTTGGAGATCGGTTTTGATCAGGGGGAAGCGGTTCGCGCGCTTTTTCAAGGGGGCGAAATGATCCAAGATATCTGCGGCCGGGACCGCGTGATCTTACTGGAAGGATAAAATACTATGCTCAACAAGCTACGGGGTATCAAGGCCCGCTATGACGAACTGACCAGGGCCCTGAGCGGGCCGGACGCCATGAGCGACCAGGCCGCCTGGCGCGCCATGGTCAAGGAGCACGCCCAATTGGAAGAGATCGTGACCGTGTTCGACGCTTATACCACGGCCATGCAGAGCGCGGAGGATTGCAAAGCCATGCTGGGCGAGCACCTGGACGCCGAGATGCGGGAAATGGTGCATGCCGAGCTTAGCGAACTCCATGAAAAGGCCCAAGCCCTTACCGAGCAGCTCAAGATCATGCTGCTGCCCAAGGATCCCAATGATGACAAGAACGTGATCATCGAAATACGGGCCGGCACGGGCGGTGACGAGGCCGCCCTCTTTGGGGCGGATCTTTTGCGCATGTATCAGCGCTACGCGGAGCGCCACGGCTTTAAGAGCGAGTTTTTGAATGAGAATATGACGGAGATAGGCGGCGTAAAGGAAGTGGTGCTTTCGCTTTCCGGCCGCGGCGCTTATTCCCGCATGAAATTCGAAAGCGGCGTGCACCGGGTGCAGCGGGTGCCGGAAACGGAATCCCAGGGCCGCATTCATACCAGCGCCGCCACGGTGGCCGTGCTGCCCGAGGCCGAGGATGTGGAGGTGGATATCGATCCGAAGGATTTGCAGATCGATACCTACCGCAGCGGCGGCGCGGGCGGCCAGCACGTGAACAAGACCGAAAGCGCCATCCGCATCACCCACCTGCCCACAGGCCTGGTGGTGCAGTGCCAGGATGAGCGCAGCCAGCTGAAAAACAGGGATAAGGCCATGCGCGTGCTCAAAAGCCGCCTTCTGGAGCTTTATCAAGGTGAAAAGGACGCTAAGGAGGCGGGCGCGCGGCGCTCTATGGTGGGCAGCGGCGACCGCAGCGAGCGCATCCGCACCTATAACTTCCCCCAGGGCCGGGTGACGGACCACCGCATCAATCTCACCCTCTACCGCCTGGAGTCCTTTCTGGATGGGGATATGGACGAGGTGATCGACGCGCTGATCATTGCCGAGCGCGCGGCCCAGCTTTCCGGCGAGCAGGGCTAAAAATAAAAAAGAACGGCAGCGCCATCATTATTATATAATGAAAGCTTCTCCCGATTCGAGGCGGGCTGCTGAGAGGAACCGCATCATCCATGCAGACCCAGTATTTTAACGCAACCACACAAAAAGAAAACGGCACGCGCCTGGCCGGCTCCATCATCCGGGCGGGCGGGCTGGTCGCCTTTCCTACGGAAACCGTATACGGCCTGGGGGCCAATGGGCTCGATGGCGAGGCCGTGCGCCGCATCTTCGAGGCCAAGGGCCGCCCGGCGGATAACCCCCTGATCCTGCATGTAGCAAAAAAAAGCGATGTGAAGGACCTGTGGCTTCGGGTGCCCGAGGAGGCCCGCCTCCTGATGGACGCCTTCTGGCCCGGCCCGCTGACGCTGGTCTTTAACCGCGGCTCTAAGGTGCCGGATGAAGTGAGTGCGGGCCTCTCCACCGTAGCCATCCGTATGCCGGAGCATAAAACGGCCCTGGCCCTGATTCGCGCTGCGGATGTGCCCATCGCCGCCCCCAGCGCCAACCTTTCGGGCAGGCCCAGCCCCACCACCGCAGCCCATGTGAAGGCCGATTTCGATGGAAAGATCGATATAATTATCGACGGCGGCCCCTGCAGGGTGGGCCTGGAATCGACAGTTCTCTCCCTGATCGGCTCGCCGACCATTCTGCGTCCTGGCGGAATTACCCGAGAAATGTTGGAAGCTGTCGTCGGCCCCGTAGAAGTGGCCCGCGCAGTTTTGGAACCATTGGGCGAAGGGGAAACCGCTGCGTCCCCGGGCATGAAATACAAGCATTATGCGCCAAACGCGCAGGTGCTGATCGCCGCCGGCAGCCCTAGGCAGGCGGCCGAGCGCATCTGCACCGCCTATGACCTGGCCGTGCTTGCCGGAAAATCCTGCATGATTTTTGCCACCGAGCAAACGCAGGGCTTTTACCGCCAGCGCAAGTATGCTATAATAGGCGATAGAAAAAATCCGGCCACCCTCTGCGCCAATCTTTTCGCGGCCCTGCGCCGCTATGGCGACGAGGCGGATATCCTCTACTGCGAGGCTCTGCCGGAGCGGGAAATGGGCCTTGCCTACATGAATCGGCTGCTTCGCTCCGCCGGCTTTCAGTATCTGGAGGATGAATCATGAGGCGGGTGCTCTTCATCTGCACAGGCAATACCTGCCGCAGCCCCATGGCCGAGGCCCTCTTTAACCAGCGGGCCGCAAGATTGGGCCTGCCCTGGCAGGCTGCTTCCGCGGGCCTGATGGCGGCCGGCGAGCCGCTTTCAACCGGCGCGCGCCGCGCCCTTCATAACCGGGGATTGGAGATGACCGGCCACCGCGCCCGCATGGTGAACGGTAAAATCATCAGCGAAGCGGATCTGGTGCTATGCATGACGGCCGCCCAAGCGCAGGCCCTGAAAAAGCAATATCCCCAGGCGTCCATTGACACGCTGGACAAGCACGATATAATGGATCCTTATGGATCCGGCCAAGATATCTATGATCGTGCGGCGGAGCAGATCGACCGCAGCCTGGACGGGCTGTTCCAAAGTTTATCAGAAAGGAACGAATCCGAATGAAAATCGCCATTGCGGCGGATCACGGCGGCTACGCATATAAGCAGGCGCTCATCCCCTTCATCGAGGAGTTGGGCCACCAAGCCGTGGATATGGGCTGCAACGGGCCGGATAGCGTAGATTATCCGGATTACGGCCTCCCCTGCGCCCAGGCTGTGGCCGCTGGGGAAGCGGACCTTGGCGTGGTCATCTGCGGCACGGGCGTGGGTATTTCCATCACCTGCAACAAGGTGCGCGGTATCCGTTGCGCCCTCTGCGGCGATCCGCTGACCGCCCGGCTCACCCGTGAACATAACAACGCCAACATGCTGGCCCTGGGCGGCCGCATCATCGGCATTGAACTTGCCAGGGAGATCGTACGGGTCTTCCTCTCCACCGATTTCCTCGGCGGCAGGCATCAAAAAAGAGTTGAGAAAATTTCGTATTACGAAGAGGGGCGCTAATCAGCGCCCCCTTCTTTGAGCTTGCGGGAGATTTGCCCAATTCAGGTTTCCCGCCCCTCACGACAGTGGCGCGGCCACTTTTGCGAATCTTAAAGCGATATAATTGAAAGGAGATTTATATATGGGAAAAGTCGTCGTTATCAACCACCCCCTCGTGCAGCACAAGCTCACCTATTTACGGGATGAGAACACCGGCTCCAAGGAATTCCGCGAGCTGGTGGGCGAGCTGGCCATGCTGCTCACCTACGTGGCCACCAGGGACCTGCCGCTGGAGGAAACCACGGTTAAGACCCCCGTGGCCGAGGCCAAAACCTTTGTACTCTCCGGCAAGAAGCTGGGCATCGTGCCCATTTTGCGGGCCGGCCTGGGCATGGTGGATGGCATGACCAGCCTGATCCCAGCCGCCAGGGTGGGCCACATCGGCCTTTATCGCGACCCGCAGACCCTCAAGCCAGTGGATTACTACAGCAAGCTCCCGCCGGACACCAGCGAACGCGACATGATCATTGTGGATCCCATGCTGGCCACAGGCGGCTCCGCCGTGGCCGGCATCGATGTGATCAAGCGCGCCGGGGCCAAGAGCGTAAAGCTGGTCTGCATTATCGCCGCGCCCGAGGGTGTGGAGGCTGTACAGACAGCCCACCCGGATGTGGATATCTTCATCGCCGCCATCGATGAAAAGCTTAACGATCACGGCTACATCGTTCCAGGCCTGGGCGACGCGGGCGACCGCCTCTTCGGCACCAAATAGCAGCAGGATCATCACAAAAGTCGGCTCCCCGTCCGCGAGGGGTCGATTTCTGTTTCATTATTCTGTATTTTCCATTGTTATTAATTTTATAACAAAACTTTGCGGTCTTATCTTGCCCTTCCGCAAATTTGGCTGTACAATAAGGGAAATACTTTGTTTTCTTTGTCACAATCCGCTAATAATAGATCAAATACCCCTTCATCGGGGTTTGCGGCGTAATTTGCCATAAATGCGCTCACGGCGCGCCACACTGGCCGGCGCATGTGGCCGATAGCAAAAAAATAAGAACTGAAATAAACCATAAAGGGAGGTAAACAGGTTTGCCATCCATCATCGAAAAGATCTCTGAGGCGGAGGCGCAGGCATCGTCCATCCGTAAAGAGGCGGCGAGGCAGGCCCGCGCCATCGAGGCCTCCGCACACCAGGCTGCCCTTGACCGCCTGGAGGCGGCCCGAGAGGAAGGCCGCGCGCTGGCGGCTGCTTCCGCTTTGAAAGCGGAGGAAGAGGGCCGGCGGCTGGCCCGGGAGATCGTGCAAGAGAAGGCGGCGGAGTCCGCCCGATGCAAAGAGGCGGCCAGGCAGGCTTTGCCCAGCGCCGCGGCCTACATTCTGGAAAGGGTGAAAGCATGATCGTTCCCATCCAACGGCTCACGCTCATTGGCCGCAAGGCGGATGAAAGCGCCCTGCTGGGCGCCCTGCAGGCCCTTGCGGCCGTGCAGATCATCCCCGCCGAAGAAGGCCGCGAGAGCGCTTTGCTACCCCACTGGGAAAGCCGGGTGCAGCGCTTGCAAGGCGCGCAGCTTACACTCAAAAAATACGCCGATAAGCAAGGCATAGGCCCCAAGCCGGAAATGAGCGCCACGGCGCTTGCGGAGGCGCTGCCCGCCTCCTTGGAGCTGTGCGCCAAGGTCGAAGAACTGGAGCGTGCCATCGCCGGCCTGCGGGCAGAGGCGGATAAGCGACGCGCCCTCATCGCCCAGCTGCGCCCCTGGGAGGACCTTGCGGCCGATATGGCGCAGATCCGCCATACGCGCAGCGTGCGCTACATCACGGGCTTTTTGCAGGCCGAGCAGGTGGATCTGCTGGCCGGTTTGGAGGCCGTGGTGGAGGTTTATGGCGCCGGGCGGGAAAAGGCCGTACTCATCGCCTGCCTGGAAGGCAAACAAGAGGAAGTTCTCTCGCTCGTCAAGGGTCTGAACTTCCGCGAATACGCCTTCCCCGGCCTTTGTGGCACGCCGGCCGAGAATATCCGCGCGTTGGAGGGTGAGGCTGCCGATTTAGTGGCGCGGGCCGAAGCCTTACAGGCGGAGTTGGCGAGCCTGGGCAAGGAGCGCCCTGCCCTTTGCTTTGGGCAGGACGCGGCCCTCATCGAGCGGGATCTGGAAGCAGGCAAAGGGCAGACCGGCGCTACCGACACTACCTTCATTTTGGAAGGCTGGGCGCGAGAGGATCAACGCGATGATATCGAAGCTGCGCTTAGCGCGGTAACCGATCTATACTATATCGATTTTAGCGAGCCGGCCGAGGACGAAACGCCGCCCACGGTTTTGCGCAACAAGCCCCTGGTCGCGCCCTATGAGGCGGTGACAAACCTTTATTCCCTGCCGGCCTACGGCGCTGTGGACGCCACGCCCTTATTCATGCCCTTCTATTTTATCTTTTTTGGCATGATGCTTACGGATACGGGCTACGGCATCCTATTGGCCATCGGCGCGGCGCTCTTTCTCAAATATATGAAACCGCAGGGGATGATGGCGGGCTTGGCGGGCGTGCTGATGCAGGGCGGCATCTCCACCATCTTCATGGGCCTGCTCTTCGGCTCCTTCTTCGGCGTTACCTGGCCGGTGATCTTCAGGGGCCTTCCCTTTGAGAATACCTTCCCCTTGATCGATTCCTCCACAGAGCCGCTGTCCATGCTGGCCGTGTGCGCGGGGCTGGGCATCGTGCACATGTTCTTCGCCGTACTCATCGCTACCTACCGCTGCATAAAGGCGGGGGATTGGTGGGGCGCGATCATCGATAACTTCTGCTGGATCCTGATTATCTCCGGCGCGCTCCTTTTGGCGGCGCCCATGCTGGGCTTCCCGGGTGTGCTAGCTGTTATTGGCAAATGGATGGCCATCCTGGCGGCTCTCGCCGTGTTCCTCTTTGCGGGCCGCTCCAAGAAAACCATCGCGGGTCGCCTGCTCAGCGGCGGCGGCAAGCTTTACGACATCGCCGCCTGGCTGGGGGACGTGCTCTCCTACGCGCGCATCTTCGCCCTGGGCCTTTCCACGGGCGTGATCGGCCTGGTTCTCAATATTCTCTGCTGGGATATGCTCTTTGCGGCCTTCAAGGGCAATATGGTGATGACGGTGATCGGCTTTATCATCACGGCCGCCCTTTCCGTGAGCATCCATCTCTTTATGATGGCCATCAGCACCCTGGGCTGCTTCGTGCATACAGCGCGTTTGCAGTATGTGGAGTTCTTCGGCAAGTTCTATGAATCCGGCGGCAAGCCCTTCCGTCCCCTACGGTATGCCACCCGCCATTCGCAGGTGGCGGGCAAATAACGCACCGAACAAGGCGGCCCGCCGCCCGAATATACAAAAAACTATTTCAAACAATAATTGGAGGTTTCAAACAATGGCACTCTATGAATCTCTTGGTCTCAACGGTCAGCTTCTGGCTGCGGCCGGCGCTGTGTTCGCGGCAATGTGGGCGGGCATCGGCTCGGCCATCGGCGTAGGTCACGCGGGCGAAGCGGGCGCGGCGGTCATTGCCGAGGATCCGGATAAGTTCGGTTCCGTGCTGGTGCTGCAGCTCCTGCCCGGCACCCAGGGTATCTATGGCCTCTTGATTGGCTTCGTTATCGCCTCCAAAGCCGGCCTGTTGGGTGCGGGCGGGCCCACCCTCTCCCTGACCCAGGGCATCCAGTTCTTCCTTTCCGCCTTGCCCATTGCCTTTGGCGGCTGGTATAGCGCCATCATGCAGGGCCGTACGGCGGCTGCGGGCATCGCCATGGTAGGCAAACGGCCGGAGGAGGCCGGTAAGGCCATCATCTTTGCCGTTATGGTGGAAACCTACGCGGTTCTGGCGCTACTCTTCTCCTTCCTGATGGTCAACGGCGTGCAGGTTTAACGCCTGGCGCGTTTGGGAGATACAATATGGCTAAGGATTTGAACAATGGCGAGCGCCTGCTCTCTTCCATCGTGGAAAGCGCAAAGGCCGAGGCCGAAGCCGCGCTGGCGGAAGCCCGCGCCCGGGCGCAGGCCCAGGCGGACGAAACCGCAGCCGAGGCCGGCCGCATCCTCGCCGAGGCGGAAGATAGAGCCAAGGCGTCAAACGCGGATATCTTGGAGCGCAGCCGCACCAACGCGCTTTTGGATGCGCGCAAGCAGGCCCTGGCCGATCGGCGCGCCGTAATCGACGAAGCTTTCGAGGCGGCCGCGGCGCAGCTTAACGCGCTCGCCGGGCCGGAGCGGGAAGCGATCCTCGAAAAGCTCCTGCTATCGAGCGCCACGGGTGGGGAAACCATCCTACCCGCGCAAGCGGATGCGGAAGCCCTCTCAGCCGTTTTGCCGGGCGTGAATGCGAAGCTTGCGGCCCTGGCCAAAGCGCCCCTGGCGCTGGGGCAACATAGGGAAGAGATTAGCGGCGGTTTCGTGCTCGCCGGCGAAAGCTACGAGATCAACTGCTCCTTCGAGGCCGTTTTGCGCGATTTGCGAAGGGCCGAAGAGAGCGGCGTGGCCGCGCTATTATTCGGATAAGGAAGGTAGTTGATATGCCACAGGACAGCGTCACTTACGGCGTAACGCGCATACGTTGCCATGAAAAAGAGCTTTTGCGCCCTGCTAACCTCCAGCGCATGTTGGAGGGCGACGCGCAAGAGGCTGTGCGCAACCTGGTGGATTTGGGCTATGGCGGTTTGCCGGATGCCACCGCTGCGGATGCGGAGCGGCTGGTCACCAGCGCCCTTAGCGCCGCCTATGCGCTGGTAAAGGAAATTTCCTTCGAGCCTGCCGTTACGGATGTGTTCCTGCTCAAAGCGGATGTGCATAACCTAAAGATCCTGCTCAAGCTCCGCCTTACGGCCAGCACCGAAGCGCCGGCCCTCTTGCGGGGCGGCGTGTACGAGCCCGAGGCGCTGGCCCACATGGTAGAGGCAGCCGCGTATAAGGAGCTGCCCCCCCAATTCCAGGCTGCGCTGGACGCTCTGGAGCGAGATTTTCAAAGCGGCGTAGATCCGGCGCGCATCTCGACCGCGTTGGACGGGGCCTATGTGCAATACGCCTACGATACAAAGCACCCGCTGGTCACGGCCTATTTCAAGGCCCTGGCGGATTTTGACAACGTGCTCACCATGCTGCGCCTCAAGCAGATGGGCGGCGCAGCCGAAAGGTTGCGGGAATTGCTGCTGCCCGCAGGGGATATCCCCCATAGCGCGCTGATCGCCGGCCTCGAAGCGCCCGCGGAAGCCCTCCAGAGGCTGGTGTCTGTCGGCCCCGCCGCGCCCGGCATCCGCAAGGGGTTGGAAGCCCTGCAAAACGGCGAGGGCCTCTCGGCGCTTGAACGGGAGCGGGACGATTACCTCATGGGCTGCTTTAACCATGCCCGCTACGACAATAAATCCATCGCACCGGTGGTGGCCTATCTGCTGGCCCGGGAACAGGAGGCGCTCTGCGTGCGCCTGATCCTCACGGCCAAGCGCAACGGCCTATCAGATCGAATCATCACGGAAAGGCTGCGTACGTTATATGGCTGGTAAAAAAGGCGATCTTGCCATCATTGGCGAGCGGGATTCCGTGCTCCTGGCCAAAGCGGTAGGCCTGGCCGTTTTCCCCGAAACGGATCCGGATAAGGCCGCGAGGCTCATCCACCGCCTGGCCCGGGAGGAATACAAGGTCATCTTTTTGACCGAGCCGCTCTTTGCGGCCTGCCGGGAAGCGGTGGAGCAATATAAATCCGAAACCTTCCCCGCCATCATCCCCATCCCGGATGCCCACGGCAGCTCCGGCGTGGCGATGGCCAACATCAAAGCCAATGTCGAAAAGGCGATTGGCGCGGATATTCTTTTTGCGGAGGAGAAATAGATGGCAACCCAAGGAACTATCATCAAAGTGTCCGGCCCGTTGATCGTCGCCAGCGGCATGGCGGATGTGCAGATGTACGACGTGGTGCGCGTTTCCGAAAAAAAGCTCATCGGCGAAGTCATCGAGCTGCGCGGCGACAAGGCCTCCATCCAGGTATACGAAGAAACGGGCGGCATCGGTCCGGGCGAGCCCGTGGAATCCACCGGCGCGCCGCTTAGCGTGGAGCTGGCCCCGGGCCTGATCGAATCCATTTACGATGGCATACAGCGCCCCCTCAACAAGATCCGCGAGCAAGCGGGCAACCGCATCAACCGCGGCGTAGTCGTGGATTCTCTCGACCACGAAAAGCGCTGGCCCTTCATGCCCGTAGCCAAGGTTGGCGATCAGGTAGCGACCGGCGACGTGTTGGGCACCGTGCAGGAATCCGAAGCGGTGCTGCACAAGGTGATGGTGCCCCCGGGTGTTTGCGGCGAGGTCGTTTGGATCGCCGAGGGCGAATACAACATCCTCACGCCCATCGCCCGCCTCAAAACCGAGCGGGGCGAAGTCGAGCTGCCTATGCTGCAAAAATGGCCCGTGCGGCGGGGCCGCCCCTATAAGGCCAAGCTCGCGCCCAGCGAGCCTATGATCACAGGCCAGCGGGTTATCGATACCCTCTTCCCCGTGGCCAAGGGCGGCGTGTCCGCCGTGCCCGGCCCCTTCGGCAGCGGCAAAACCGTGGTGCAGCACCAACTGGCCAAATGGGCCGATGCGGATATCATCGTTTACGTGGGCTGCGGTGAGCGCGGCAACGAGATGACAGACGTGCTAATGGAATTCCCGGAGCTTAAAGATCCGCGCACCGGCCTCTCGTTGATGAAGCGCACGGTGCTCATCGCCAACACCTCCGACATGCCGGTGGCGGCCCGCGAGGCTTCCATTTACACAGGCATCACCATTGCCGAATACTATCGCGACATGGGCTACAAGGTGGCCATTATGGCGGATTCCACCTCCCGCTGGGCCGAAGCGCTGCGGGAAATGAGCGGCCGTCTGGAAGAAATGCCCGGCGAAGAAGGCTACCCCGCCTACCTCGGCAGCCGTTTGGCGGAATTCTACGAGCGGGCCGGCGTGGTACAAACGCTGGGCAGCGAGCCAAAGGAGGGCGCTGTTACGGCCATCGGCGCGGTTTCCCCGCCGGGCGGCGATATTTCCGAGCCGGTCTCCCAAGCCACGTTGCGCACGGTCAAGGTCTTCTGGGGCCTGAGCGCCAAGCTGGCCTATAGCCGCCACTTCCCCGCCATCGATTGGCTCACCAGCTATTCCCTCTACCTCGACAGGCTCGAGCCCTGGTTCAATAAAAACGTGGATCCCGCCTGGGCTGATATGGTGCATAGAACCATGGGCATGCTACAGGAGGAGAGCGAATTGGAGGAGATCGTGCGGCTGGTGGGCATCGACGCCCTCAGCTATAAGGACCGCCTCACCCTGGAAGCCACCCGCTCCATCCGCGAGGATTATTTGCACCAAAACGCCTTCCACGAGGTGGATACCTACGCCTCCCCGGCCAAGCAGGCCATGCTGCTCAAGCTGATCCTGGCCTATTATGACAAAAGCCTTTCAGCCCTTGAAAAGGGCGCTTCCTTCAGCAAGCTGGCGTCCCTGCCTGTGCGGGAGGATATCGGCCGCTACAAATACGTGCCCGAGGCACAAGCCGCCGCGCGCTTTGATGAACTCATGGCCAGCCTAAACAGCCAAGTGGGCGCGCTCACGGAGGGAGGGAACGAGGATGCGTAAAGAATACCGCACCATCAAAGAGGTCGCCGGCCCGCTGATGCTGGTCGAAAAAGTCCAGGGCGTCAAATACGACGAGTTGGTCGAGATCGAGCAGGCGGGCGGCGAAATCCGCCGGGGCCGCGTGCTGGAGGTGAACGGCGATAAGGCGCTGCTCCAGCTTTTTGAAGGCTCCCAGGGCCTGCGCATCTCCGATTCCAAGGCCCGCTTTTTGGGCCGCTCCATCGAGCTGGCCGTGGCCCCGGATATGCTGGGCCGCGTATTCGACGGCATGGGCCGCCCCAAGGATGGCGGGCCGGAACTGATCCCCGAAAAGATGCTGGATATGAACGGCGCGCCCATTAACCCGGCCGCCCGCGATTACCCCAACGAATTCATCCAAACGGGCGTTAGCGCCATCGACGGCCTTAATACCCTGGTGCGCGGCCAGAAGCTGCCGGTCTTCTCCGGCTCCGGCCTGCCGCACGCCAACCTCGCCGCGCAGATCGCCCGCCAGGCGCGCGTGCGCGGCACGGATGAAAGCTTCGCCGTGGTTTTTGCCGCCGTGGGCATCACCTTTGAGGAAGCGGATTTCTTCATCAGCGATTTCCGCGCCACAGGCGCGATCGAACGCACGGTGACCTTTATCAACCTGGCCAACGACCCGGCCATCGAGCGCATCGCCACCCCGCGCATGGCCCTCACCGCAGCCGAATACCTGGCGTACGACCTGGGCATGCACGTGCTGGTCATCATTACGGATATCACCAACTACGCCGAGGCTTTGCGGGAAGTATCCGCAGCCCGCAAGGAGGTTCCCGGCCGCAGAGGCTACCCGGGCTACCTCTATACGGACCTTGCCACCATGTATGAGCGGGCGGGCCGCATCAAGGGCAACCCCGGCTCCATCACCATGATCCCCATCCTCTCCATGCCGGAGGATGATATCACCCACCCCATTCCCGACCTCACGGGTTACATCACCGAGGGCCAGATCATCCTCTCGCGCGAGCTTCACCGCCGGGGCATTACCCCGCCCATCAACGTGTTGCCCTCCCTCTCCCGCTTGAAGGATAAGGGCATCGGCGAGGGCAAGACCCGCGAGGATCACGCCGATACCATGAACCAGCTGTTCGCCGCCTATTCGCGCGGCAAGGATGCAAAGGAGCTGGCCGTGATACTGGGCGACGCCGCGCTCTCCGATGTGGATAAGCTTTACGCCAAATTTGCCGACGCATTCGAGGCGCGTTATGTATCCCAGGGTTATTACACCAACCGCAGCATCGAAGAAACGCTGGATATCGGCTGGGAGCTGCTCTCCATCCTGCCCAGGGGCGAGCTCAAACGCATTAAGGACGTATATCTGGATAAATATCTGGCCCAAAAAGAGGGGGAGTAGCCCATGGCAGCGTTGCAAGTGAAACCCACCCGCATGGAGCTTTCCAACCTTAAAAAGAAGCGGAAAGTCGCGGTGCGGGGCCACAAGCTGATGAAGGATAAGCGGGATGAAATGGTTCGCCGCTTCATCATCTTCGTGCGGCGTAACCGTGAGCTGCGCGAGCAGGTAGAACAAAAGCTGGCCGGCGCCATGCAAGCCTTTGTGCTGGCCCGAGCCACCATGAGCAGCGAGGCCATCGAGGAAGCTCTCTGCTACCCCGCCCGGCCCGCCACGGTCAGTGTGGACACCCGGCAGGTCCTCTCCATCAGCGTGCCTAAGCTAAGTCTCAATACCACCGAGGGCTTCGATTACCCTTACGGCTTTATGACCACCAGCTCCGAGCTTGACGGGGCCGTGCAGGCTTTTGCACAGGTGCTGCCCCTGCTCATCGAACTGGCCGAGGTGGAAAAAACCTGTAACCGCCTGGCGGATGAAATCGAAAAAACCCGCCGCCGGGTGAACGCCCTGGAATACGTGATGATTCCCCAATTTGACGAGGCCATCCGCACCATCACCATGAAGCTCGATGAAAACGAGCGCGGCAACCTCACCCGCCTGATGAAAACCAAAGATATGATCGCCAGCCGGGAGTGACACCTCTCCGGTAGCGCAAAAAGGGCCGTAGTACGGCCCTTTCTGTGTTTAGGCTAAATACTCCTTGGGTATCCCCTCCATCACCACGGCGATGGTTCCCTTCTCACCGCCCTCCGTGCTCTCGAGCAGGAGCTTGGCCGCGGCGATGCGGTCGGCGTGGCGGGCCTCTTCATCCGCACAGATGGCCGTGAGGCTGGCCAGGGCCACGGCGCGGGTTTCCTCCGTCTTTTCCTCCACGGTTACATCCTCCTTTCCTGTGAATTGTCCGCCCTCGCATTGCCCGAAGGCGGTCGCTTGTGTTATCATATTGGTATCTATTGGTGTCAAAGGAGGCAAACATGCCTAAATCCTTGCCCTTGCTTTTGCTCCTGGCCCTTTGCCTGGCCCTCTGCGGCTGCGCAACAAAAGAGGGGCAATTGCCCGCCGTATCCGTCGTTACCCCCGCGCCCACGGCCAGCCCGGAACCGCCCCGCAAGGGCGGATCCGTGACCGTATATTATCCCGAGGGGGCGGATGAGGCGAGCGCCGCCTACCGCGTTGCCTACACCCTACCCGCTTTCAAGGCCCAGGGCCCGGCGGGCGAGGCTATGGACGCGGCCCTTGAAGCCTGGCTGGATGAACTTTTCCAGCGGGTTGAGGCCGAGCGCATTCCCTTGGCAGACCGGGCCGAGGGCGAAGCCTTGCCCACCACCGAGGTAAGCTACGAGATCCGCCAGGCCCAAACGCCCCTGGGCAGCTTTACCAACCTGCTTTTATATGAAAAGAGCTGGTTCGATGATGCCGCGGAGCCCGAAACCTTACTCTCCGCCCTGGTTTTTGACGCGGACGGGATGGAGTGCAGCCTGGCTTCCATCAGCGGCGTATATGAGCCGGAGCCCCTCGCCGCCCAGCAGGTATGGAACATCATCGGCCGCGACCCGGCCGCCTATTTTGGCGACCTCGAGCTGGAGGATGTGGCCGCAGCGCTCGATCTTTACAACGGTTTCACCGTTGCGGATGAAGGTTACACCCTCTATGTGCAAAGCGGCGTGCTTTCCACAGGCGGGCATGGCGGCGCGCCCCTGGAATTCAGCTTTGGCCGCAACGCCATGTATCCCGATTTCGTGGGCGAGGAGATTACGGCCGAGGATTACGAGGCCCTGCTGCCCCAGTTCTTCGTTTTAGCAAGCCATTGCGGCCCCGGCTTCACCAGCTGGCAGGCCGGCGACGGATGGCCGGAGGGCGAGGCCCTCGCCTATGGCCTGCGCCTGGATGAAGCCCGCCTGGACGGATCGGATCTGGTGCTTAGCGGCCTTTTGATGAAGGGTCTGCCCGGCGAGGCCGACGCGATGAAGGCGGCTAAGGCCGAGCTGCGCCTTTCCCCCGCCACAGGCGAAACAGCCTGGGAGATCGCGTCGCTGAATATAACCTAGGTTTTCGGGGCTTTGCCCCCAACCCCCTACCATAGGGATGCCTCCCTTTGGAAATCCCGGCTTTGCTTGTCAAAAAAGTGGCCGCACTACTTTTTTAAGAATACACGCTTTGCCTAAAGCGCTAAGCGTTTCCGGGCGGCAAAGCGTGAAAGGCAAGAAAGCCTGCGGCTTTCATCTGCCGAAAATTCTTAAAATTTCGGCACTTCATCAAGGCGCTCTGCGTTTGGCCCTGCGGGACGCAAACGCGGCCTTCGTTTCGGCGTACAGAAAGTGAATTGCCGCAAAGCGGCAAGAGAGGCCCCCGGGGGGTGCCGCCGATGCCGGAATGGAAGTCAAGGGCTACGGCCCCTTGATAATCCCGGGTCTTTTGACACGCTGAGAACGCCCTGTTTCAGGGCGTTCCCTTGCTTTTTACGAAGCAGCGCCCCGCCCCATAAGCTCATCCGCAATGGGTGTGGCTTGCGCCGGCTTCTGCTCTTCGGCGGGCCGGGCCTGTGCAGCCTTGGCCTCGGCCTCGGCCTTCATTTCGGCCAGCTTTTTTTGCATCAGCGCCTGGGCCTGGGCCTTGCTGTCAAAGAGCATCAGCTCCATGCCTACGTCGGCGGTCAGCATGCCCAGTCGCACCATGCCCAGGATCAGCTCATTGTGTGCGGCCACGCTGAAGCGGTTCTCCCGCTGCACCTTCACGGTGATGTTGAAGTCGAGGGGCACTTGGTTGCCGAGCTCCGTCTCCTTCATCAGCATCTTGGCCGTGAAGTGGGCCCGCTTGCTATCCGCACCGGCCAGTGCCACGCTGCGCGGTAGGATGCAGAACTCCCGCTCCACCTCGATCTCCTGGCGCACAGCCGCCTCGAAGGCATCGTGTACGGCGCGGGCCGCCAGGCGGCTCCGCTTGCTGCTCATCTCCTGCAGGGCGGCGATGGCCGATGCTGCCGTAACGCCCCCGTTCACATTACCCCGCGAAAAGTCGTTGGAGCCGCTCTCCTGCTTGATGCTCTCCCGGATGGATTGCACATAGCCCACCAAATACGCGGGCAGGGGCGCCGTGGGAAACCAGGTAACGCCGTTGAGGTTTTCGCCCTTGTGCACCTCCTTGCTCCAATCCCGAAGATCCTCCACGTCGAAGCCGCTGGCCCCGGTGACCAGCAGCTTGTTGTGCGAGGCCATGAGCGCGTTTTTGAGCAGGATCTGATCCAGCTTATCCGAATAGAGCTGGGCCTTTTCAAACATATCAATCAAGCCGTAGCCCAGGCAGCTTCCCTTGCGGGGGTAGAGCGCCGTTACGCTGAACGGGTATTCCCCGTGGGCAAAATAGCCCTGGGGCTTTTGCTGCCTGCTATCCTCGAGCAGCAGGCCGCCCGCTAACTTTTGCATATGCACGCTGTGGCGGCCGGTTTCCGGGTCGTATTCCCGCTGCCAGCATTCAAGCAACAGGATGGTATCCGCGTCGCGGGCGGCCAGGAGCGCGTCCCGCATAGGGCGCAGGCCCAGGCCGTCCGCCTTCATGGCGGGCGCCTCCTTAGGATAATGGCTCTCGAACCAGGCCCGGGGATAGGGTGCGAACTTGAACACGGCCCTGCCCTCCTGCAAATCGCTCACCAGCGGATCAAACAGGATGCAGCGGGGATCCACCTGGCGGATGAAAGCCCCGCCCAGGCCGCCGCTGAGCGCCGGGTCATAGCCCGTTTCCTGCACCATGTAGCCGCCCACCAACAGGTCGTGGGTCAGGCGGCCGTATTCCCGGCTGAAGCCGCAGCGCAGGTGATTTTCCTGCAAGGCCGCGCTGAGCACCTCCGCTACCGCCGCGTAGGCCGGGTCGTCCGCCGTGACAATAGCCTGGGGGAAGCTGTCCATCAGGTCTGCCCGCACGTTTTCCACCGTGGAATGCAGCACCGGCGTTACCGGGCGCGGCTCGCCCGCGTCCTTTTCGGGAACGCCCTGCCAATGGTCGCCATGGTATAGGCGCTCACATTTGGCCAGCCGCTCCCATTCGGCCGTATAGGCGGCGCGGAATTCATCAAAAAGGGCATAGGCGGCCTCCGCCGTTTTCGTTTTGTTCATTTGCCTTTCCTCCTCATATGCTTATATGGTTAAAAATGATTTTTCGTCCGGCCCGTCCGTGGCCAGAGGGTCGTAGGGCTTGGGCTGGCGGGGCGCCGGCGGGGCGCAGGCGGCCGGGCGGGACATCAGCGCGTAGCGTAGGGATTCCGGGGCGTGATCCTCGCCCTGCGCCGCGTCTTCGCGGTTATGCTTGTCGAATACCAGCAGCGGCAGGGTGCGGATGAGGTTTTCGCAGCAGGGGAAGCATTGCCAGCGGGGCAGGCCGTCCGCCCCTTCGCCCAAGTACCCCCTAAGGCGCTGCCAGCCCGCGACGCGGGAATTATCCGCCGGGGTCAGCGGCGCGCCCGAAAGGGCGAATAGCTCCGCGATGCTCTCCCCCTCAAAGCCGCCCTCGCTTTTTAGCAGGGCCCCGCGCTTTTGCCACATATCCGGCGAGGCTACCGTATAGGCGACCGCCTCGCCCTTGGATAGCGCCAGCATCCGCTCCGCCACCTTGTCCGCCCGCATGGCTCTAACATACAGCTCCCGGTAGGTATAGACGCGGCCATCCCCATCTACCGCGTGCCAGAGCACGGCGCAGGGGTCGTTATAGCCCCAATCGATGGAGCGGAAGCGCCGCCACCAGGCGGGGAGGTCAAAGGCGGGGGTCACATGGCGGTTGCGCGAAAACTCGCGGAAGAACTGGCCGGATAGCACATCCCAATCTCCGTCGAGATGCGCCCGCCGAAGATCTTCCGGCAAGGCCTGCAACAGGCGCACATAATCCGGATCCGCGGCGAGCAGTACGGGGTTATCCCACACCCGGGCCGGGATGAATGCATAATCCTCGGCCCGCTCGCCGCCCTCGTAGCGCCGATCGATGAAGAGCCGCTTGACCCAGCCATGCCCAGGCCCGCCGGGGTTGCAGGTGTAATACATGCGGGGCCGCACGCCGATCTTGGCCGTTCGGTTGCAGGTGGTGAGGAAGCGCATCTGCTCCTCTGTAAAGTGCGTAGCTTCCTCCAGGCCGATCACATCATATTCCTGGCCCTGGTATTGGTAAACGTCGTTTTCACCATCGCAATAGCCCAGGCGCAATCGGCTGCCCGTGGGGAAGCGGAACACCCGCTCCCCGCTGTTGTAGTTGGCCACGCCCTTTAGTTCCTTAAAAAGGGGCACCAGGTGGTTCTCCCTAAGTTCCGGTAAGGTTCGCCGAAGTAGCAGGATGTTCAGCTCCGGCTGGTCTAGCGCCAGCAGCACCAGCTTGCGGCGCATGGCCCAGCTCTTGCCCCCGCCCCGCGCCCCGCCGTAAGCCGTATGCCGCGCGCGGCTTTCAAAGAACGCCGCCTGCCTGGGATTGGGCAGGCCCTTCAAGATCAATTGCAAGCCATCTCTCCCATATCCTCCTTTTCGCACAATTGTTCTGTCCCTTTCAGCATACCCGTCTGCCGCGCTAAGGTAAAGGACAGCTTTCGAGCGATCCTTGTGCAAAAAAGGGGTGCGTTTTGTGCAACCTGTTGCTTTTCAGTCCCATTTATGGGACTGCGGTATTTTTGGCCCTTGACCAGCCTTTCACGCTCCGAGTATGATGTTCCCATAATCACGAACATTTGTTCTGTCTTCCTAAAAACAAAGAACAAGGAGACGAGATATGGAACGAAATTTTGAGAACCACATGCTGTGCGCCCAGGCGCTGGAGCGGCATTACGGAGCGCCGCCCGAGCAGCCCGCCCAGGCGGCTTATCGGGCCACGGAGCAGCGGCTCTACCGCGTGCCCGTAATTCGGGAGCGGGTAGAAGACGACAAGGAAGATCTGATGGCCCTGGAAAGCGGGGAGGCGGAGCTGCTGGGGCCGCGGCCCGCGCTGCTGGAGCTGGGCCGCGGCTCGAATCTTCCGCGCTCGCCCCAGGATATCCGGGGCGACCAGATGGCGGCCCTGCGCAGCCGCCTGGCGGCCAACGAGCGGGAACTTAGGCGCATGGCGGCCGCGCTCAGCTTCATCGCGGACGACCCCTATTACCCCGCCATCGAGCTGCGTTACTTGCAGGGTATGCGGGAGGTGGATATCGCCGAGCGCCTGCAATGCGACCCAGCCACCGTGCGCCGCAACCGCGCCCGCCTTGTCAAGCGGCTGGCGCTGCGATTATATGGGGTAGAGAGCTAGGCTATCATAAAAATGGCGGGGCGCATCCAAGATGCGCCCCGCCAGGCGTTCTCCGTTCCGATTCGCTTTTAAGGATCAGCGAAATGGCGATATCTTTCCCACGATGGGGCAGTTCCAATAGCTGAGCGTGCCCTCGTAGCGGGCGGCCAGGCGAATAGCCTGGGTAGTGATGGCGTCGATGTCGGCCTTATCCAAGCCGCTCACCCGGCAAAGGGCCACGCCGTAAGGCAGCTCCTGCTCGGGCTCGTATTCATATTCGCCTACGGCAAAGCCGCTGACTCGTGCGTCCTCGGCAAAAAGGCCCACCAGCGGCTCCGCCGGAAAGAACATATGCAGGGTAATGCGGCGGGAAGCGGTCATGGTGTCGCCATGTTTTTTCAAAAGCTGCAGCTGCTTGCGGTTTTGCTCTGTAAAGAGGCGGGCGGCATCCGGATAGAGGACTTTTTGGAAGGTGACCCGATCCGGCTCCTGTCGCAGGCCGGCGGCGCATTGAAGGAGCTTTTCTTTGGCGGCGATATGCCGGGCCGCTTCCAGCGCGCCTTCCTCTTTGGCGTAAAAGAAGAACACGCCCCGCTCCGCCGTGTGGATGGAACCTGCGAAAATAGCGTCCAGCTTTTTGCGGCATTTCTTTTCGAGTTCATCCAACCGTTTCATCTCGCGGGGGCTTAGCGCCCCGTCTTGGCTTTTGCCCTGCACATAGAGCAGGTAAGGCCGCCGGGCCAGCTCCGCTTCGCTCAGCCTCATATCCACCAAAAATTGCGCCGGCGCGCCATCCATATGCCAATCGTATGTAAAGTATTCCTGGGCCATCCTTCCTCCTCGGTTACAAAGAATGGGGGCGGATCAGCCGCCCCACACCCGCTTGTTGATTTGAATCAATCTAAGACGGCCTTGATGCGGCGCACGCCCGCGCTGCTGGCCTCTTCCTTTTTGATGGTGAAGTGGTGTAAATCACCGGTGTTCTCGGCGTGGGGGCCGCCGCAAATCTCTTTGGAAAAGCCGCCCATGGTATATACCTTGACGCGCTCGCCGTATTTATCGCCAAAGAGGCCCACAGCACCCTGGGCTTTGGCCTCGTCCACGGTCATCTCCTGCCAGGAGATGGGGGCCGCGGCCGCGATATAACGGTTCACCTCGGCCTCAACCGCCTGCAATTCCTCGGGCGTGAGCTTGCGGCCAAAGCTGAAGTCGAAGCGCAGGCGCTCCGCCGTGATGTTGGAGCCACGCTGGCTGATGGTGTCATCCTGCAAAACTTTGCGCAGCGCCGCCTGCAACAGGTGGGTGGCCGTGTGCAGCCGGGCCGTTTGATCGCTGGTATCCGCCAGGCCGCCTTTAAAGCGCTGCTCCGCGCCGGCCTTGGATTTTTCCTGGTGCTCGTCAAAGGCTTTGCGGAAGCCTTCAAGATCGACCGTGAGGCCGTTTTCCGTGGCCATCTCCTGCGTAAACTCCACAGGGAAGCCAAAGGTATCATAAAGATGGAAGGCCGTAACGCCGTCGATCATGCCATCCGGGAAGCCGCCCTTGATGCGCTCGAATTCCCGCATGCCGTTCTTGAGCGTGCGCTGGAAACGCTGCTCTTCCTTTGCCAGCTCGGAGAGAACCTTCTCCCTGTTCTCGATCAATTCGGGATAGGGCTCGCCGTATTGGGCGATCACTGCTTCCGCTACCTGGGAAAGGCTGCTTTCGGGCATGCCCAGCTGCATGGCGTAGCGGATGGCCCGGCGGATCAGCCGGCGAAGGATATAGCCCTGGTCAACATTGGAGGGCGTTACGCCCCTTGGGTCGCCCAGCATAAAGGTAGCGCAGCGGATATGATCCGCCACGATGCGGAAGGCGCGGGTGGTCTCGCCGCCATCCTGATAGCTTTTGCCGCAGAGGCGCGCAATGGCTGCGATGATGCCGGTAAAGGCGTCGGTATCGTATACGCTCTCCACGCCCTGCAAGGTGGCCACGGTGCGGTCAAGGCCCATGCCGGTATCCACGTTTTGCTGGGAGAGGGGCTCGAAGGTTCCATCCGCCTTTTTGTTGTATTCCATGAAGACGTTGTTCCAGATCTCAAGGAATTTGCCGCAGGAGCAGGCCGGGTTGCAATCCGGGGAGCACTTGGGCTTGCCCGTATCGTAGAAGATCTCGGTATCCGGGCCGCAAGGGCCGGTCACGCCGGCCGGGCCCCACCAGTTATGGCGCTTGCCCAGGTAGTAGATGTGGGAAGGATCCGCGCCCATATTCACCCAGCAATCGTGGGAAAACGTATCGCGAGGCGCATCCGCATCGCCCTCGAAGCAGGTGAAGGAAAGCTTATCTTTATCGATGCCGAGCCATTTTTCATCCGTGAGGAATTCCCAGGAAAAGGCGATGGATTCTTTTTTGAAATAATCGCCCAAAGACCAATTGCCCAGCATTTCGAAGAAGGTACAATGGGAGGCGTCGCCCACCTCGTCGATATCACCGGTGCGCACGCACTTTTGCACATCCGCCAGCCGCACGCCCGCCGGGTGCTTGGCGCCCATGAGATAGGGCACCAGGGGATGCATGCCCGCTGTGGTAAAAAGCACGGTGGGGTCATTTTCCGGAATGAGGGATGCGGAAGGAATGATAGCGTGGCCCTTCTGCCGGAAAAACTCCAAATATAGTTCCCTTAACTCGTAAGATTTCAACAGTCTCATAGATCGCACCTCTCTGTTAACATTTGCGCAAAATTCCCGCTTTTACATTGCTAAATTATACCGTGATGTTTGTTCACTTGTCAATGCGGGCCGCTCTGGCTATAATCAAGGTATGAAAAAAATCGATTGGCGCAGACGCATGCGCCGCCTGCATTTCAATATGCGCCGTAATCCCGTCACCTTTACGGGGGATGAGGGCAAGCCCTACCGCACAGCGCTCTATATCCTGGCCGCGTTGGCGCTGGTGATCATCGTCGCCCTGGCGAGCCGCGAGGAGCCGCAGCTTTTAGCCAGCGCGGAGGTGATTTCCTTGCAGGAGCGGGGCGTGCTGCGGGTAGGCGTGCGCTACGATGTGCCGGGCCTCTGCACAAAGGAGGGCGGGCTGGAGCACGACCTGGCGCGCCTTTTAACCACGCGGCTTTTGCCTGATGCCGACCCAACCGCTAGCCTGCAAATGGTCGAAGTGAACGCCATGACCCTGGGCCCCAAGCTGGATGACGGCGGCATTGATGTGGCCATTGCCCTGGCCGCCTCCTCCATGGCAACCAAATACAGCTATTCCGTCCCATATTACAGCGACCCCTGCCTGCTGGTGGCCCTCACCGGCACCCCCAGTTTTGCGCTGGAAAACATGGAGGTGGGCGTGGCCCAATCCAACAAGATACGAGAAAGCCCGGAGGCCGCGCTGTTTAACGCCTATAACGCTGCCCACCCCAATCTGGGGCTTAAGGCCAAAACCTACGCCTCCTATCCGGATATGCTGGATGCGCTGGCCAATGGCGAGGTGCGGGCCGTGCTGCTCACCGAGACTTATGCCAAACGCTATGGAGAAGCCTATCCCATCACGGCCACGGCCTTTTCCTTTGGCACGGTGGATTACGCCATTTGCGCCGCCTCCGATTCCGCGGCCCTGGCCCAGATCGGCTCCCTGCTCCTTGGCGAGTTAACAAAAAGCGGCGAGCTCCTCTCCCTCTACCGCGCCAATGGCCTTGACCCCGCCCGCCTGCCCGCGCAAGCGGATGGATAAAGCTAAGACGATCGCTATTTTTTATGTTTTCTATTATGTAAGGATACAACATGCCACACGGATTGCTGGTAATGAATGAATTCGGCCAAACGGAAAGCTTTGTGCGGATGCGCAAGGCTTTGCTCGCCGCTGCCCAAAGGCTGGGCATTGGGCTGGATTTTGCCACCAACGCGCAGCTGCTTTTCGATATGACGCAACATAAGCCGCTCTTTTCCCTGCGAGCATATGATTTCTGCCTTTTCTGGGATAAGGATATCCTGCTGGGCAGGCAGTTGGAAGCAACGGGCCTGCGGCTGTTTAACCCCATCGACGCCATTGAAGCGGCGGATGATAAGTCCCTCACGCACTTCCGGCTGGCCGCCTACGGCCTGCCCCAGCCAAAAACCATCGCCGCGCCCCTCACCTATGCCGGCCTGGGGTACACGAATCTCGATTTTCTGGAGCCGGCAGCGGAACACCTGGGCTTCCCCCTGGTGATCAAGGAGCGCCGCGGCTCCTTTGGCTGGCAGGTATACCTGGCCAATACGTATGGCGAGGCCGCGGCCCTCCTGCGCGAGCACGCCCCGGCGCCCATGATCCTGCAAGAATACATAGGCGGCCACGCGGGTGAGGATATCCGCCTCTACGTGGTCGGTGGCCGGTCAATCGCCTCCATCCGGCGGCAAAACCCGCGGGATTTCCGCGCCAACGTCAGCGCGGGCGGCACGGCGGAGGCTTACATCCCCTCACCGGAAGAAGAATCCCTTGCCCTGTCCGCGGCCCGGGCATTGGGCCTGGATTTCGCCGGCATAGATTTGCTCATCGGCCCAACCGGCCCCCTGCTTTGCGAGGTGAACTCCAACGCCCATTTCCTCGGTCTTGTCGCCACCACCGGCGTGGACGCGGCAGGGGCGATTTTGGCGCATGTAAGGGATTCTATCCAGGCGTAAGTAACCCTGTTTTTGCGTTATAGGCAACGGCCCGGTGCAAATTGGATGCGCCGGACCGTTGTTTGTACTTATAAGGTTAAAAAGCTATCCTGCTTACTCTTTTACAATCGCGTCTATGCCCCGCGGGGGCCAGATGCATATCCCCTGCAAACCTCACGGATTCAGCAGCACCTTCCCAAGCGCGGAATCCCGGCCCAGGATGATGGTTTTCTCCCCACTGGTAAGCGAGGCTTCGAGCGCCTCAAGGGATAGGGTAAACTCATAGAAGGCCTGCTTATCGGCCGTATCGTAGGCCTCGGCCAGGATGCGCATGTATTCCTGCTCACCCTCCGCCTCCAACTTGGCCGCCTCGGCCTTGGCGTTGGATACGAGGATATTCACCTGCTTATCCACATCGTTGCGGATGATGGAAGCCTCGTATTGGCCATCCGCCGTATATTTCTCGGCGATCTGGTTGCGCTCGGAGATCATGCGGCCGTAAACGGCCTGCTCGTTGGCCTCGGGCAGGTCGAAGCGCTTGATCTTCACATCTACCACCCGGATTCCGTAATTCTTGGCAATGGTGGATACATTGGCGGCGATGCCCTCATAGATATCGTTGCGCTCGGAGCCGGCGTTCTCGTTGATGATATCTTTCTGCGCCAGGGTGCCCATGATGTTTTTTAGGGCGTTGTAGGTTAGGGCGTCGAGCCGCTGCTCCGCTATGGTCGTGTTGCCCAGGGCCTGGTAAAACAGGCGCGGGTTTTCGATCTGCCAGAGCACATAGCTATCCACCGTCATATTCTGCTTGTCACTGGTGAGCACCTCGGAGGGCGGGATGTCATAGAACATCACGGCCTTGGGGAATTTTTTCACCCCTTCGAGGAAGGGCATCTTAAAATGCAGGCCGGCCTGCTCCGTGGTGGACATAATCTTCTCAAAGCGCACCACGCAGGCATATTCGTTCTCGCCTACGGTATAGGCGCTGGAAAAGAGGGTAACGGCCGCCGCGATCAACAGCACAGCGCCAATGAGCTTGCCTGTAAGCTTTTTCATTATTGCGCACCTCCCGCAAAGGATTCAAGGGGCAGCAGGGTCTGCACCCCGCCCTCGGACATATCGATATAAACCTTCGCGCCGGGCAGCACCTTCTGGATGGCCTCGTAATACATGCGCGAGCGGGTGATGGCGGGCTTGTCGGCATATGCCTGATACATTGCGTTAAACATGGCCACCTGCTCGTTTGCCTCGTTGATGCGCTTCTGTTTGAGGTACTCGGCATTGCGGATCAGCTTGTCCGCCTGGGCCTCCGCCGCGGGCAGCTGCGCGTTCTGGTAGGCACGCGCCTCGTTGATCACGGTCTCCGCGCCCTGCTTGGCCGTTTCCACAGCCTTGAAGGCATACGTCACATCCTCGGTGGGCGGGTCGCTATCCTGGATCTTAACGTCCGTGAGCATCAGGCCCACGTCGTATTTTGCCAGAACCTCGGTGATCAGCTCCTTCACTTCCATTTGGATGGCTTCCTTGCCGTCTGTAAGCACGGCGTCCACAGGGGTGGAGCCCACCACATTGCGCACCTGGCTCTGCACGAGGTTGCGCAGGATGGTTTCCGGCGCATAGGAGCCATAAAGATAGCGCACCGGATCGGAAACCTTATATTCCACAAAGAATTCCACGTTGACGATATTATAATCCCCGGTGATCATCTTGCTCTCTTCTTCCACCACCGTGTAGCCCTCTTCGCGGGCGACATCGGTGCGGTAGCCCAGTTCGATCTTCTGGTATACGTTCACATCCACCTTATGCGCCTGCTGAATCCCCAGAGGCAACATGAAATGGATGCCCGCGTCACTCACCCCCGTGACCTTGCCGAAGGTGGTTACCACAGCCTGCTGCTTCTCGTTCACCGTATACCAACAGGTCGCGCCGATGCCCAACACGGCCACCGCAATAAGGGCCAGGAGGGCCACACGGCCCATCCGCCTCCAGTCTCTCGGCTGCCGCGCCTCGGGCGGCCTCCCTTGCCAGTTATGCTCCATATAGCTCCTTCCGCAGTTTGATCTGCCTTAACTTTGGATAAAACATCTGCCATATATAGTATAACATATTTCGTATGTGGATCTGCGAACTGGCTGTAAAATCAATTGAAAGAAAGAGGCTCCCACAGCCCGGTCTGTCGAAAAGTCCCTAGGAATCGCGGGCCGTTCACAGTTCGCAATAGTGGCGATGCGCCCTTAAGGCCGCGCTGCTCCTTTGCTCATCGGGCTTCCGCCTCGCTTCATCCGCAGTGGCGGCGCTCGGCTCCGCCCCCGAGGCTTTAATCGTGAGCGGCGGACAAGGTGAATTGCCGCGAGGCGGCAAGAGAGGATGCCCCGGGGCGCGTGTGCGTCGCGCGCGAAGAACCTTGCTTGCCAAGGCTTTCTCTGCATGAAACAACGGCCCCAAGGTATGAGCAGTTGTTCCGTGGAAACTCAAAAGTGGCCATGGCCACTTTTTTGACACGCTGAGCGGCTCCCGCCGTTTGTCTAAACCAGCAGGCGCCAAAAAGCCGCGGCCAGCATGCAGAGCGCCATGCCCAGGCCGGTGGGGAGGGCAAAGGCCAGGGCCGTCCATTTCCAGCTGCCCGTTTCTTTGCGGATGGTCAAAAGGGTGGTGGCGCAGGGCCAATGCAGCAGGGAAAACAGCAGCGTGCAAAGGGCGGTGAGCGGCGTCCATCCGTTGCCGGTCAGCAGCGCGCGCAAAGCGCCCAGGCTTTCCAATTCAAGCAGGGCGCCGCTTTGCAGGTAGGCCATAATGATGATGGGCACAACAATCTCATTGGCGGGCAGGCCCAAGATAAAGGCCAGCAGAATTACCCCGTCCAGGCCCATGAGGCGGCCTAGCGGCTCCAAAAAAGCGGCGCAATGAAAGAGGAGCGTGCCGCCGTTAACGGATATATTGGCCATGCCCCAGATGAGCAGGCCAGCAGGCGCGGCCACAGCCGCCGCCCGACCCAATACGAAGATGGTGCGGTCCAGCATCGAGCGCAGGATTACCTTGCCCACCTGCGGCTTGCGGCAGGGCGGCATCTCCAGCGTAAAGGAAGATGGCACGCCCCGCAGCACCGTTTTAGATAGCAGCCAGGAAACGCCGAAGGTGCAGCCCACGCCCAGCACCACCATCCCCGTGAGCAGCGCCGCCCCCAGCGCCGATCCCAACCAGCCCCCAACGCCGCCCACAAAGAACATGGCGATCACGCTGATCATGGTAGGGAATGCGCCACCACACAAAGGGCAACAAAATTCTTCCCGGCAGCCGATAAAAAGATGAAAGGCAGTATTGTGCTTGTCAATCGATGATGGTGGCGTTTATGGGGTACATCTGAAAAAATACCGCAAGCTCTACGAACTCACACAGGAAGAATTAGCCATCATTATGGGCGTAAGGCACGCTCCCTTAATCTGGGGAAACAAGGAACAGCAAACCGCCATACAACATATGGCGACTACACAAGCACCTATTCGACGGCCTCCCCGGCCTCCCCCGATTTCATGTTCGAGAATATCCGATTTAGCACAAGAGTCTTTTCACGCATGGTCAGGTTAGACTGGCCGAGCCTTCTTTCAAGCACTTCGATATAGAAAGCGTTAAGCCTGGAAGAGAGGGCATGTATGGATTCGGGCATATGAATAACGACCTTACAAACACCCCCTTGTCTCATGCCCTCACTCCTGATTTTCGTTGTGTACTATACTTATTTTTCCTTAGCGTGTCCCATTACCTTTCTATGGAACTAAAGCAATCCTATACAGAAGAGGACTAGGTGCGAATTGAAGATGTCTTCCAGCTGTTCCATAAATCATGGTGCTTAAAGCAATTCCATGATGCGGGAGGAAATGAAAGAAGCCGTGTAACTGAAAGGAGGAAGCAATGAATTTGGTTTTGCGAGGTCCATAACGGTTTGGGAAGCGGGTTTGTATGGTGATAGGGAGAAGGGTGAATGTAAGCGGACGAAATGATTTGGGAGGATTCAAAGGGGGGTCGGAAATGGGAGCGGAAGAAAAGATGTATGAAGGCAATGCGCAGGCGGAATTTGGCCATCTCCCTAGTCTGAAAGCCCTTGAGAAAGCCACATGGAAGTTTTCGGAGTTTTCGGATATCCAATTCACGCTGTAAAGTTGCGCATTTATCCGGGGAAAAGGAGTGGCCTGCGGTAGATATGCTGAATAAACATTTCGGGAAAACGTGCATCATGACTCCAAAACGTAAAGCAGGCGGCCGAATGCCGCCTGCTTTACGTTTTATTTGTTTGCCTTGTCCAGCACCCATAATCTTCATAAAGCCAAGCGAGTCAATTAACGATTACGGCACAGCTTACGAATACACGCGGCCATTGCGGGGACGGAAGGCGATAAGGTCGCTCATTAGCCGATCCACCGCAGCGCGGCCATCCACATCGTAGGCCAGGCGCGCGTTGGGCGCCTTACCCCATAAGCCGTGCATATCCGGCACGGTGCGGCCGGGGCACAGGGAGTCGGCGTCGATGTCGATATAAACCTCTCGGGTTTTAAACCAATTGGGTTCGATCAGGTAAGCCGTGGCGGCCACATCGTTGAGCCCTATACCCCCTGCGTGGTCGGGCATTTCCTCTGCCTGGGAGAGCCGCCGCACATTGCCCGCCTGATCGGTGATCACGCGCACAGCCTGTTCCCGGCGGAAGCGCAGCATCCGAATGATGAAATCCGTTACCGGCGTTTTCGCGGCCTCCAAAGCGGCCCAATCCTCATCCAGTTCCGTCATTTTGTTGCAGGTATCCAGCCCTAGCTGTACTACCCGCATGCCCGAGCGGTAGACGATTTGCGCGGCCCAGGGATCGTTCTTTAGATTGGCGCTGGCCCCGGGGCTGGCATTGCCCGGCACGCGCACCGCGCCGCCCATAATGAGAACCTCTCGGACATGGTCCTTAAAGGTCGGGTCCAAAAGGTATGCCAGGGCTACGTTGGTGACGGGCGAAAGGCACAGCAGGGTCACGGGCTCCTTGGATTCCTTTGCGTGGCGTATCATTTCCACAGGCGCATAGCCCGGCGCAGGCTGCGCATCCGGCAGGGGGAAGCCTGCGTCGCCCAATCCGTCCTCCCCGTGAATCCAGGCGGCGTTTTCCGCCCGCCCCAAAAGGGGGCGGTGTGCGCCAGCATACACAGGGATATCCGTTCTGCCCGCCACCTCCAGTATACGCAGCATGTTGCACACGCACTTTTCCGTGCCGGCGTTCCCATAGCCTACGGTGCAGGCCTTTACATCAAAGCGGGAGTTGGCAAGGACCCAGAGTATGGCAACGGCATCGTCGTCGCCAGGGTCGGTGTCGATGATCACGGGAATCTTCTCTTCAATCATGGTCTTTCTCTCCTCCTATCATAAGGGCCGGTATGCGCAAATATCCGCTACCCAGCGGTCCACCGCAGCGCGGGCATCCACATCATAGGCCCATAGAGCGTTGGGCTGCTTGCCCCACATACCCCGAAAATCCGCCACCGTCTGCCCGGGGCAGAGCCCCGCGGTATCAATATCGATGTAGAGCGCCCTGGTCTTAAACCAGCGCGGCTCGATCAGATAAGCGGTGGCGGTCAGGTCATTGAGGCCCACGCCGGCGCTATCCTGTATCGCATCCACGCCTGTGACCTGCCCCGATTCATCGGTATAAACGCGGCGGGCCTTATGGCGAATAAAGGCAAGCATGCGCAAGATAAAATCCGTAACCGGCGTATGCACAGCGGCCAGCTTTTCGAAATCCTCGGGCATCTCCCGCACCTTGTCACACACATCCAGGCCAAGCTGTACCACCGGAATGCCCGAGCGGTATACGATCCGCGCCGCATCCGGGTCCACCGCGGGGTTAAAACTGGAGGCCGGGCTTTCGTTGCCGGGCACCCGCACCGCGCCGCCCATGAAAAGGATCTCTTTGACATGCTTTTTAAAATCCGGGTCCAGCCGTACCGCCAGAGCTACGTTGGTCAAGGGCGCCAAGGCCAAAATGGTGACTTCCCCGCATTCGGCAGCGATGCGCGCCATCTCGGCGGGGGCATAGCCCGGCGCGGCTAGGGCTTTGGGTATGGGGAAGCCCGCGTCCCCCAGCCCATCGTTGCCATGCACCCAAGCCGCGTCCACGGTGGGACGCAGAAGGGGATCGGGCGCGCCGATGTATACGGGGATATGGCTTTGGCCGGCTGCCTCCAAAATTTTGAGGGCGTTGACGGCGCATTGGTCTAAGGAGACGTTGCCGTTGGCGATAGTGATGGCCTTGATATCAAACCGTGGGTTGGCCAGCACCCAAAACAGCGACGCTGCGTCATCCACACCGGGGTCGGTATCGATAATGATGGCGCGCCTCTTGTTTTCGTCCATGATATCTCTCCTCTCCCATTTCACGGGTGGAATGCCTTGATATCTTCCACCCACCGGCGAACCAGCGCCGGGCCGTCTACCCCGTACGCGAAGGTGCAGTTGGGCTCTCTTCCCCACAGGCCATGGAAATCGGCCGTTGTCCTGCCCGGGGTCAGCCCGCCGGTTTCAATATCCATGGCCACTTCCCGAACCTTGAACCAGCCCGGGTTAACGAGGTAAGCGGTGGTGGTCAGATCGTTGAGGCCGATTCCCGTTTTCCCGCGGCCGGCCTCCTCATCCGCAGCCATGCGGGCAACCACCTCGCCCTTTTCGTTTTTGATGATCTTGACCGCCTTGTCCCGACGAAACTCCATCATACGCACCAGGAAATCCGCCACGGCGGTGCCGGCTTGGCCGATTTCGTCCAGATCCTCCCAGCGCTGTGTCACTTGATCGCATGCATCCAAGCCTACCTGAACCACAGGAATGCCGGCGTTATATACGATGGAAGCAGCGTGGGGATCGGCGGCTACATTGAAGCTCGCACCAGGGCTTGTATTGCCCGGAACACCTACGGCTCCCCCCATAAAGACGATCTCTTTGACGTGGTTTTTAAAATCGTGGTCCAGGAGTACGGCCAAGGCCACATTGGTGATGGGGGCCAGGGCCAGAATCGTGATGGGCTCCGGTGATTCTTTGGCGATACGCACCATCTCTACCGGTGCATACCCCGGCGTAACAGGCGTTTGGGGCAGGGGGAAGCCCACATCACCCAAGCCATCCTCACCATGGATCCAACTCGCATCCTGTGCCGGAATCATGATAGGCTTCCACGCGCCCTTATAGACGGGGATATCGATACGTTTGCTAACCTCCAGCGTGCGTAACGCATTGATGGCGCATTTATCCAGCCCCACATTGCCGCTTGCGATGGTGAGCGCCTTGACGTCAAATTTGCCACAGGAGAGCGCCCACAGGATGGAGGCGGCGTCATCATCACCCGGGTCGGTATCGATAATCAAGGGAATCTTTTTGATTGTATCCATTGGATCTCCTTTTTGCTCGTGCGGATCTACGGGCGGAACGACTTAATATCCTCCACCCATCGTTCAACCAGCGCCGGGCCGTCCGCTTCGTATACAAAAGTACAGTTGGGCTTTTTGCCCCACAGGCCGAAGAAATCCGCCGTGGTTCGACCGGGAGTCAGGCCACCGGTTTCGATATCCATGGTCACTTCCTGCGCCTTGAACCAGCCGGGGTTGATAAGGTAAGCGGTGGTAGTCAAATCGTTGAGGCCAATGCCGCGCTTCCCGCGGCCGGCCTGTGCGCCGGCGGGGATGCGGCTTACCACCTCGCCCTTCTCGTTCTTAATGACCTTGACCGCCTTATCCCGCCGGAACTCCATCATGCGTACCACGAAATCCGCCACAGCCGTGCCGGCCAGGCCGATCTCATCCAGATCCTCCCAGCGCTGGGTCACCTGGTCGCACGCATCCAGGCCCACTTGCACCACCGGGATGCCGGAATTATAAACGATGGAAGCGGCGTGGGGATCGGCAGCCACATTGAAGCTCGCCCCAGGGCTGATATTGCCGGGTACCCGTACCGCGCCACCCATAAATACCACCTCTTTGACGTGCTTTTTAAAATCGGCGTCCAAGAGTATGGCCAGGGCTACGTTGGTGATGGGAGCCAGGGCCAGAATCGTGATGGGTTCGAGGGATTCTTTGGCAATGCGCACCATCTCGGCCGGCGCATACCCCGGCGTAACTGGGGTTTGGGGCAGAGGGAATCCCGCGTCTCCGAGGCCGTCCTCCCCGTGAATCCAGCTCGCATCCTGTGCCGGAATCACAATAGGCTTCCATGCGCCTTTATAGACCGGAATATCCGTGCGCTTGCTAACCTCCAAGGTACGCAGCGCATTAATTGCGCATTTATCCAGCCCTACGTTACCGCTTGCGATGGTGAGCGCCTTCACGTCAAACTTACCGCAAGAGAGCGCCCACAGGATGGAGGCGGCATCGTCGTCGCCAGGATCGGTATCGATGATGAGGGGAATTCTCTTTTCTTCGCTCATAGGAAACCACCTTTCCTTAATTATTATGAAGGAACGCTCTGATCAGGGCGTTCCTATTTCCTTCGCGCGGCTTTGGGGTGTAAAAATCGCCGCCGGTTTCGCTAAAGGGCGCGCACCGCGTCCATGAATTTCTTAACGGTAGGCCCATCCACCGGATCATTCATATTGCCGCTGGGTTTTGTGCCGTAGCCGAACACCGTGCCATCGGCCAGGGCAACCGTATCCAGGGCGCCCAGGGTCACGCCGCTGCCCAGGATGATCGGCGTTTCGGGCACGGCGCGGCGCACCTCTTCGACATCCTCTTTCTTGGGCGGCACAGGCGTTTCGGTGCCGGAAATAATCAGCGCGTCGGCCATGCCGCGGCCCACCATCTCATGCGCCACCGTAGTGATATCGCGCGGGGCGAGCGGCGCGGCGTGCTTGGAGTAAAGGTCGCAGAACAGAAGCACTTGCTCGGCGCCGATGGCCTTGCGGTAGCGGAGTGCCAAGTGCGCCTCGCCGTTGAGCATGCCCTGGTCCGTCACCATGGTATCCGTCAGAATGTTGAGGCGGATAAACTGGGCATCCGCAATGGAAGCGATGGCAAGGGCGCTCTTCCAGGAATTGCGCAGCACGTTGATGCCCAGGGGCACGTTGGGGTAAGCCCTGCGCAGTTCCAGCGCCGCACGGGTCATGGCGGCCACGGTCTCGGGCTCCTGCGTGACAGGGTAGTAGGGGTAATCTCCCAGGTTCTCCACGATCATAGCGGAGATGCCGTTGGTCACCAGGGCATCCGCATCCCGCAGCGCATGGTCTATTACCTGCGTCATGCTGCCCTGGTAGTTGGGGGAACCGGGCAGGGGCGGCAGATGTATCATACCCAAAATGGGACGGGAAGTACCGAATACGGATTTTAATTCACTGCGTTTCATATCTTTCCTCCTGTATTATCTTGGCGGCTGTGCCGCCGGTTATGTATACGCTTAGCTGTCAAAATGCTGGCCCACGCCGGCCGGTCCCTTGGACCGCTTGGTATTGCCCACGCAGATGATCAGCGTGAACACATAAGGCAGCATCATCAAGATTTGGCTGGGGGTACGCACGCCCTGAAATACGAACTGCAAACAATCGAAGAAGCCGAAGAACAGGGCCGATAGAGCTGATCCTATAGGGTTAGAAGCCCCCAGGTTGTTGATGACCATAGCCACGTAGCCGCGGCCCGCCGTCATGCCGATGATGTAGCGGTTCATGCCCACCAGGGAGAGGAAGGCGCCGGCCAGGCCGGAAAGCAGACCGCACACCAATACGCCCATGTACTTGTACCGCACCGTGTTGATGCCCACGGTATTGGCTGCCACCGGGTTTTCGCCTACCATGCGCATGCGCAGGCCGAAGGTGGTCTTATATAAGAACACCCAGCCCACAATTACGACCGCGATGGTGATCAGCAAAAAGAGGCTTTGTTCGCCCAACACGTAACCGATCACCGGTATGCGCGCCATCCAGCTCAGGCTGGGGGTGGCCGCAATTTTGGAAAACGCCGCCACATCCGGAGACATGCCGGAAACCTTCCATACCAGCTTGAGCGCCAGCGCCCCCAGGGCAGCTCCCAGAAGGTTCACGCTCATGCCCGAAAGCGTGGCGTTAACCCTGTATTTTACGTGCAGCACAGCATGCAGGGAAGAGACGAGCATACCTGCCAGTATCGCCAGCAAGACGCCGATCCATTTGCTCCCTGTAAAGTCCGATCCGATGACGGCGAAGATGGCGCCCGCGGCCATCATGCCCTCGCAGCCGAATGCGGTTACGCCGGCCCGTGTAGAGAAGGAGCAGCCCACCGCCGCCAGCATAACGGGAACCGAAAGCCGCAGCGTCGATGTAATAATGGCGAGTATGATATCGCTGTTCATGCCGCACCCCCCTGACCTGCGGCGGCCGAGCCGCCGCCCTTCTTTTTGATGATGCTCCTGATTTTTTGTATGGGCGAAAGGATGATGGAGGGCGCGGCCACGAACACCACCACCAGGGCCTGCACCATATCCACGAACTCAAACGGAATGGTGGTGCTCTGGTTCACCATGGTCGCCCCTGCCTTCAGTACGCCGAAAAGGATGGCTGCAAAAATCACACCCAGAGGGTTATGCGCCGCCAGGGCGGATACCGGAATGCCTTGGAAGCCGTAGCCGTTGGAGATAACATCCACAAAGCGTTTGAACACGCCCTGCACCAGCGCCGCGCCGCCCAGCCCGGCCATGGCGCCCGAAAGCACCAGGGCGGCCAGGTACATCCGCGAGTCGTTGATGCCGGCCACTTTAGCCGCCAGTGGGTTCATTCCCACGGCTGTCATCTTGAATCCCCATATCGTGCGCTTTTGCAGGAGATAAATGAGAATGCACAGGATCACGCAAACGATCAGCGCCGTGGTAAGCTGGGATTTGGAAGCAAGGCGTGATAGCTCGGCGCTTTTGAGGATGGGTGCCGTCTGGGGGGAGCCCGCGCCAGCGGGCTTGAGAGGCCCGTTGACCAGATACCCGGTAAAATATGTAATGATGCTGTTGAGCATGATGCCCGTGATGACCTCGGGCGCGCCGAAACGCGTGCGGAACCAGCCCATCAGCAGGCCCACGGCGCCGCCGCCGATGGCGCCTGCCAACATGGTGGCCGCTGCGTGGGTCGCACCGGGCAAAAAGTCCACATAGATGCCCACCAGCGCCGCGGTCAGGCCGCCCATGTAAAGCTGTCCTTCCAAACCCGTGTTGACGATGCCAACCTTGATGCCAATGGCAAACCCCAACCCGGTGAACATCAGCGGCGTGGCGGTGGCTAGGGATAGCAGCATACCCCGAGATGTGCCAAGAGAGCCTTTGAAGATAGCGGTGTAGACTTCCATAAAGGAATAGCCGCCCAGGGAAATGACCACGCCGCCAATGAGCAGCGCCGCCAGAAGCGCCAAGGCGGAGCGCCCGAATATCGTGATGCCGTCCGCAACCCGCTTTCTGTTATGCTCGTTCATGCGCCCACCTCCTTTACGCTTTCTAGAGAATTACCCGTCATCAGAAGCCCGAGCTGTACCTTGGAAAACTCCTCAGGCCCGCAGTCCGCAACGATGCGCCCCTCATAAATCACCAGCAGCCGGTCGCTGAGCTTGACAACCTCGTCCAAATCCGCCGAGATGAGGAGCATGGCCTTGCCCTTATCTCGGAATTTGTACAGTTCGTTGTGAATGTACTCCTGGGCGCCTACGTCGATGCCCCGGGTGGGGTGCGCTACGATCAACGCTTCGTGCTCACGGGAAAGCACCCGCGCGATGATCACCTTTTGCTGGTTGCCCCCCGAAAGGGAGCTCACCGGTGCTTCCACGGTGGGGGTTTTTACGCCAAACTCCTCCCGGCAGGTCTCTGCATAGGCGGTGATCTCCTTCCAGCGCATCAGCTTATGGCGGCTCATATCCGGGGAATCCTGATAGCCTAAGATCATGTTGCATTTTATCGTCATGGGCGCAATCAGGCCCATGTGGGTGCGGTCCTCGGGGACATGGCCAACACCTCTGTCTATAAAATCACGCGCGGTGCCGCAAAGGGGTTTGCCATCCAGCAATACCTCGCCGGATTCGGGTGTGGTCAGCCCTGTGAGGGCCTCGATGAGTTCGCACTGGCCGTTGCCCTCAATGCCGGCGATACCCAATATCTCCCCTTCGCGGATGTCGAAGCTCACGTCTTTCACTTTCTCGCATCCCCGCTCGTCCTTCACTGTGAGGTTTTTGACGCTGAATTTCACGTCTCCGATGCGGGGGGAAGGATGGCGGGCCTCCAATTGGATCAGGCGGCCCACCATCATTGCAGAGAGTTCCTGGGGGTTGGTATCGGTGGGTTTCACATCGTCGTGGATAAGCACACCGTTGCGCAACACCATTACGCGGTCGGCCACGTTCATGGTTTCCTTGAGCTTATGGGTGATGATGACGATGCTGGTGCCCTGCTCCCGCAAAAAGCGCAGCGTGACAAACAGCTCGTCCACCTCATAAGGGGTCAGGACCGCGGAAGGCTCATCCAGAATCAGGATCTTGGCGTCCCGGTACAGTGCCTTTAAAATCTCCACGCGCTGCTGCTCGCCTACGGATAGGCTCCCAACCTTGGCGTGAGGGTCGATGTTAAAGCGGTACTTTTCCACCAGCGCGGCCACCTTGCTTTCCGCAGCCCTTCGGTCTACAAACACGCCCTTGCGGGGCTCGATGCCCGCGATGACATTCTCTATCACCGTAAAGGCCGGAACCAGCATAAAGTGCTGGTGGACCATGCAGATTCCTCTGGCAATGGCATCATTGGGGTTGTTGAACGCAACTTTCTCCCCACGGATGAATATCTCGCCCGCGTCGGGCTTCTCCATACCATAGAGGATCTTCATCAGCGTGGTCTTTCCGGCCCCGTTCTCGCCCAGGAGAGAGAGAATCTCCCCCTCCTCCAGGCGCGCGTCTACCTTGTTTAGCGCCAGCGTTCCGGGATATCGCTTGGTGATCTCTGACATTCTGATGATTTCCACGGACTCAACCTACCTCTTTAGATTTGTCGGTCAACCTCGAAAGGTCTGGGCATTAGCCCTGGAATTGATTGGCGGCCTTCCAGGCATCGAGCTGGTCCACATCCGTGGGAAGCTGGATTTGGCCGTTCTTGATGGCTTCGCGCACGGCGTCCACCTTATCCAGCAGTTCCTGGGGGAAGTCGATGTTCACGCCTTCTACGCTGTAGTCGCAGTAGCCCGCCGCAATGCCCTTGCGCTCGCCGCCGGACGTCCAGGTGCCTTCCACAACAGCCTTGATCTCATCATACACCTGGTTTTCGCTCAGCTTCACCGAGGTGCACAGGCTGGACACGGGATCCAAGCCCGAGAGGGAAGTGGCGATAAAGTAGCAGCCCGCTTCATTGGCGGCTTCCTTGAGGCCCATGCTGCCGGAGCCGCAGTTGCCGGTGATGATATCCGCGCCGCGGGCCACGCCGTTCATGGCAATTTCCTTAGCCTTGACGGGATCATTGTAGCTGCCCACGATGTTGTAGATGATCTCACAATCCGGGTTTACGTAATATACGCCGGCCATGTAGCCAGCCGCGCCCGCGCGGGAGGTGGGGGAATCGGCACCGCCTGCATAGACGATAACGTTTTTATCCGCATTGGCACGGGTGAAGACTTCGGGATAATCGCCCTTGGTCACAAAGCCCGAGATGACGCCGGAGAGAAAACCCTGCTCCGCATCGATGGCGGCGTTCCAGTGGACGTTTTCGGGCGCGGGATCCATGAAGGTATCCACCAGGGAAAACTTCTGATCCGGGTAATCGCTGGCAACCAGGGCGAGGCTGTCCCCATAGTTGGAGCCCACGGCCATGATTAGGTCATAATCCCCGGCATCGGCATAGTTGCGCAGCGCCGCATCCACCTCGGCCAGATCGTTGCACTCGGCCCCGTCGAAGGTGATGCCGAAATCCGCCGCGGCCATTTCCATCCCGCGGTAGGCCTGGTCGTTGAAGCCTTTGTCACCGCGGATACCCTGCACGATGGCAACCTTAAGCGCTTCATTGGAAGCTTCGGGAGCGGCCGAAGCTTCGGCTGCTTCACTGTCGGTAGCGGCCGGAGCCTCCGCGGACGGGGCCGCGGGCGCCGGCGTATTGTTGGCGCAGGCGGCCAGGGAGAGAACCATGAGCAGTGCCATCATTAGTACAAGCCCTTTTTTCATTGAAAATATCCTCCTTTGAATTATACCGGCGGCTTTGCCGCCGGAAACTGTTCCGTACGGCTTATGCAAAAAACATATCGCCTTCATTATAGCGCCGCACCAGCGGCAGTATGGTGTCGGCCGCCTGCCTGGCCGCCGTATCGGGATCAGGCTTGGGCAATATTTCGATGGAGACCCAGCCGTCATAGCCACCCTGCCGCAGACCCGCGAACACCTCGTTGAAGTCAAGATGCCCCCATCCCGGCGCCAACCGGTTGGAATCGGCCAGATGTACGTACTTGACCAGGGCGGCGTTGTCGGCAAGCGCCCTGCCAATATGCGCATCCTCAATATTCATATGGAACACGTCGGGCATGATCCCTACATTGGGATGTGCTACTTCCTTAAGCAGTGCAGCGCATTCTCCCACATTGTTGATGAAGTTGATCTCATACCGGTTCACCGGCTCGATGATCACAGTGACGCCCAGGCTTTTCGCTATGGGCAGAAGTATATCCAGAGAGCCTAAGAACAAGTCTGTGGCCTCGCGCTTATCCTGGTTGGGGGCGATGAAACCCCGGCAGCGGCCCAGATTTATCATACCGCCAAACTCCGCCGCCATCTCTACCAGCCCGTTGAGGACCCGGAGCGCCTCTCCGCGCTGCGCCTCATCGGGATTGGTCAAATAAAGGCCCAGATCCGCGAAGACCTGCCCGGTGCTGACGCAGCTTACCTCCAGCCCATACTGCTTGAGCAAATGGCGGAGTGCGGGTGCATCCACATCTTCCTTGCAACGCAGCGCCAGCTCAACGCCATGATATCCGTATTCCGCTGCCTTCCGCGCGGAATCCTCAAACCCGCGCCATACAACGAATGCGGAAGGGCCCGCAACGGCGTCCGCAATGGCAACCGACAGTTTCATCATGCGCGCTCCTCCCCCTGATTTGCTTCCTTGAGGGAAATGTCCTGGGGCGGCGTCCACTTGCATACGCCCTCCATGGCATCCTCGCCCATAGCTATCATGCGCAGGGAGATATCGTGCCTGCCCCCCTCATATTCATGGCGCAGCCACTCCTCCACAATGCCGGAAATCTCGGACAGGGGGGTGGTTTTACCGCCCAGGCAAAGCACGTTGGAATTGTTATGGCGGCGGGTCATCTGCGCCAGGTAGGGCGTGGTGCAGAGGGAAGCCCGGATGCCCTTGAATTTATTGGCCATAATGCTCATACCGATGCCCGTGGAGCAGATCAAGATCCCCCCATCGGCCTTGCCTTCTATAACAGCATTGCATACCTGCGCCGCATAGTAAGGGTAGCGCACGATCTCCCCGGTATCACTGCCCATGTTGGTCACTTCGTACCCATGCGCCGTTAAATAGCCCACAATCAGATTCTTCGCTTCCACACCGCCATGGTCGTTGCCAATGGCAATTCTTTTGAACATAGATCCTCGATCCTCCTGTTTATTCGCCCACCCAGGGACTGCGGCCATATCTCCTATTTTAAATTATCTATTATCAGGTAGATTGTAACGTTTCATATACTTCCAAATAAACACTTATCAAGCTGGGCTTTTTCAAGGGATTATGTAACGTTTCATTCTGTGGATGTTTTTACTTTCGCTTCGAAGGTCTTTCGGGTGCGCTGATAATCGATGAGCCCATGGGATAGTAGGGAACGACGCCTTAGCGCCTTGTAAACGCCACCGGATAGTCTCTTCTCCTACGCTTTGACATCTCCCACGCTGTGGCGCAAAACCACGCAGGTATCCATCATCAGGTGTTCGCTTTGCTTTTCCTTTCCAGCATTGCGCTCTTCCACCCTGCGCAGGAGCATTTCTACGCTGCAAACGCCCAGATCGTACTTGGGTTGCTCGATGGTGGTCAACCCCGGTGTACAAAGATTGGTCATCTCGATGTTGTCGTAACCGAGTACCGAAACATCACCCGGAATCTCTAACCCTATTTCTTGAAGCGCCTTCATGCAGCCGATGGCCATCAGGTCGTTAGCTGCAAAGATGGCGGTAGGATGATCGCTGAGCGCCATAAACTCTTTTGCAGCCTGGTAGCCGCTATTCCAGGTATAATCTCCCTTGATCACATATTCCTCCCGCAAGGGGAGTCCGTGCTGCGCTAAAAATTGTACGTAGGCGCTATAACGGGTATGACTGCTCAGGGATTCCATAAGACCGCTGATAAAACCAATTTTCCTATGCCCGTGGGCATACAGCAACTGCATACCCTGTGTGAATCCACCATAATCGTCGACATTAATCACATTGTAACTGGATTGCAACGGCATCCCCATATCTACCAGTATGACAGACAATTGGCGGCTGATCTCCCAAATCTCTTGCAAGCTAAGCTGTGGCTTAACCATGATTAGCCCTGCGATATTCTTGGAGCTGAGCGACTCAATGTAGCTCCATTCTTTTTGATAGGTACGATCATTGTTACAAAGTAGAACCTGATATCCCGCCTTATTGGCGGCATCCTCGGCGCCTCGAGCCAGCTCAGGATAGAAGGGGTTGCTGATGTCGGGGATAATTAGTGCGATATCCCTAGATGATTTTGTTTTCAGAGAGCGGGCGACTTCGTTTGCCTTGAAATTCAGTTCGTCAACCGCCTTGAGAACGCGTTCTCTGTTTTCCGGCAAGACGGTAGCTCGATTATTGAGTACATTGGAAACCGTCCCCAGTGAAACGCCAGCGCGCTTCGCGACATCTTTCATGGTTGACATAGGGCGGCTGAAACCCTTTCGTTATAATGAAATTGAAACGTTACATTTGTATTGTGATTATTTTATTATATTGCGCGAAAAAAGTCAATAGAAACTTCTGCTTTTTTAGCGCAACCCGAAATGTTTTAAAATGGCCTCTCACATCCGGCACGGAGCAAACGTATCACGCGTTCAGCCGTATCCTGTAATAGGTCGGGCGCGTTGTGGATCGCCTCCTCCAGCGCCATCGGCTTATCCACAATGCTGGTGATCGCGTCAATCCCGTGCGCATAAACGGCGTTGGCACCTTGGCCTATGCCGCCAACCACCGCTATCACAGCCGCGCCCGCGATTGCTTTTGCGCGCCGCGCCACCCCCACGGGCAGCTTCCCAAACGCGGATTGGTAGTCCATCCGGCCTTCTCCCGTTATCACCAGGTCTGCATCGGCTACGCGCTCGTCGAAAGCAACGGCATCTAACACCGTGTCCACGCCGCTTTTGAGCGTTGCGCCGCAGAATGCTATCAGCCCTGCACCTAAGCCGCCCGCAGCCCCTGCACCCGGAATATCCGCAACGTCCTTGCCTAATTGTTCCCGAAGCATGCGTGCATAGTGACCTAGGTTTCTATCCAGCAGCGCTACGTCCTGCGGTGTACAGCCCTTTTGGGGGCCATACACCGCCGCGCATCCGTTCTCCCCGCATAGCGGGTTGGAAACATCGCTGGCCACAATCCATTCGCATCCTGCCACGCGCGGATCCATCCCGGATACATCCACATGCGCCAGCCTGCCAAGCTCTCCCCCGCCGGGGCCAAGCTCCTGCCCGCTTGCATCACGCAAGCGAACGCCCAGCGCCTGCGCCATACCCGCCCCGCCATCCGTCGTGGCCGAGCCGCCAATGCCGAGAAGAATCTTTTTACAGCCCGCATCCAGTGCGCGAAGCATAAGCTCCCCTGTACCGTAGGTGGTGGCCTTCGTGGGACGCAGGTCGTTCCTAGGCGCAAGATGCAGGCCCGAAGCCGCTGCCATTTCAATAACCGCCATATCCCCTGCGCGCCCAAAGAAGGCTCCCACCCGGTTGCCATTGGGGCCCGTAACTTCTGTTTTAATGATTTCCCCGCCTAGCGCCGCTACGATGGCCGCGCAGGTGCCTTCTCCGCCATCCGCTACCGGGAGCATATCCACCTCGGCCTCTGGCAGTACGCGCAGGATGCCCGCACGCAAGTACGCGGCCACCTCGGCAGCGCTCAGGCTCCCCTTGAATGAATCCGGTGCAAGCAGGATTTTCATCGTGTTTTGCCCTCTTCTATGGATTTACCACATTAGCCGGTGTACCCTTTATAAATTCAGCCAAATTCTCCACTGCAATATCCATCAACCGCCCGCGGCTTTCCTTGGGCGCCCAGCTAATATGCGGCGTAATGAAGCAATTCTTGGCCGTGAGCAGGGGGTTGTCTCCCCGGATAGGCTCGCTCGAGACAACATCCAGCCCGGCAGCGTATACCTTGCCGCTATTGAGCGCGTCCGCCAAATCCTGCTCTACCACCAACGGCCCCCGGCTGTTGTTAAGGAGAATAACGCCATCCTTCATCTTGGCGATGTTATTTCTGTTGATTATGCCCTCTGTTTCGGGGAATAGCGGGCAATGTAGCGAGATTACATCCGAGGTTTTAAGCAGCGTATCCAAGTCCACATATTCCCCAATGGCGCGGCCCGCGTCATTGGGATGGCTGTCACTTGCGATTACCTTCATGCCCATGGCCTTAGCGATAGCGCCTGTAGCCTGGCCTATGCGGCCAAAGCCGATAATGCCCATGGTCTTGCCTGCAAGCTCTATGAGCGGGTAATCCCAGAAGCACCAATCGGGGTTGTTTTCCCAGCGGCCCTCGTGCACGGCGTTGCTGTGGTGCGCCACATGGTGGCAGATTTCCAGCAACAGCGCTATGGCAAACTGACCGACCGCCGCCGTGCCATAGGTGGGGATATTGCATACGGGGATGCCCTTTTCCTTGGCGGCGGCAATATCCACAACGTTGAAACCGGTAGCGAGCACGCCGATGAAGCGCACGCTCCCGCAGGCATCCAAGGTAGCCCGGGTGATAGGCGTTTTGTTGGTGTAGACGATTTCTGCATCACCAATGCGCGCCACGACCTGATCGGCCGGAGTCCTGTCATACACGGTTACTTCGCCCAACGCCTTAAGGCCATCCCAGGTAAGGTCGCCCGGGTTTAGGGTATAGCCGTCTAATACTACTATTTTCATAGGTGCTTATTTCCCTTTCTGTAAAATAACCTTAATCTTCTAGCAGCGCCCACGCACGGTTAAGTGTGCGTTTTGCGTTTGCAACCACAACGTCCGGGTCTTCATCCTGCCACGGTTTGACCTCAAAGGAGAACACATAGGGCTTTTCCGCATTAAAGAACCCTTCGCTTTTGAGCACGCGCAGGTATTCCAGCACCTCTTTCGTATCATTGCTGCCGCCAGGGAAGCCGAAGCGCTGATGCTCATCACCATAACCCTCGGCCGACGCGTCTTGGCATACGGTGTTCCCCACATGGAAATGCGTAATGTAGGGGCGCAGGGTGCGTACAACGAACTCAGGGCTTTCATATGTCATGGGGATATGGCTCAAGTCTATCATCAGGCCAAAGTTATCACAAGTGGTGCGCATATCGGCTGCAAACTTCGCAGCGAGGGGTGCGGGGCCTATGAGGGATTTCTTGGCTATGTCGTAATCGAATACCTCCAGCTCTACGTTCATAGCCTTAGCCTTAGCGTAGGCGCACAGGTTGCGGGTGGTTTTGAGCAGCTGTTCGTATGCAAGCTCCTTGGTTTCCTCCGCCCACTTGCCCGCGAGGAACGCGATGCCATCCGCTCCCAGCTGCTCGGCTTCGTCTATGGCCTCCATTAGCGTGTCCTCAGCAGCCTTACGGCCTTCCTCGTTCACATCACAGGCGTTGAGTCCGGTGGTCAGGAGCCGAGGCTGTGCGCCATAGCATACCTTTAGATGCGAAGTCCGAAGGAGCTTGGCCGCCTGTTCGCGCAACGCCGGGTTCTTAATCCAATTAACCTCTATTGCGTCAAAATAATCGTCGCACGCAACCTTTTTGAGAACGTCAAGTATGTTTTCATCGGCGCCGCGCATATTGGCCGGATAGGCCATGAAGCTGATAAGGCCCACTTGAAGATATTTATGAATGGATTCGCGCATGAAAATGACCTCCTTCTTATGTTTAAAGTGTTTTCATATCGATGGCTCCCCGCGCCGCGCGCAGGATAGCGGCATCATCAATACAATATTTTGCGAGCAGCTTGGGATAGGGCCCGCATTCCGCGTGCGTATCCCGCATGCCCACAAATACCTGAGGGGCCTTCGCGCCGCCCGAGGTGAGCACCTCGGCTACCGCGCTGCCGAGGCCGCCGATGATATTATGCTCTTCGGCCGTTACTATGCAGCCGGTGCGTTTCGCGCTTTCCAATATAAGCTCCCTGTCAATCGGTTTGATGGAATACATATCCACCACCCGTGCCTGCACGCCTGCTTGGGCCAGCGCCTCCGCCGCGTTAAGCGCTTCGCTGACCATGATGCCGCAAGCAATAATGGTAACATCCGAGCCCTCGCGCACCACATGACCCTTGCCCGCCTTAAACACGGTGCTTTCATTGTAAAGCGTGGGCATGGCTTCACGCGAGAGGCGCAGGTACATAGGGCAATCATTCTCTACGGCATGTTTCACCATCCAGTCGGTTACACGCTCGTCGCTTGCGACCAGCACCTGAAAATTAGGCAGTGCGCGCGTGATGGCGATATCCTCGAGCGCGTGGTGCGTCGGGCCGTCATATGCATCGGATAAGCCGGCATAAGCGCCGCACAGCTTTATGTTCATACCGGCGTATGAGCCGAAGGTGCGCGCGGCGATCAAACCTATGGAGCTGAGGAACACCGCGAACGTGTTGGCAAAGGGGATTTTACCTTCCACTGAAAGGCCCGCGGCCATGGCCACCATGTTGGCCTCGGCTATGCCCACGTTAAAAAATCTATCCGGATAGGCTTTGGCGAACAGGCCGGATTTTGTTGAGCCGGAAACATCCGCATCCAGCACGACTATGTTCCGGTTTTCCTTGCCGTATTTGACAAGGGCCTCCCCGAAAGCTTCCCTTATTTCCTTTGCCATACTTATTTCCCTCCCTTCAGCTCGGCCATAGCGATCGTATACTCTTCATCCGTTATCATTTTCCCATGGTATGTGTTCTTGCCCTCCATAAAGGAAACACCCTTTCCCTTGATAGTCTCGGCTATAATGATGCTTGGGCCGCCCTTTCCTGTTTTGCATTCGTCAATCGCGTCGCAAATGGAGGCTACATCATGGCCGTCGCAGGTAACCACCTCAAACCCAAAAGCCTTAAACCTATCTTCCAAATTGGCCATAGGCATGATATCATCACAGGTTCCATCCAACTGCACATGGTTCCTATCCAATATGACAATTAAATTGTCAAGCTTGAACTTGACCGCGCTCATACATGCTTCCCAAATAGTCCCCTCGTTAATTTCACCGTCTCCCATGATGGCATACACGGTGGCTGGATTATTGTTGAGCTTTAAGCCAATTGCGATGCCGCACGCCGCCGAAAGACCAATTCCCAACGGGCCGGATGAGATCTCCACGCCCGGCGTCATATTACAGCTGGGATGCCCCTGTAGCCTGGTGTCCAGCTGGCGTAGCGTGGCCAGCTCCTCCTTGGGAAAAAATCCTTTTTCCGCAAGCGCGATATAAAGCATGGGCGCCGCGTGCCCTTTGGTAAGAATGATGCGGTCGCGCCCATCCCACTTAGGGTTCTTAGGATCTATCTTCGCTTTTTCAAAGTAAAGCGAGGCCAGTATCTCGCAAACCGAAAGCGAACCGCCCGGGTGGCCGGTCTTGGCTGCGTGCAACCGTTCGATAAGCGTGATGCGGAATTCTCTGCACAACCTATCGAGGGTCGCTTTTCTTTCCGATGTAAGGCTCATTCCGTTTTCCTCCGGCATATGATTTTTATATAGGTTTCCTCGGATATGTGAGCGTTAAACGCTGGAATTTAAGGTTGTATTACAAGTTATGGGTGTATTATAGCAATATAGCGGTGAGATGTCAATACATGCAGCTGAAATTGCTTGTGGGTTGGGAGACAAATACATTGAAAAAAGCTAGTTAAACCCTTGCTGCTTGACATGAATATAACGGTGCGATATACTTAATATTGTTGTAATACATATGATGTGCAATACAGTATCTGAAGGAAATACCAAACATGGATAATTTACAGAATAATGCCCGTCAAAGCGTAAGCGATATGGTATTTGAGCGGCTTAAGCGCTCCATTATCACGGGCGAGTGGAAACCGGGAGAGAAAATCCCCTCTGAGAACCAGCTTTGCAAGGAGCTGGATGTCAGCCGCGTATCCATTCGGGCGGCTATTAACCGGCTTTCGGCCATTGGCCTGCTAGAAAGCCGCCAGGGCGAAGGCACATATGTGTGCATGCGCTCAGGGGCTGAGCATATTAACTCAATAATCCCTTATATTGTGCTGGAGCGGCCGGACCGCATCAACATGTTTGAGTTTCGTAAGATTATAGAGGTGGAAAGCGCGGGCCTGGCCGCCATGCGTGCTGATGTGGATAACGTAAATGAGATGCGGGATCTGGCGGCGCGCATGCGCGAATCATCCGACCCGGAACAGACGGCGTTATTCGATGCGGAATTTCATTATATGATAGCCAAGGCGACCCGTAACCCCATTATCGTGCGTGTATTTGAGGTATTACAGGATACATATTACGCCCTACTCAAGCAAAATGTGGACATGATGGGCTCATATGGCGCGCGTTATCATGAACTGATTTGCACCGCCATCGAATCTAGAGACAGCGCTTTAGCCAAGCGATACATGGAGGAGCATCTGTCCACCTCCATGCGTATCGCCGCCGAGCTTGGCGAACAGCGGGGCCAAGATGCCTGAGCCCGGAAAAGGCTAGCGGCTTGCTTTGGGCTGGATAGAGTGCGGCTTTATGACCTTTAGGGCAAAACACGGCCTTTAGGGCAGAATGAGAAATACAAAAATAGAAAAACCCGAGAGCGCTTGATCTTGGGGTTTTATACTGATGAGAGCTGCTAATGTATCACAACTATAAATAGAATCAGCGCATAAAAAGCAAATCGTCAGCACAAAAGCGATACGCATGCCGCATTGCGCCTGGTAGCGGATAAATCAACATGCCCTCACCTGAATATAACATATAGAGACGTTGGAAATGGAGGCATCCTCCATAATCCATACGTCTCCCTTTATTTCTCCAGTGTGTATGAACCATCATAACTACGCTTCTAAACCTTAAGGCAAACTTATTTCTGATAAGGTAAACTATTTTTCGCACAAATGAAAAAGGGCCAGAAAAGGAAGGACATGGCCGAACTCGCTTGGTAGAATGTAAGTTACCACACAAAACATCGAACCGAGCAAAGGAGAAAAGCCATGTCCGAGAAGATTATA
>JAYFPE010000034.1:0-81952 GCA_034928145.1 Candidatus Pelethousia sp. | reverse complement strand
CCCTCGGAACGCAGATTAGGCACGACCCTTGTTGTGTTCCGTGCCCGAATGTATCGTGGCTCGGCGGGCCCCCGGCAAGCTGTTCCTATCGCTTCAAAGCCGTGAAACAGATGCCGTGGGCAACCCGCTCGCCCCTCTACGGTGCAAATTGCTGTCTCATTTTGGGTTTGTGGTAGGCAGATGTTCTTATATAATCCTGGGCAAACTGCGTCACGCGCGGAATCCATAGCGCCCGCAGCATCGTGCGCCGCCCCCGCCTCATGGCTGGCGGTTGGCGTTACGTTTGCGCTGGCGAGTACAGTTCATCCCTATATTGTCCGCCTCGCCCGGCTTCTTACTGTCCCCTCATTCGAAGCACAATCCCGCGGCATTCCACGTCCCAACTACCGTGCGCTCCCCCCATCCGGGGAATCTATCCTGCACCATTCCCGATCATCATGCGGGCAGGCCAACCGCCTTTTCCCTTCTTTGCAAAGGGCGCAGGAGAAACGCCCAAGGCAACGTCCCCTCCATCAAACCTAAGGCAACAAACGGCCTTTTACCAAACCAACTCCCGCAAGGGCCGGGCCTCGCGCTCGCTGACCGCGTAGGACCGCTATCCGCGCAGGACCGCCGCCCGCGTAGGACTTCCGCTCGCGTAGGACCGCCGCCCGCAAAGGGATGCCCTGCGCGTAATATGCCTATTTTCTACATGTTTCACGTGAAGCATTCTTGGTGATATATTGGAGTCCCTTCTTATTATATTAAACAACTTGAAAAAACCGCAATTTTATGGTATTATCGTTAGTGTGGAAAATGGGCGGAAAGGGGCGAAACGGGTGCGTCTTAGCAGGCTTCGGCTCAATCAATACCGTAATTATAGCGCCCTGGATTTCAAGCCCCAGCCCGGGGTAAATGTGATCGTGGGGGATAATGCCCAGGGTAAAACGAACGCCGCGGAAGCCGTTTTTTTATGCGCTTTTGGCAGATCGCACCGCACGCCAAGGGATTGGGAGCTAACTGCTCGCGGCTGCGAGGGCGGCTATGTGGGGGCCGAAATCGAATCGCTCACAGGCAGCCATTTGATCGAGATCAAGCTGCGGGATGGCGAACGAAAAAAGATATTCATCGATCGGCAGCTGGCTGGTCGTACGGGCGAGCTGATGGGCGTGCTCAACGTGGTAATGTTCGCCCCGGAGGATCTTTGCCTGGTCAAGGCCGGGCCGGCGGAGCGCCGCAGATTTCTCGATATGGAGCTGAGCCAAGCAAGGCCCGCCTATTATTACCGCTTGCAGCAATATAACGCTGCCCTGCGCCAGCGCAACGCGCTTTTGAAGGGGTTTGATATCCGCCCGGGCATGCTGGCCATGTGGGATGAGCAATTGGCCACATTGGGCGAGGCCATCATGGCCGAGCGGCAAAGGTTTATAGACAGCCTCTCCACCATCGCCTACGACCTGCACAGGAGCATTACGGATGGCAAGGAAAAGCTCGCCATCGCCTACCAGCCCAACGTGGCCATGGATGCGCCTGCGGATCTGCGCGAAAACCTTTTGCAGGCGCTTACAGAGGGCGCTGCGGAGGATTTGCGGCGGGGCTTCACGCAAACCGGGCCGCATAGGGATGATATGGCCATCCGCTTGGGCGAGATCGACCTAAGGGCTTTTGGCTCGCAGGGCCAGCAGCGCACGGCGGCCCTTTCCGTTAAGCTCTCGGAGCTGGCGCTTTTGCGGGAAGAAAAAGGCGAGCCCCCTGTGCTGCTGCTGGATGATGTTTTGAGCGAGTTGGATCAAAGCCGCCAGCGGTTGCTGCTCCACAGTGTGAAGGGCTGCCAGTGTTTCCTCACCTGCACGTCGCTTGATGGGTTGGAAAAGGCCGATATAGGCGGGGCGGCGCTCTGGCAGTGCCGCGCTGGAGAACTTATGCCGCTGATTTGAAAGCGGCCCGAAAGGGAATCCTTCCAATAGAAGGGACCCATGGAAAACGATAGGAGTCCCCGCTGCCGGCTGCGAAAGAAACGCACAGGCGGGCGCGGGGGTCGGGGCATAAGCCCCTTATATAGAAAGGATAGAGCATGAGCAACCATACGGACTACAACGCTTCGGAAATTCAGGTTCTGGAAGGACTGGAGGCCGTTAAACGGCGGCCCGGCATGTATATCGGTTCCACGGATTCGCGCGGCCTCCACCACCTCGTTTGGGAATTGGTCGACAACGCCATTGACGAGGCGCTCGCGGGCTACTGCACACATGTGGAAATCTGCATCAACGCGGATAATTCCATTGCCGTGAACGACAACGGCCGCGGCATCCCCGTGGGCTATCATGAAAAGATGGGCAAGAGCGCGCTGGAAGTGGCGCTCACGGTGCTGCATGCGGGCGGAAAGTTCGGCGGAAGCGGCTATAAAGTAAGCGGGGGTCTGCACGGCGTGGGCCTTTCCGTGGTAAACGCCCTGGCGGAATGGCTGGTGGCGGAGGTGCGGCGGGATGGCATCATCTACAAGCAGCGCTATGAACACGGCGAGCCGACTGCGGATGTTAAGCAGGTTGGAACCTATGAGGGCGAAAACTCCGGCACCACGATCTCTTATTTGGCGGACAGCGCTATTTTCGACAGCGTGGAGTATAACTTCGACCTGATGACCAGCCGCATGCGGGAGGTAGCCTTCCTCAACAAGGGCCTCAAAATAACCGTTACGGATAACCGCGTGGAGCCGCAGCGGCAAAAGAGCTTTTGCTACGAGGGGGGTATCATCTCCTTTGTTAAGCACCTCAATAAAAATAAAGACGTGCTGCACCCCGAGCCGATCTATTTTGAGGCCTCTAAAGATGAGCCCGAAAAGCAGGAGACCGCTTCGGTGGAGGTGGCCATGCAGTATAACAGCGATTATAACGAGAGCGTTTTTACCTTTGCGAACAACATCAACACCATGGAGGGCGGCAGCCACCTGGTGGGCTTCAGGGCGGCGCTGACCCGCGTGGTCAACGATTACGCCCGCAAGTATAAGCTGCTCAAAGAGAACGATGTGAACCTTTCCGGCGAGGATATCCGCGAAGGGCTCACGGCCATCATCAGCGTGAAGCTGACGGAGCCGCAGTTCGAGGGGCAAACCAAAACCAAGCTGGGCAACGCCTATATCCGCCAATTGGTCGACAGCGCGGTGAGCGACGGCCTTTCCACCTATCTCGAGGAGCACCCGGCGGAAGCCCGGCTGATCGTGGATAAATGCCTCATGGCCAACCGCGCCAGGGAGGCCGCACGCAAAGCGCGCGAGCTGACGAGGCGTAAAACCGCGTTGGACTCTACCTCCCTGCCCGGAAAGCTTTCGGATTGCTCGGAAAAGGACCCTAGCAAGTGCGAAATTTTCCTGGTAGAGGGCGATAGCGCGGGCGGCAGCGCCAAGCAGGGCCGCAACCCCGCTTTCCAGGCTATATTGCCCCTGCGCGGAAAAATTCTTAATGTCGAAAAGACCAGGCTGGATAAGATCCTCTCCAATAACGAGATCAGATCCATGATCACGGCCTTCGGCGCGGGCATCGACGAGGATTTCGATCCAGCCAAGCTGCGGTATCACAAGATCGTCTGCATGACGGATGCGGATGTCGACGGCAGCCATATCCGCATCCTGATGCTCACCTTTTTCTACCGCCATATGCGGCCCCTGATCGACCAGGGCTATGTCTACATCGCCCAGCCGCCGCTATATAAGATATCCCGCGGCAAGGGCGTGTGGTATGCCTACAGCGACGAGCAGCGGGATTCCATCCTGGCCGAGATCGGCAGGGAACCCAAGCCCGCCATCCAGCGCTACAAGGGCCTGGGCGAGATGAACCCCGAGCAGCTTTGGGAAACCACCATGGATCCGGATAACCGCGTGATGCTGCAAGTCCATTTGGAAGACGCCATTCGCGCGGATGAGATCTTTACCGTGCTCATGGGCGATAAGGTGGAGCCCAGGCGCGAATTCATCGAGCAAAACAGCCGATTGGTGACCGATCTCGACGTATAAAAAAAGGAGAGACCTATGCGCAAACATTTTGTCATCCTGCTGGCCTTCCTGCTTCTTGTAAGCCTTGCCCTCCCCGCCCTGGCCGCGCCAGCGGCGGAAGCCACGCCGGCCCCCATGATGAACGAGGACGGCGCCATCGTCGCGGACGAAAGCCCCAATATGTTCTGGTCTTACATGGGAGGCATTGCGCTGTTCGCCATCGTCATCCTTTCCATATGGATCAAGGTGCGCGCGTTGCAAAGCGGCGCGGGCGGCCGCCGCTGAGGCTTATAAGCAGGCGCCCGGCGGGCGCTATGGTCGTTTCTATGAATGCTAAGAATATGAGGTAACGATACATGACCCAGGGAGACGAAAAGACCCCCCGCATCCTGCCCCTCGATATCGAGGAGGAAATGAAAAAATCCTTTATCGCCTACGCGATGGCGGTCATCATTAACCGGGCCCTGCCCGATGTGCGCGACGGCCTTAAGCCCGTGCACCGCCGCATCCTTTATTCTATGGATGAGCAGGGATTCACAGCGGATAAGCCCTTCCACAAGAGCGCCCGCATCGTGGGCGACGTGTTGGGCAAATACCACCCCCACGGCGACAGCTCCGTATACGACGCCATGGTAAGGCTGGCCCAGGATTTTAATACCCGCTACATGCTGGTGGAGGGCCAGGGCAACTTTGGCTCCGTAGATGGAGACAGCGCCGCGGCCATGCGGTATACAGAGGCCCGCCTTTCTAAGCTGAGCGCGGAGATGATGGCGGATATCGGTAAAAACACCGTGGATTTTATGCCCAACTTCGACGAAACGTTGATGCAGCCCACGGTGCTCCCAGCCCGCTACCCTAACCTTTTGGTCAACGGCAGCGGCGGCATCGCCGTGGGTATGGCCACGAACATCCCGCCGCATAACCTGGGCGAGGTGATCGACGCCTATGTGGCGCTGATCGACAACCCGGATATCTCCATCGAGGAATTGATGGCCTATATCCCCGGGCCGGATTTCCCTACAGGCGGCCTCATCCTGGGCACGGGCGGCATCCGCCAGGCTTACCGCACGGGCCGGGGCAAGGTGGTGGTCAGGGCCAAGGCGGATATCGAACCCATGGCCAACGGCAAAAGCCGCATTATCGTTACCGAAATCCCCTATCAGGTGAACAAAGCACGCTTGGTCGAAAAGATCGCGGACCTGGTGCACGAAAAGCGCATCGAGGGCATTTCCGACCTGCGCGATGAGAGCGACCGCAAGGGTATGCGCATCGTGATCGAGCTGAAAAAGGACGTTAACGGCAGCGTTGTGCTCAACCAGCTTTATAAGCATACGCAAATGCAGGATACCTTCGGCACGATCATGCTGGCCCTGGTGGACGGCGAGCCCAAGATCCTCAACCTTAAAGAGATGCTCTACCACTACCTCCGCTTCCAGGAGCAGGTGGTGACCCGCCGCACGCAGTATGACCTCGAGCGCGCCAGAGAGCGGCTGCACATCCTCGAAGGCCTCTTGATTGCCCTCGACCATATCGACGAGGTGGTGGATATCATCAAAAAATCCCCCACCACCCCCGTGGCTAAAGAACGCCTCTGCGAGCGCTTCGGTTTTTCGGATAAGCAGGCCCAGGCCATTCTCGATATGCGCCTGGCCCGCCTCACCGGCCTTGAGCGCGAAAAGATCCAGGCTGAGCATGACGAGCTTTCCGCCCTGGTGGCCTATTATGAGAGCATCCTGGCGGATCAGGCCAAGCTTTTGGGCATCATCAAAGAAGAGGTCCTCGAAGTGCGCCGCAAATACGCGGATGGCCGCCGCACGGAGATCACCCAGGATACGGACGATATCGACCTGGACGACATCATCCAGGAAGAGGACATGGTGGTCACCCTGACGCACTTCGGCTATATCAAGCGCCTTTCTACCGATACGTACCGCACCCAGAACCGGGGCGGTCGCGGCGTGATGGGCCAGACCACGCGCGAGGAGGATTTTGTGGAGCACCTCTTCGCTTCCAGCACGCACGACCCGATCATGTTCTTTACCAACCTGGGCCGGGCGTTCCGCATCAAGTGCTACGCCATACCCGAGGCGGGCCGCAGCGCAAAGGGCACGGCCATCGTCAACCTGCTGCAATTGCAGGATGGCGAAAAGGTTACGGCCATGTTCCCCGTTACCGCAGAGGCGGAGGGCGAATTCCTGGTGCTGGCCACCAAGGGCGGCGTGATCAAGAAAACGCCCATGGCCGAGTTCGACAACATCCGCAAAGGCGGCATCATCGCCCAGGGTCTGCGCGAAGGAGACGAGCTGATCGGCGTGATCCTCTCTACCGGCGAGGACGACATCTTGGTGGGCACGCGCAAAGGCATGTGCATCCGCTTTAACGAAAGCGACGTGCGGCCCAAGGGCCGCACCGCCACGGGCGTTATGTCCATCCAGCTCGACGAGGGCGACGAAGTGGTCAATGTGGAAAAGGTGATTCCCGGCCAAACCGTGCTCTCCATTACCGAAAGGGGCATGGGCAAGCGCACGGAAGAGGCCGAATACCGCGGCCAGCGCCGCGCCGGCCGCGGCCTCATCGCCATGAACCTCACGGAAAAAACCGGCGAGCTGGTTTGCATGAAGATGGTGGATGGCACCGAAGACGTGATGATGATCCGCGACGACGGCACCCTCATCCGCATGAATGTGGAGCAGATCCGCATCATCTCCCGCAATACCCAGGGCGTGAAGCTCATGCAGGTGCCCGAGGGCGCCCGCGTGGCCAGCGTGGCCATCGTGCCCCCTGCGGAGGACGCAGAAGGAGACGAGGTTACGGAGTAGAAACACGTTGGGGGATTTCCTCCCCCAAGCCCCCGGACCCCCGTTTGCAAAAGCGGGGGAAAACAGCGTAGATTAATATAAAGAGTCCCGCCTGCGGCGCATATCCGATGCGCCGCAGAAAGATAGAAAAGCGCAGATAAGAATGGAGTTTCTATTGATCCAAACGCGACAGGGGGTTGGGGATGGTTAATCCCCAACGTTTCCCAGAAAGCAAACGTATGAAACAACCGCCATACCCAACCGAATTGCAAGCGTTGGCCCGCCTGTTCCACAAAGCGGGCTTTTCGCTCTATGGCGTGGGGGGCATGGTGCGCAACCCCTTGCTGGGCCTGCCCATCAGGGATATGGATATCGCCAGCGGCCTGCGGCCGGAGGCTGTGCTGGCCCTTTGCAAGGAAAATGGACTCGCCTGCGTGCCCAAGGGGATCGCTTTCGGGATGGTGGAGGTACATGTGGGTGCCTGCGCCTTCGAGCATACCACCTTTCGCGCGGATACCTACGGCCCGGGCGGCGGGCACAGGCCCACGGCGGTGCATTTTTCCGATACGGTGGAGGCGGACGCCTTCCGCCGTGACTTCACGGTCAACGCGCTCTATCGTGATCTGATGAGCGGCGAATTGCTCGATCCCACAGGCGGCCTGGCCGATCTGGAGGCGAAGCTGCTAAGGGCCACCAGCCCGGATCCGGCGCTTATCATGAGAGACGACGCGCTAAGGGTGATGCGCCTGGCCCGCTTTGCGGCGGAGCTGGGGTTCGAGGCTGAGGAAGGCACCTTCCAGGCTGCAAAGGCGCATGCCGGCGGGCTGAAGGATATCTCGGGCGAGCGCATACGCGATGAATTGAGCAAAATCCTATTGGCGGATGTCAAATATGGTACCGCAGGATCAGGCGCGGTCTACAGGGGCCTTGCGCTGCTGGACGCGCTGGGCGCGCTGGATGTGATCATACCGGAGCTTACGAAGGGCCGGGGCGTTGCGCAGCGGCAGCAATACCATGCATTTGACGTGCTGGGCCATTGCCTGCATGCGGCGGATGCCGCGGAAGCATCCGGCGGCCTGGCGCTGCGCCTGGCCGCGCTTTTGCACGATGTGGGCAAGCCCGTGGCCATGGCGAATTCGGGCCGCATGTACGATCACGATAAGCTGGGCGCGCCCATTGCCGGAGAGATCCTCACTAGGCTGCGCTATCCGGTTGCGGTGATAAGCGAGGTAACCGCGCTGGTGGCCGGCCATATGTATGATTTGGACGGCAAGGCCAAGGAAAGCACGCTCAGGCGTAAATTTGTGGATTGGGGCTATGAGCGGAGCCGGGCCATGGCGGCCCTGCGCCGGGCGGATGTGACCGGCAGCGGCAAGGAAGGAAGCCTGGCCACGGCGGCGCGTTGGGACGCTGTTTTAGACGCGATGCGGGCCGAGGGAGCGCCCTTTACGGAGGCTGAGCTGGCCGTGAGCGGCGAGATGCTGATGGCGGAGCTGGGCCTGGAACCGGGGCCGGCGGTGGGGCGTATCAAGCGGGCGCTTTTGTATCATTGCGCCATCCGGCCAAAAGATAACGAGCGGGCGCGGCTTTTGCGGTTGGCGCGGGATGTATGGTAACCCTTAGTAAAGTTAACATTTCGTGACAAAGCGGCCGAAATGGCCATTCCTGCCGCTTAAGGCTTGCATTGCCGGGCGAAAGCAGGTAAAATAAACTGACTCATTATGTGGGAATAAATTTATTTGATCATATAGATGGCAAGGCGCGCCTTTAGCGGCTGCGCCCGGGGAGGAAGATAGCGTGGCACTTTCGTTGGAAGTTAAGAAATTCATCAACTCCGAGCATGTAGGTAAATTTGTGGATATCTACCTGCCCTTGGAGCCGCTGCCCCAGCAGCAGCCGAAAAAGAAACGGCAGCCTAAGCGGGAAGCGGCGGCGGTTCGGGAGGACGATGACGATATCGAAGAAGATAGCCCCATAGAAGGTTCGCAAGAGGGGCCGGCCGAAAATGACGCGCAGGCCGAGCCGCAGATCGAAGAGCCGGAAGGCCCGGCGGTTGCCTACGAAACCGTGCGCATTCACTATATGGAGGAGGGCAACGGCGAGCCGTTGATTTTGGTGCACAGCATCGGCCAATCCATGTATACCTGGCGCAGTCTATTTTACAGCCTGGCCCAGAACTACCGCGTGATCGCGGTGGATCTGCCCGGCTTCGGCTATTCCGGGAGACCGGAGGAATATAGCTATACCATCGAAGAGCAATCCCGCTCCCTCGAGCTGTTTTTAGACGCCATCGGCATCGAGTCCGCGCATTTTATGGCCTTTTCCATGGGCTCGGGCTATGTGATGGATCTTTGCCTGCGCCACCCCGAGCGGGTGGGCCGCGTGGTGCTGCTCGCGCCCGGCGGCATGGCGCCGGAAATGCCCCTGGCGATCAAGCTGCTGGACAGCAGCCTTTTCGGCGGCATCGCTTCCATCATCTTCGGTATGCGCACGCTGGAAAACGTGCTTAGCGAATGCTTCTTCGACCAGACCGTGGGCGTGAAGCCGGATGTGATCGAGGAGTATTATAAAACCATCTGCGATTCCGCAGCCCGCCGCGCCCTGCGCCTCAGCTTCCACAATTACGACGATGAGAATTGGCTGGCGCGCCTGCGCGCGGCCGAAATGCCTGTGCTCATCCTTTTGGGCGCGGAGGATAAGTGGCGCAGCACGGACCAGGCGGAGCTGATCCACGCCGCCATCCCCGACGCGGGCTATTCCCTCATCCGCAACGCGGGCCACCTGCTCCACGAGGAAAAGCCCGATAAGGTGATGGCCGCCCTGCTGGAGTTTATCCCCGTTATCAGCCCGGAAGTTGAATAGCGTCTTCTAAAAATAAAGGGACTGCCCGCAGGCGGTTCCTTTTTTTATTTTCCCTTCCAGCCGGAAAAAGGGAGTTGACAACCGCGTACTACTCCTATATTATTAGTCATAAGATAGAAGACTAAGTCTTAGGAGCATCAAATATGGAAGACAAAAACAAAAAAGAACGCCTAACCCCGGCCGAATGGATCGTGATGAACGCCTTGTGGGAGCAATCCCCCATGACGCTATCGGAAACCATCGCCCGCATCGGCGAGCGTGCCAGCTGGAATTACAAAACCTTCGCGGCCTACCTGTCGATTCTCGAGAAAAAGGGCTTCATTTCCGCGCATAAGCGGGGGCGGGATAAATTCTATTACCCGCTCGTGAGCAGGCAGGAATGCATCGAGCGGGAGAGCCGCAGCGTGGTGAGCAAGATCGAGGCCGGCTCCGTGAAGCTGATGGTCACCAGCATGGTACGGGCCGGCAACCTGCCGCCGGAGGAGCGGCGGGAGCTATTGCGCATGCTGGAGCAGATGCTCCATGAGGAGGAGCAGAATGAAGACCATCGTTGACGCTTTGCTCGAAACCAGCCTTTATGCCGCCGTCGTAGCCGGGGCCATCCTGCTGTTTCGGCTGCTGTTTCGCAAAAGCATCTCGCCCAGGCTGCAATATCTGGCCTGGCTGCTGCTGATTCTGCGCTTGCTGCTGCCGGTTACCATCGAAAGCGGCTTCCATGTAGAAAGCCTCTTTCCCCAGCCCGCGATAGAAGCGCCGAGCGCGCAGGCCGCCGCGCCCGCCATACAGGCGCAGGCCCCCGCGAATGCCGCGCAGACGCCCATCTCCCCTGCCTCCCGGGCGGAAGCACCGGCGGAGACGCCTAGTAAGACGGATTGGTACGCTGTTGCCTTGCGCGTTTGGCTTTGCGGCATGGGGATTTTCGCCCTTTGGATGGGCGCCGTCAAGCTGCGCTTCTACCGCCGCATGCGGGCGCGCCGCCTGGATACCCCGGCGGAAACAGAGGCGCTCTATGCAACCTGCAAAGAGGAGCTGGGGATTGAGCGGCCCATGCCGCTATGGGCTGTAGACGCGGCCATCTCGCCCGGCATCGTCTGCTTTGCGGAGCCGGTGCTGCTGCTGCCGGAAAGCCTTCTTGCTTCTCCTGAGGCGCTGCGCTTTGCCTTGCTGCATGAGCTGACCCACCAGAAACGCGGGGACCATCTGCTCTGCGGCCTGATGAACCTGCTGCGCATGGTCTATTGGTTCCACCCCGTGGTACATTACGCCTTTTCAGAGATGCAGGCCGATATGGAGACCGCCTGCGACGCGGACGTTCTGCGCCATTTGGAAGCGGGAGAAAAGCGTGGCTATCTGGCCACCGTAGTCAGCCTGTTTTCCTTTGAGGCTCAGCCGCAGCTGGGCATGGCGCGCTCGCGCACCCGGCATATGGCGGAGCGGCGGATGAAAGGAGCCTTTATGAAAAGCACCACGTCCCTGGCATCTAAGCTCGCAGCTTCGGGCCTGGCCCTCGTCTTGCTGCTGGCCTGCTTCACCACCGCCTGCCAGAAGGCTCCGGTGGGCGGAACGGCCACATTGGAGCGCAAGAACGAGGCTACGCCCACCCCGCGGCAAAGCGCGGCGCTCCCCGGTGAAACGCCCGATATCCCCGCGCAAACCGCCGGTGCGCAATCCGCCGGCGAGGCCCCGCCCACGCCGGATTCGCGCTCCGCGGGCGTTCTTCCTACGCCCACGCCTGCCTCGATCCCTCCGGGCGCGCAGCCTACCCCTGTTCCCACGGCGCTCGATCCTGCAAGCGAGGTCAAGATGATTCAGGAAAGGCTCGTCGCGCTGGGCTACGCGGTGCAGGTCACAGGCGATTATGACGAGGCGACCGCCGCGGCCGTATGCGCCTTCCAAACCCGCAACGGCTTGCAGGCGGATGGCTATGTGGGCCTGAAAACGCAAGAGCGCCTCTATGCAGCCGATGCGGTGGGAGCTGGGGCAGGCGCGTACGCTGTTGCCGATGCTTCCTAAATGCTCAAATAGGCGAAGGAAGCCCCTGGCAAGCGGTATGTGGTGAGCGGGCGGGGCCCCGACAGCTTCGATGCCTCGGGCCTGGTGTATTACTGCCTGAAGATGGCGGGGAGCGGGCTGCAAGGACTCACGGCGGCCCAGTACGCGGCCGTGGAGGATTGGCAGAAGATCTCTGATATAAACAGCCTGCAAGCGGGCGATCTGGTGTTCTTTTATGGCAACAAGGAAGGGAAGGTTCAGCATGTTGGCATAGCCCTTGATGGCGACACGATGATCGACGCTTCCTCCGCCAGCGGCAAGGTTGTGGAGCGTTCGTATAGAACGTCCTATTGGGAAACGCATTTCGCGTGGGACAGGCGGCCTTTTTAGGGCGTGATAGCCCTGCTCGATTGCCCAAACCGATGCTCTGATGGAGGACCTTCTTCTGGCCGTAACGGCTTATGGTAAATAGTCGGTAAAAGCCGCTTCGGAAGGGCTTAAACGAACAGAAACGGATCATAAAAAACGGCCCGGCGCATATCAACTGCGCCGGGCCGATGCCATAACAAACGGCCATTTTTCAAAACAGAACCACAAACGATGTGCCCCGCGCCCGCCGTGCGCGCAGCACCGCCGTGCGCGCAGCACCGCCGTACGCGCAGCACCGCCGTCCGCGCAGGACTGCCGTGTGCGCAGCACCGCCCCCCGGGGCTATTCTGTTTTTGTTCCCCAGCGGGTATCCCGTATACGTAAAAGCTTGCCCGCGCGTTTATACACGAGGAAGGTGACCGCAGCGTTGACCCCGCCTTTAATGAGGTTGAAGGGGATGATGATGGGCCAGATCATGGCCTTTACTACCTCGAGAGGCGCGCCGTTGTAGTGAACGGTGAGCCAGAGGTTGAGGGGCACCATCAGGGCCGTCATGGTAAAGGCCCCGGCAATGAGGGCGATGACTGCGCCACTGCGGCTATGGCGGCAGTTGTAGATCAGCCCAGCCACCAGCACGAAGCCGCCCGTGGCGATAAAGTGCATCAAGCCGCCCACCCAGCCGCTTTGCGGGGAGACCAGCAGCCATTGCAGCAGGCTGACCACAGCGGTGAGAAGCAAGCCCGCGCCCGGGCCATACATAAAGGTGCCGATGAGGATGGGCACATCCGCCATGTCGTATTCAAGATAGGGCGCGGCCGGAAAAATAGGAAAACGCACCAGGTACATCAGAACCAGGGAAAGGGCCGTTAGCAGGGCCATCTTCACCAGGCTCTCCACTTTTTTGCTTCGCATCGATCTTTACCTCCAATCTTAATTGGGGCTGCCGGCAAAAGGAAAGCCCCCGCGCATACGCAGGGGCAAAGGAAGCTTTCGCACAGCCTCTTCCATCCGGACTATACCGTCGGTACCGGGATCGCACCGGTTCGGCGGGGTTTTGAGCACCCCGTTCGCGGACTCGTCGGCATATCGTATGCCGCATTACCGCCGGTGTGGAATTTCACCACCCCCTGAAGCTGGTTATAAGTATACGCGCATTTGCCGCAATATGCAAGGGGGTAGATCGGCCCTATTGAAAGAGGCACTTGGCCAGGCGGATAATCAGCTCGTCCCGCCTGCGGATGGCCGCAGAGTCCTTTCCGTCGCTGTAATCATAAAAGCCCTTTCGGCTCTTGACGCCCAGGCTCCCCTGCTCCACCAGGCCGTGCAGCAGCGGATCGGGACCCTTTTCGGCGCTCAGCTGGCCAAAGAGGCGGGTGGAGACCTTGTCGAAGTTATCCAGCCCCGCCAGGTCCGCCGTATCGAAGGGACCGAGGCAGGCATAGCGCACGCCCAGGCCATATTTGACGGTGTTGTCCACATCCTCCACGCTGGCAGCGCCGCTCTCCACGATGTGCAGCGCCTCCCGAAGGAGGGCGAATTGCAGCCGGTTGGTGATGAAGCCGGGGATATCCCGCTCGAGCACCACGGGCTTTTTGCCTAGGAAGGCCACGATATCCACCATGGCCGCCATGGTTTCGGGCGCGGTCTTTTCTCCCTTGACGAGCTCGCATAGGGGGATCAGGTGCGGCGGGTTGAGCCAATGCTGGCCGGCAAAGCGCGCCGGCCCCGTGATAGCCTCCGCGAGCTCGCTGATGGAAAGGCCGGAGGTATCCGTGGCCAGGAGGGCGTCCGCCGGGGCCAGCGCGGAGGCCTCTTTCCAAAAGCTTTGCTTGGCGGCAAGGTTTTCCACAATGTTCTCCAAAATGAGGAATGCGCTTTGAAAGCAGGTTTTGTCGCTGGTGTAATCGATGCGCCCGAGGATGGCGTCGGCCTCGCCAGGCGAAAGCATAGCCTCGCCAAGCAGGGTTTGCAGGCTGGAGAGAAGGCGGGCGCGGCCCTTGGCGAGCGCATCCTCGCCTAGGTCGTAGAGGGTTACGGAAAAGCCCGCTTTGGCATATACCAGCGCCAGGGAGGCGCCCATCACGCCCGCGCCCGCGAGCACGGCCTTTTTGCCTGTGTAATCCATCGTTTTATCCCCTTTGCTCTGATTTGATATCAAGCCCGCGGGCCAAAGGCCGCGCAGGCGTTTTGCCAGGTGATCTCCGCCAGGTCTTCCGCCTCCACCCCGTGGATATCGGCCAGCTTTTGCAGCACCAGCGGCAGCAGGCGGGATTCGTTGCGCTCGCCCCGGTGCGGCGCAGGGGCCATGTAAGGGCAATCGGTTTCGACGAGCAGGTGTTCGAGGGGCACGGCCGCGGCGCTCTCCGCCGCCTTGCGCGCGTTATGGAAGGTTACGGAGCCGCCAAAGGCCACATATAGTCCCAGGGCTACGCATTCCTTGGCGGTCTCGGGGCTGCCGGAAAAGCAGTGCATCACGCCCCGAAGGCCCCGCTTATGCGCCCGCAGGATATCCATAGCGTCGCCATAGGCCTCGCGCACATGCAACACCACGGGCAGGTCCAACTCCCGAGCTAGAACAAGCTGCTGCTCAAAGGCCCGGCGCTGCACCTCTCGGGGGAAAAAATCGTAATGATAATCCAGGCCGATCTCGCCGAGCGCCACGGCCTTATCCTCTGTGCGCAGCAGGCGGGCCAGCTCGGCCAGCGCGTTTTCATCGGCCTTGCCCGCCTCGTGCGGGTGCACGCCCAGCGCGCAGCAGATGCCCGGGTAGCCGGCGCAAAGGGCCAGCGCCTTGGCAAAATCCGCGGGGTCGCAGGCCACTTCCAATATGCGTTCAACCCCGGCTGCGAATTGCGCGGCCAAAACCTCGGCCCGATCCGGGTCGAAGCGCTCGTCGTTATAGTGGGTATGGCTGTCGAAGATGCGCACGGCGTCAGAACTCCTTTTTGAGGGAACGGGTGAAAAGCGCGTCCAGCGTTTCCTGCGGCACGGCGCTGCGGTAGATCACGGCCTCCACGGCCTCGCAGATGGGCAGCTCCACCCCATAGCGCGCGCCCAGGCTCAGCAGAGCCTTCACCGCGTAGCAGCCTTCGGCCAGCTTATCGAAGGGCTCCTTGCGGATCAGGGCCTCGCCATAGCGGCGGTTGTGGCTGAAGGGGGAAAAGACCGTAGCCTGGTAATCCCCGAGATGGCAAAGGCCATAGGCGGATTGCTCGTTGCCGCCCAGGGCGGCGATCAGGTGGGCGATCTCCCGCGTGCCCCGGCTCATCAGCGCGCCCTTGAGGTTGGTGCGGTCGAGCCCATCCAGCATGCCCGCGGCGATGCCGATCACATTCTTGGCCGCTGCGCCGATCTCGTTGCCGAGGAGGTCTTGCCCATAATAGAAACGGATCAGGTCGCCTTTGAACGCCTGGATCAGGCGTTCCTTGGCAGCCTCATCCAGCGAATCGATGACCATGCAGTTGGGGATGCCGGCCGCAAATTCCTGCACGTGGCCCGGCCCCAGCCAAACGGATACCGTACAGGAAGCGGGCAGGTATTCCCCCGCGATCTCGGAAAGGCGGCGGCCTGTGCCTATCTCGAGCCCCTTCATGCAAAGCACCACATCCTTATTTGCGGGCGAAAGGGCGGCGATCTCCCCCATGAGGGAACGCAGGCCCTGCGAGCCGATGGAGATCACCAGTATATCCGCCCGCTCGACCGCTTGACCCAGGTCGGTGCTAAGGGTCACGGCGGGCGGCAAGGTCACGGAACCATTGCTGCGCGTTTCCTTAAAGGCGGCCAGGCGCGGGGACTCCGGCCTGCCATAGAGGACCACCCGGTGGCCCAACCGGTCGAGATACCAGGCGAGAAAACCGCCCCACCGGCCGCAGCCGATTATCGAAACATTCATGTATGTATATTACTCCCAACTAAAATAAGCGTTATCTTTCCTGCCTTTTTGCCGTTCGCCCGTGTTGCCCGCGGGCTTGCCTGGCGGAAAACCTTCGCAAAACCCAATCCCTTTTTTATTATGCCTCTACACGGAATTGGTAGTTATAGAGGGCGGCATAGGTAGCGCCCAAGGCCATAAGCTCGCTGTGCGTGCCCCGCTCGGTGACGCCGCCCTTGGTGAGCACGGCGATCTCATCCGCCTGCTTGATGGTGCTCAGGCGGTGGGCCACGATGATGCAGGTACGGCCCCGGCTCAATTCCGCAAGGGATTTTTGGATCAGCATCTCGGTTTCATTATCCAGGGCGCTGGTGGCCTCATCCAAAATGAGGATGGCGGGGTTTTTGAGGAAGACCCGGGCGATGGAGATGCGCTGGCGCTGGCCGCCGCTAAGCTTTAGGCCCCGCTCGCCCACGTTGGTATCATACCCATCCTCCAAGGTCATGATGTGATCGTGAATGTTGGCCTTTTTGGCCGCGATGATGATGGCCTCGTCCGTGGCCTCCAAATCGCCATAAGCGATGTTTTCGCGGATGCTGCCGTTGAAGAGAAACACATCCTGCGCTACGATGCCGATGTTGCGCCGAAGCGAAGCCCGGGTGAGGGTGCGGATATCCAGGCCGTCTATGGTGATGGCCCCGGCGTCCACATCGTAAAAACGGGGGATCAGGTTGCAAAGCGTGGTTTTGCCGCCGCCGCTGGGGCCTACCAGGGCCAGGGTACGGCCTGCCGGGATATCCAGCGTCAGGCCCGAGATCACCCGACTCTCCTGGTCCAGCGCGTCGCTGTTCTCATAACGGAAGGAAACGCCCTCGAAACGGATGTGGCCTTCCAGCCTGCCCGCGTCCAACGCCGCCGGATCTTCCGCCTCCGGGGCTTCGTCCATCACCTCGATGAAGCGGGCAAAGCCGGTCATGCCGTTTTGGAGCTGCTCGAACATGGTGATGAACTTATTGATGGGCTTGAGGAACATGTTGATATAGAGAAGGAAGGCGGCAAAATCGCCCGCGTCGATCGCGCCCCGGAAGAAAAACAGACCGCCGCCGCACAAAACGATCAGGTAGAGGGAGTCCGTGAGGAAGCCGGTGCCGGAATAAAACCAAGCCATGGCCCGATAGGAGGCGGCCTTGGCCGAGATAAAAAGGCTGTTGGCCATGTCAAACTTGGAGTTTTCATGCGCCTCGCCGCTGTAGGCCCGGGATACCCGCATGCCGGCGATGGCGGTTTCCACCCCGGCGTTGATATCCGCGGTTTGCACGCGGGTCTCCTTAAAAGCGACCTGCATATTCTTGCGGGCGCCGATGGCGAACCAGACCACAAAGGGCACGGCCGCAAAGGCCAGGATAGTCAGTTGCAGGTTGATCGTCGAGAGCATGATAAAGGAACCGACCAGCAAAATGCAGGAGAGAAAGATATCCTCCGGCCCGTGGTGGGCCAGCTCGGATACATCCTGCAAGTCGTTGATCATGCGGCTCATGATGGCGCCCGTTTTGTTTTCATCGAAAAAGGCAAAGGGCAGGCGCTGCAAATGGCGGAACATATCCCGCCGCATATCCCCCTGGATGCCCACGCCCACCATGTGGCCCCAATATTGCACCACATAGGAGAGGCCCGCCTTCACCAGGTAAATGGCCAGGAGCGCCCCGGCCCAAAGGAGCAGCAGCCTAAGGTTTTGCTCCGGCACATATACGTTGATGATGTTGCGGGCGATGATGGGGTAAAACAGATCGCAAAGCGCCACGACGAAAGCGCAGCACATATCGAGGGTAAAGAGCTTGCGATGGGGCTTGTAATAAGCGATAAAGCGTTTGAGCATATGCGAAAACCCTTTCGGATGGTAGCAAACGCGGCGCATGCAAGATGCGCCGCGAAAAAAGCGAAGAGTAAGGCAGCGCCGCTCAAGAAGGCCGATTAGGAGACCATATCCCCTTGGTAGGAGATGAGGCTGGCGTCATATACGCCATCCACACGCAGGAATTTTTCCACAAAACCGGTTTCGTTATCCTTCAAGCGCATCTCCAGCGTCATCTCGATGCCGTCGCGCTGGGCGGTTTTGCTGCGCAGGCGTGCGCCGGGCAGTTGCTTAACCATTTGCTTTACCGCGCCGGAGGCTGCCTCGTTATAGTGCAGCACCAAAAGATAGGGCATGCTCGAGCGCACCTTGAAGGCGGAGATCAGCAGCACGAAAATGCCGATTAGCGCCCCGCCAATGAGGGCCACGTCGTAAAAGCCGGAGCCCAGGGCCACGCCTTCGCCAACGGCCCAGAAAAGGAAGCCGGTATCCACCGGGTCCTTGATGGCGGTACGGTAGCGGATGATGGAGAGCGCGCCCACCATACCGAGGCTCAGCGTGAGGTTGGTGGTGATGAGCATCAGCATCAAGGTGGTGACGAGCGTGATCATGATGAGGGTCACGTTGAAATTGCGCGAGTACATCACGCCGCCAAAGGTTTTTTTATAGATGAAGAAGATATACAGGCCCACCAGCAGGGCCAGGCCCAGGGAAAGCACCACCTGGAGGGGGTTAAAATTAACGGTGAGCAGGGATTGCAGGTTGAACATGGATGACCTCCTTATGGGAATCTCGAGGGGGATTTTGATTTATCTTTCTATACCTCGTATTTGCGGCAAAGGCAGTATTTGCTGATGGCGCTGCGCGCGTGCGCCCCGCACTGGATCAGGTCGCGGATGTAGGCGGGCAGGTGGTCGTTGAACTTGACCTCCATCACCATATCGTAGCCCTCCAGCACGGGGAAGGTGGCCACGCCCGGCTCAAAGATGCGCGTATCCCGCATGCCTGTGTGCAGGTTTTTATCAAAGGTGACGCGCACATTCTGGAAGGGGTAGATATAGGCCTCCCGGTCGTAATCCACCAACACCGTGGGCTTTAAGTAACTGGTTGTGAAGTCGCGGAACAGCTGGTGGGCAAAAGGTTCGCGCTTCTCCAGCAAAAAACGATAGTTTCCAGCAAGGAGCATATCACATTCGGGTCTGGAAAGCGAGAGGGATTGCTTATAAATATAGCTTTCTTTTTTGTGCTTGCGCTCCAGCTTGCCCCCCTCCTGGCCCATGTTGTAGATGCGCAGGCGGATCTTGTCGCGCTCGTCGTTGCCACGCATCTTTTCGCGGAAGGCGCTGTCCATCGGATCGTCAAAATAGAGGCTGCGGATGAAGTATTCGCCGCCGTTATCCCGGGCGTTGGGGTCCAGCTCCATGGTGAGGCGCAGGCGGTTGGAGAGCAGGGTATACTCGCCCTGGCTGATGAAATATTTCAGCTCGTGGCGGTATTGCGGCTTGGTTATTTTCATGCGCCGAACACCTCCTGCATATAAGAATCGGATAGGCCGAAGCCGCTTTGCAACTGCTTTTTGATGGCCGCGGGCCGCTTTTGGGCAAAGTCCCGTAAAAACGCCACCTCGGATTGGAATTTTTCATAGGTGCCGAGGTTTTCAGCCGGCTGCTTTTCGCCCATAAAGGTGCTTTGGTTGAATTTTTCCCGCTCGCGGGCGATCTCCGGCTCTACGCTGGCGGCCAGCTCGTCGACCAGGGCGCCCACCCGCTCCGGGGAGAAAGCCGTGTTCAAAAGCTCTGCAAAGCGGCGCACGAAGGCGTCCTTCCAGTTGGCGTTTTTGAGCATGGCGTTGAACAGGGTGCGGGCCGCGGCATTGCCCTCCCGGCGATAGGCCAGGGTATCGTGATCGATCTTGCCCGTGTTAAAACCCCAGCAGAAATCATAGAAGATCCACGTCCACTTGCCGCCCGGCAGCTTATAATACTGCGCGTTATACGTATCCGTATTGCCGGTGTAGATCTCGCAGATCATGTAATCCATAAAGCTATCCACATCCATCTGCGAGGCCACATATTCATAAGCTTGGGCCTGGGAAAGGTCGTGGCCCTTTACGTAATCCATCAACGCCTGCCATTCCGCCCTGGAGCCGTGGGAGATCATGGAGTCGTTGGTCGCATCGCCTTTTAACAGGTCGATGTTATCCGTATCCTCCACGCCCGCGTGCTGGGCCACGAAGAAGCGGTTGCGCTTCTCTTTGAGGAAATATACGCCCCAATATTCGCCGTTGAGATAGAGCACATAGGGCTTATAAGCCTGGCCCAACACACGGATATCCGTGCCCTCCAAGAGGCCCGTAGCCAGCTCGTCGCGGATCTTGCTTCGGTTTTGATCCTGCGCGCCGGCCCGCAGGGTGAGGGCTTTATATTCGGTGAAATCCCGGTTTTCGAAGAATTTATATTGCATGCGGCTGCTGCCGTATTCCGCCCGGGCGGTGATGTTGAAGCCCTTTTGCGCCCGGCCCCGGCCGAAGCTGCCCGAAATGCGGATATCCACATTCTGGCTGAAAACCTCTTTGCCCGTTTCATCAAAAAGGCCAAAACTGGCGGCCCGCTCCCAGTTGGCGTCCCGCTGCTCCTCGGAGAGGAATTTGGGCTTATAATAGAGGGCGCTTTCCAGCACCTTTCCATAGGGGGAGGCGTCCGGGTCGAAGTTTTCGCCCGTGGCGTAAATGCCGGTTTTCTTATTCCACAAATTATCCGGGTCCGTCACCAGCGTGACTATAGGCAGGCTATGGTTCACCCCGTCACCCTTCAAAAGGAAGGTGCCGCTTGTGCTAAAGCCCGTAAGGTAGCCGTCCCGCAGGGCGACGGCGCGCACGACCGTATTCTTGGAGGCCTGGATGGGGCCGCTGTAGGCGGGGCTGCTCGCGGTAGGGGTGGTGCAATCCGTGGTGTAGTGGATGGTTTCCCCTTCGCCCGCGGCCAACTCGATGGCCACGCTTCCCTCATAAATGCCGGGGGTTGTGATAAAGCGCGGCTGGGCGGTGATGCCGGCGTAGCCGCTGCCGTTCGCAGCGCCCGGGGTGGGCTCCGTATAATATGCCCGCTCATCCGCGGGGCTCCTGCCATAGCTTACATCGGACGGAAAGAGGCCCGCGCTGAGCTTATCGATCAAGTCGCCCTGCGCATTGAATAAAAAAAGGTTTTCGCCGGCAGCGCTGATGTTGAAATTTAGGTGCAGGTCATTTTTTTTTTGCCCATCGACCTGGTTAAGGCCCGACGCGTAGACCACCAGGTATGCATCCGGCTCCAGTGTTACATCCGGAAAAACCCACTTGGCAGGGTTTTTGGAATTGTTGGAAAGGCCGTAGCCGGCGAGGTTCACGGCTACTGAGGAAGCGTTGTGCACCTCCACCCAGTCGTAATAGTTGCCGTCCGCCGCCTTTTTGCCGCTCTGGTTGCTGCCCAGCATTTCGGAGATATACACATCCCCCAGCGGCAGCTTGTTGGCGGCCAGGGCGGCTGTGTAGCCCGCGCCGGTGTTGGGATAACCGGGGCTGGGCTGGGCGCACGCCGCGAAAGCGCCGCTGCCATCCGGCACGCGGGCCATGGAAACATCCGTTTCCTGCTTTTGGAAAGAATAGCTATCAAGGATCTTGCCGCTCGGGCTTGATAGCACCACATCCTCCTGGTAAGCCCGCAGGGAGAAGGGCGCATGTAGCTCGCCCTCGATCAGGCCCTCATTGCCTGAGCAAAGGATCAGCAGATACCCGCCCGCGGGAATGCTTGTCCCTTCCGGCAGCTGGTATTTCATAGGCTGGGTGAGGTTATCGCTGATGCCAAAGCCGGAAAGGCCCACCTCCGCATCTGTGCTGTTGTAAAGCTCGATCCAATCGCAATAGCTGCCATCCGCGGCTCGAAAGGAAGTGGCGTTGGAGGCCATGAATTCGTTGATGTAGACGCCGATATCCTCGGTTTCATGCAAACTGGCCTCGAAGGCGGCCGCCCCTTCCTCGGTATTCGGGTAACCGGGGCTGGGCTTCATCTCCTGCCAGGCGTCGCTTTCATCCAGGGCCAATGACATGCCCGCGGCCACGGCTTTGAGGCCGATGCTGGAGAGCGCCTTGCCCGCGGAATCAAAAAAGGCCAGATCATCCCGGGCGCTGAGACGGAAGGCCGCATGCAGGGGCGTTTCCGCTTCACCGGAGCAATAGATCACGATATATTCCCCCGGCTCCAATTTCGTGCCGCTGGGAAATACATATTTGCCGCCCTCGATGAGGCTGTCCGAAAGGCCGTAGCCCGAAAGATCCACCGTTTTATCCGATGGGTTATAAAGCTCCACCCAATCCGGGAAGTTGCCGAGCCCATCCGGCACGGAGCCTTTGTTGCTGGTCATCACTTCATTTATGCGCACGGAAACAGAAGCCGGGGAATCCCCGCCTCCCTTATCAAGGCTCGCCATATAGACCACCAGCCCCACGATCAGCGCCGCGCATAGGAGCAGGGTAGAAAAGAATCTGCGTTTCCTCATAATAAGAACATTTTATCACAAATGCCCCTTAATTACCAACCCATGCGAGAAAGTTCATAAAGCCCTGCGCGAGCGGGTCTTACGCAGACGGCGAGAGCCTACGCGGGCGGCGGGTCTTAGACAGCGGGGCATGTGCGGACGGCGGTCTTGCGCGGACGACGAGATGCGCGCACAAGCGAAGGCTCCGCAATGCTACCCAAAAAGAAGTCCGCAATCCGCACCGCAGAGCGGCGAGCACATGCCGAAGGCGGCTGCGAAGCCGCGATACATATGGGCACAGACGGCAATAAAAGCAGAAGCGGATCTTCATTGGCAGGGGGGCTGGGGGGCGGGAGCCGAGCGCCGCCTGTGGCGGATGAAGCGAGGCGGACGCCCAGTGAGCAAAGGAGCAGCGCGACCATAAGGGAGCGTTGCGACTATTGCGAACTGCGTAACCGCCCCCAGCGGGGGTACAGGGGGCATGCGCCCCCTGCGGCGGGGTACGGGGGGTGCCAGCCCCCCGAAGCTTGGAGGTTGGCTGAATGCCGGGAAGCAGGCATACACGAGGGGGGCGCCAGCCCCCGAAGCTTGGAGGTTGGCTAAACGCCGGGAAGCAGGAATATAAAAGAGGGGCGCACCAGCCCCCCGAAGCCTGGCGGTTGGCTAAACGCTGGAAAGCAGGTATACGCAAGCTTGGGGTGCCAGCCCTCCCGAAGCTTGGAGGTTAACTAAACGCCGGGAAGCAGGCATACAAAAAGAAGCGGCATTGACCGCTTCTTTAAAATGCCTTAGCCGATCTGGCTCCCACCGGGGAAGGACGGATCGACCGTCGTCAGCAGGGAGAGCGTTTCCTCCTCCCCCTCGCCCATAACGGCGGAAAGGATCATACCCTGGCTCTCGATGCCGCACATCTTGCGGGGCTTGAGGTTGACCACGGCAATCACGTTTTTGCCAATCAGCGCTTCGGGCTCCGGATACCATTTGCGAATGCCCGAAAGGATGGTGCGGGGCTGGCCGTCGCCCGCGTCCAGGGTGAAGTGCAGCAGCTTTTCGCTCTTTTTTACGAACTGGCAATCCAGCACGCGGCACACGCGCATCTGCACCTTCTCAAAATCCGGGAATTCAATGGCCTGCGCGGCCGGCGCGGATTGGGCCTGCGCGGCCGCCTGCGGCGCGGCTTGTTCGGCTGATGCCCGCGTCTCGGGCTCCGGCGCGGGCGCGGCGGAGACCGCCGCATCGGCTTGGGCCTTGGCGGTTTCAGCCTCCAGGGCCTCCAGCTCGGCCTTTACGTCGATGCGGGGGAAGAGCGCTTCGCCCTTATGCAGGATGGTGCCTGGGGCTATATCCCCATAAGAAAGCGAGAGCGCATCCGTGAGCGGGCCTTCTTCGATGCCCAGCTGGGCAAAGATGCGGGGCGCGGTATCCGGCAGGTAAGGCTGGAGCATCACGCCCACAAAGCGCAGGCATTCCGCCAGGTTATAGAGCACCGTTCCCAACCGGGCCTGTGTGGCTTCATCCTTGGCCAGGGCCCAGGGCATGGTTACGTCGATATACTTGTTGCAGGCGCGCACCAGGCTGAAGATGGCCTCCAGCGCTTCGGGCAGCAGGAGCTTGGCCATGCAATCCTCCACCTTGGAGGCCAGGGCGCGGGCTTGGGCGATGAGCGCGTCGTCCTCCGCAGCCACGGGGGCTGTGGGAGCGGGCAGCACGCCGCCAAAATATTTTTCCGTCATGCTCACCGTGCGGGAGAGCAGGTTGCCCAGATCGTTCGCCAAATCGGAATTGATGCGGTAGATCAGCGCCTCGTTGGAGAACACGCCGTCGCTGCCAAAGGGCACCTCGCGCAGGAGGAAATAGCGGATGGCGTCCACCCCATAGCGGTTGCAGAGCTTAACCGGGTCTACCACATTGCCCTTGGATTTGCTCATCTTGCCGCCGTCGAGCACCAGCCAGCCGTGGCCGAAGATCTGCTTGGGCAGCGGCTCGCCCAGCGCCATCAGCATGATGGGCCAGATAATGGTGTGGAAGCGCACGATCTCCTTGCCGACGAGGTGCACATCCGCGGGCCAGTATTTGCGATAGAGGCTATCATCGTCCGAATAGAAGCCCAGCTTGGTGATATAGTTGGAAAGCGCATCCAGCCACACGTAAACCACGTGCTTTTCATCGAAGCAAACCGGGATGCCCCACTTGAAGCTGGTGCGGGAAACGCAAAGATCCTCCAAACCAGGCAGCAGGAAGTTTTGCAGCATCTCGTTGGTGCGGCTCACGGGCTGGATGAACTCCGGGTTATCCTTGATGTGCTGGATCAAGCGATCCGCATATTTTGAAAGGCGGAAAAAGTAGCTTTCCTCCTCTACCATCTCCACGGGCCTGCCGCAATCCGGGCAGCAGCCATCCTTGAGCTGGCGCTCCAGCCAAAAGCTTTCGCAAGGCGTACAGTAATGGCCGGTATAGGAAGATTTATAGATATCCCCCTGGTCGTAGAGCTTTTTGAAGATCTTTTGCACGGCCTTTACGTGGTAATCATCCGTGGTGCGGAAGAAGCCGTCGTTGGAGATGTTCATCAGCTTCCACAGCGCATGGAAGGTTGCTACGATATCATCCACATATTTCTGGGGCGTAACGCCCTTTTCCTTGGCCTTGCGCTCGATCTTCTGGCCATGCTCATCCGAGCCGGTCAGGAAATATACGTCGTAGCCGGTCATCCGCTTATAGCGGGCGATGGCATCCGCAGCCACGGTGCAGTAGGCATGGCCGATGTGCAACTTGTCGCTGGGGTAGTAGATGGGCGTCGTCACGTAAAAGGTTTTCTTCTCTGCCATGGGCCGTATCTTCCTTACTGATAGATTTTCTCTAGTATATCCAAGAGTGTACCAAAATGCGCGTATTTTGGCAACGTTTATCCCTTACCCCTTGATCTCCAAGGCGCGGCGGTAGGCTTCGTTGCGCGGCACATCCAAGAGGGCGCTTGCCTGGCGCGCCGCGTCCTTGGCGCTCAGGCCCTCCGCAAGAAGGCGGCTTAGCATCTCGTCCAGGCCGGCGCCCCCAGCCGCTTCTTCCGGCAGGCCGCCAATGAGGAGAACGCATTCGCCCTTGGGCGGCTCGCCCTTATAGCGCTCGGCCAGGCCCGAAAGCGTGGAGCGGACAGCCTCTTCATAAACTTTGCTCAGCTCCCGGCAGAGCGCTGCCGGGCGTTCGCCCCAGGCATTGAAGAGGTCTTGCACGGTCTCGGCCACGCGCAGGGGGCTTTCGTAAAAGATGACCGTGCCCTTGTGCCGGGAAAGCCTGGCGATAAGCTCCCGCCGTTCCTTGCCGCCGCGGGGCAGAAATCCGGCGAAAACAGCCTCCGCCGTGGGCAGGCCGCTCAATACCAGGGCCGTGAGGCTGGCGCTGGGGCCGGGCAGCACGCAAAAGGGAACGCCCTCGGCGATGCATTGGCGCACCAGGCGCTCGCCGGGGTCTGAAATGCCGGGCATGCCCGCGTCGCTCACATAGGCCACGGCTTCGCCGCCGCTCACCCGCCGGGCGATCTCTTCCGCCCGCTGGGCCTCGTTGTGCGTGTGGCAGGAGAGCAGCGGCTTTTTGATATCCAAATGCCGCAGCAAAAGCGCCGTGCGCCGGGTATCCTCGCAATAGATGGCCGCGCACGCCCCCAACACGCGAATCGTGCGCAGGGTGATATCCTCCAGGTTGCCGATGGGCGTGGGGCAAAGGTAGAGCATGGGCTCCAAGGCTTCATCGCCGCGGGTCACAGGCGTATCGTCTCTTCCCATAGCAGGCCCTCTCCCCCGCCTTTGCGGGCTTCCAGTAAGATCAAATACGGCGGGCGCTCCGGTTTATCCCCCGTGGCCACGGGCCGCATCCGTTTGGGCTGCAGGCCCTCGTTCACCAGCGCAGCTATGCAGGCGGCCAGGCCCCGCACCGGGTAGCAGAGAAAAAGTTTGCCCCCGGTTTTGAGCATGCGCTTGGCGCAGGCGGCAACGTCGGCGATGGTGGCCGCCTCCTGGCGGGTGCAAAGCCGCCGGGCCGCATCCGGGCTGGCCGTGCCCTCGCCGAAATAAGGCGGGTTGCAAACGATGGCCGCATAGGGCGGCTCGCCCGCGCCGAGCTTTAATTCCCGCAGGTCCGCTTCCAGCACGCGGATGTCCTGTCCGTTCATCTGCGCCGAGGCGCGGCATAATTCGCAGGCCTCGGGCCGGATGTCGACGGCTGTCACCTTCGCCCCCGCGCGCCGCTCGAGCAGCACGGAAAGGATGCCGCAGCCGCAGCCCAAATCGAGCAGGCGCTCCCCGGGCTTGACCCGCGTAAAACCGGCCAACAGCACCGCGTCGTGCCCATAGCTGAAGCCCGGCTTTTCCACCACGATGCGTAGGCCGCCCTCTTGCAGATCTTCAATGGCATACATAGGCTTAGTATAGCACGATTCGCCCGCTTTGGCAGCGGTTTTGCACGGCGAAATGGGCCTAATCCCCGCCCGCTGTATCTTCCAATACGATCTTGCCGTGCTTATCTTCAAACCGGGCGATAAAGCCGCGGATGAAGATCAGCAGCTGCCCGTTGGCGGAGCGCTGGTCATAGGCGCACACATAGCGGAATTTGCGCAGCGTTTCATCATCGATGCGCAGGGATAGATGGCGTATCTTATTCATAAAAGTGACCCCTCCGAGATGCTGTTATGGGTTCGTTTCAGGTCTATAATAGGTCATTTCCTGTGAAAAGAACCCGTCATGGGTTCAGAACATTCGGCCTTGCGCGCACGGCGCGCGCGCTTGCAAAAGCGCCCCGCATAAATACCCCGCCCCGCTTCATATCTATGCTAGTACGGGGAAATGCGAGGTGAGGGCCGATGATGAAGTGGGTCTGGGGGGGCATGCTGGCGGCAGGTCTGTTGGCCGGCATGCTCACTGGGGACGCCCAGGGTACGGCGGATGCGCTGGCCGCCGGAGCCGCAGAAGCGGCAACCCTGTGCATTTCCCTGGCCGGCGCCTATATGCTGTGGATGGGGCTGATGGCCATTGCCGAGGAGGCGGGGCTGGTGCAGAAGTTGAGCCGGGCCGCGCAGCCCCTGCTTAAACGGCTGTTCCCTGGCTCACCCGGCGCGGTGGCCGCAGTAACGCTAAATCTTTGCGCCAATTTTTTCGGCCTGGGCAGCGCCGCGACGCCCTTTGGCCTATCGGCTATGAAGGAGATGGAGGCGGTAAACGAGCAACCAGGCGTGGCCTCGGATGATATGTGCATGTTCCTGGCGCTAAATTCCTCCGCCATCGAGCTTTTGCCGGCCACGGTGCTGGCCCTTCGGGCATCCGCCGGCTCTCTGGATACGGCGTCTATTGTGCTGCCCACCTTTATAGCCTCTGTGCTTTCAGCGCTGGCCGCAGTTGGATTATGCAAGCTGTTGGCCGCCCTCTTCCCGCGATGAGTTACATCCTGCCCGTCCTGATCCTGCTTTTGCTGCTCTATGCCCTGTTCAAGGGCGTGAATGTTTACGAGGCCTTTGTCAAGGGCGCGGCGGAGGCCCTGCCCCTGCTTTTGCGCATCCTTCCCTATATGGCGGCCATGATGGCCGCCCTTTCCGTATTTCGCCAAAGCGGGGCGCTAGATCTTTTTGTGGCCGCCATCGCTCCCGCTTGCACGGCACTGGGCATGCCGCCGGAGCTGGTTCCGTTGTTCGTGCTGCGGCCCTTTTCCGGCAGCGCCGGCGTGGCGCTTTTGCAGGATGTATATGCCCAATATGGGCCGGATGGCTTTCTAGGTTACGCGGCTTCCGTGATGCTGGGCTCCACGGAAACGATTTTTTATACGTTGGCGCTCTATTTCGGCTCCGTCAAGGTGACAAAGAGCCGTCACGCCCTGCCGGTCTCCCTGGCGGCGGGGGTGGTGGGGGCTGCCGCGGCTATTGTTTTTGCCCACATGGCTGGTGTATAATATCAATAACTATGGCGCGGCACCGGTTTGCGCAAGAGCCGCGTGGCTGGTGCGAATATACCAAAGATGGGGGCAATTATGAGGATTCAAACCTTTGCACAATATAATAAAAAGCGTTTCGGTACCCACCTTATGGGCCAAACGGTGATCGTGGTAGACGTGCTGCGGGCTACGAGCTGTATCATCTGGGCCTGCCGCAACGGCGCGAACCGGGTCATCCCTGTGAACGACGCCGGGGAGGGCGCGGCCATCGCGACGCGCCTGGGCGGCTGCATCATGGCCGGCGAGCGCGGCGGCGTGAAGCTGCCGGGCTTTGACTTGGGCAATTCTCCCAGGGAATTCGCGCCTGAGATCGTGAAGGATAAAAACATCATCATCAACACCACCAACGGCACCGGGGCCATCAAAGCGGCGGAGGGCGCGGGCAACGTGCTGATTGCCGCCATGCTCAACCACGATGCGGCAGCGCGCAAGGCCGCCGCGCTGGGCCTGGATGTGACTATTCTCTGCGCCGGTACGGATGGCGAATTCTCCGCGGATGATATCTGCGCGGCCGGGGCTATTGCTTCTTCCCTATGCAAATATGCCGAGGTGAGCGATCAATGCGATCTTACCTGGGCCGCCAAGGTGCTCTATGGCGAGTGGAAGGCGGGCCGGGCCGACCTGAGCCAAACCTATCACTATGCCCGCCTGGTGGAGCTGGGCTTTGGCGAGGATGTGGGGTTCTGCCTGCAAGAGAATGTCACGGAGGTCGTGCCCGTTTATACCAACGGCATCGTGCATGCCTAAGTTGGTTGTTTGCTTGGAGGCGTGTTTTTGGACGCGCCCCCTTTCTATATTTACATTTATATGAAGAAAGGAATCTCTGCCATGACTGCTTACACCGCGCGCACCAAGGATGAACTGCAAACGGAACAAAAGGCCGTAAGGGCCGAATTCGAAGCGCTCAAAGCCCGGGGCCTCAAGCTGGACATGTCCCGCGGCAAGCCGGGCAAAGCCCAGCTGGATCTGGTGATGGATATGTTCGACGTGCTCAAAACGCCTGAGGATTATCTCGACGGCAAGCTGGACGTGCGCAACTACGGCGAGCTTTCTGGCATACCCTCCGCCAAGGCCCTTTTTGCGGATATTTTGGGCTGCCGTCCGGAGGAGGTCTTTATTGGCGGCAACGCCAGCCTCAACCTGATGTACGACGTGATCTCCAAAGCCCACACCCACGGCCTGCTGCACAGCGAAAAGCCCTGGTCAAAGCTTGAAGGGGTCAAGTTCCTTTGCCCCGTGCCCGGCTATGACCGCCACTTTGCCGTGACACAGTCCTTTGGCGTGGAGATGATCCCTATCCCCATGACCGCCGAAGGCCCGGACATGGATGCCGTGGAGGCCGCGATTGCAGACCCCCTGGTCAAGGGCATGTGGTGCGTGCCCAAGTATTCCAACCCGGACGGCATCGTCTATAGCCAAGCAACGCTGGCGCGCCTTGCCCATATGAAGCCCGCGGCCCCCGATTTTACCCTCATGTGGGATAATGCCTATTGCGTGCATGAGTTCTTCGGCGAGTATCTGCCCTTCCCGGATATCATCGGCCTGTGCCGCGAGGCAGGCAACCCGGATATGGTGTATGAGTTCGCCTCCACCTCCAAGATCACCCTGCCCGGCTCGGGCGTTTCGGCCATGGCCGCCAGCGAAGCGAACATCGCCTATATGACCAAGCTGCTCTCCATCGAAATCATCAGCTACGACAAGGTGAACCAGCTGCGCCACGCCCGCTACCTCAAGGATAAGGCCCATACCCTGGCCCTGATGAAAAAGCACGCGGCCATCCTCGGTCCCAAGTTCCAAACCGTTCTGGATGCGCTGGATAAGGAGATCGCCCCGCTGGGCATCGCCAACTGGCAGCGCCCCAGGGGCGGCTATTTTGTGAGCGTGAACACCCTGCCCGGCACGGCTAAGCGCGCCGTGGCCCTCTGCAAGGAGGCGGGCGTGGTGATGACAGGCGCTGGCGCCACCTTCCCTTATGGAAAGATCCGGCGGATAGCAACATTCGCATCGCCCCCAGCCTGCCCCCCATCAACGAGCTGGAATCCGCCCTGGTGGTCATCTGCACCTGCCTCAAGCTGGCCGTGCTCGAAAAGCTGCTGGGGGAATAAAACCGGCATAGAATAAAACGAAACAATATAAGGGCGCTTGCATGGCTGCAAGCGCCCCAGCTTTTTGCCGGAGGCCATGCGCGGCGGGATGCGGACATCCCACCCTATCCCCTCACCCTCATTTCTTTGCCCAAAAATGGAAAGCACTTCCCCACAATAAACGGCAAAGGGCTAAAGAATCACCCGAAATGCCGGGCCCCGCGCTCGCCGTCTGCGCAAGACCCGCTGTCTGCGCAAGACCCGCCTTAACGCAATAAACGGCAAAGGGCTAAAGAATCACCCGAAATGCCGGGCCCCACGCTCGCCGTCTGCGCAAGACCAGCCGTCTGCGCAAGACCCGGATGTTAAAACTGCGCGCACAAAAAGGCCGCGTTATCCTTAAGGTATTGCTGCCAGGGCGCGCCCTGCACATACCAGAACTCACCCGTAAACCGCCGCACGCCGAGCTTGCGGCTGGCCGCGATGACTGCCTTGAAATCCACATGGCCCTGGCCGAAGGGCACATCCCGATATTGGCCGGGCGCGGATTCCTTCAGGTGTACGGCTGCGATATGGCCCGCGCCCGAGGCGATATCATCGCTCACGTTGCCCAAGCCTTCCAGCGCGCCGTTGGTGATGTTGCCCGCATCGGGGTAAACCAGCAGATAGGGCGAGTTGAACATTTGGACCCAATACATCGCCTTCCAGACCGTGTTCATAAAGGGCGGCTCCATGGTTTCAAAGCCCAGCATCACGCCATATTGCGCGGCCAACTCCACACAGCCGTGCAGCCCTTGCGCAAAATATGCCCGGGTCTGCGCAGTGGAGGGGTTGTAGTATTCGTCGTAGCCCGGAATCTGGATGATGCGGATACCTAGATCCGCGGCCAGGAGGATCGCTTTGCGCATCACCTCCAGGCTCTTTTTGCGCACATCCGCATCCAGGCTGCCCAGCGGGTAGCGCCGCTGGCCGGAAAGGCACATGGTTTCCAGGCGGATGCCCGCCTGCGCCATCTCCGAAAGCAGGGCCAACCGCTCGCCCATTGGCATATCCAGCCGGGCCTGCTTGGCGTCGCTCTCATCCACGCTCATCTCCACATAATCGAAGCCGGCTGCCTTGGCCCCGGCCAGCTTTTCCGGCCAGGACAGGGAATCCGGCATGGATTTTTCATATAAGCCCAGCCGGCAATCCTTAACCATGGTATCCCTCCTGCCCGTAATAGGCGCCAGACCCGTGCTTGCGGTAAAAATGCTTGTCCATCAGCTCCTGCTGCATAGGGGGCAGCGCGCCGCCCGCAAGGGAGAGGGCGTGCCAGGCCATCATGGCCACTTCCTCCAGCACCACGGCGTTGTGCACCGCTTCCTCGGGCGAAGCGCCCCAGGCGAAGGGGCCGTGGCTGTGCACCAGCACGGCAGGCGTATAGTCCGGCTCCAAGCCCGCGAAGCGTGCCGCAATCACCTTGCCGGTCTCCGCTTCGTAAGCCCCGGCGATCTCTTCGGGCGTCATGCGGCGGGTGCAGGGGATCGCGCCCCAAAAATAATCCGCGCCGGTGGTGCCCAGCGCCGGGATATCCCGCCCGGCCTGGGCGAAGATGGTGGCCCAGCGGCTGTGCGTATGCACGATGCCGCCGATGTTAGGGAACGCCTTGTATAAGACCGCGTGGGTCGCCGCATCCGACGAGGGCCGAAGCTTGCCTTCCACCACGTTACAATCCAAATCCGTCACGACCATATCGGCTGCGGTCATGTTTTCATAGGCCACGCCCGAGGGCTTGATGACCATCAGCCCACGCGCCCGGTCGATGCCCGATACGTTTCCCCAGGTGAAGGTGACCAGGCCATGGGCGGGCAATTGAAGGTTCGCTTCCAGCACGCGCCGTTTCAATTCTTCCAGCATATTCTTCTCCACGATCGATATTTTTTGTTATTGCATCCGCTGCACGGCATCCCAAAGGCCGTTGAGGCCTTCGATCGCTTGCAGATAGAGGGCATATTTTTTGCGGTAAGCTTCGGCGCGGGCAGGGTTTGGCAGCACCGCGGCGGATACCTTGGTCATGGCCGCGATGGCGCGCTCGATGGAGGGCTGATCGCCGCAGGCCACGGCCGCGCACATGGCGCTGCCCAGCGCGCCCGCCTCCTTGGCGGATACGGTCTCCACAGGCAGTTCCATGATATCCGCAAACATCTGCGTCCAGACTGCGGATTTGGCCACCCCGCCGGAGAGGCGTATGCCCTTGGGCATATCCGCCCGCGTTTTGAGCAGCTTGTTCAAATGATATTTATGCGAGAAACAGACCCCCTCGTATACGGCCCGGAGGATGTGCGCCCGCGTGTGGTTGGCGCCGATGCCGATAAAGCTGCCTTTGGCGTTGGGGTGCACATTTGTGCCCAGGATGAAGGGCAAAAACAGCGGGCAAAAGGCCTCGGCCGGGATGGCATCGATCTGCCGGTTGATCGCATCATAAACATTCCGCCCTGTTTCGGCGGCCTGGGCCAGCATTTCCGGGAAAAGGGTTTTGAGGATCCATTCCTGGTTGCCCGCGGAGGTGGGGCTGCATTCTTCGATCAGGTAATACTCCTTGAGGGCGAAGAGGGAGTTCATCCAGGCGGTTCCGTCGGTCACCGGCGTTTTGCGGATGTATTCGTTGATGCTCCAGGTGCCCGCGATCATGCAGATGTTCGTTTCGTCCGTAATGCCTACGGCCAGCGCGCAGGCGTCGATATCGAACAGGCCGCCCGCCACGGGCGTGCCGGCGCGCAGGCCGGTTCGGGCCGCGGCCTCCTCGCTGATGGAACCGCAAACCTCCATCGCCTCGCGCAGCGGCGGCAGGGCGGGCAGCATATCCTCGATGCCGAAGAGCGATAGCAGATCGCGGTCGTATTGCCGGGTATAGAGGTTTAGCAGATTGGAGCCGGAATAATCGGAATATTCGCCGTATGCTTCGCCCGTGAGGCGGAAGCGAACGTAATCCTTGCAGGAAAAAACCCATTGCACGCTTTGCAGGGTCTGGGGTTCATGATCGCGCAGCCAGGCCAGCAGCGCCACGGGCTGGCAGGGCATGATATGCTGGCAGCTAAGCTGAAAGACCTTTGCGGCCGTGCCGTCCTTTTCCCATTGCAGCGGGTATTCCCAGGCGCGGTTGTCCGTGGAGCCGATGCCCTTGCGGGCGGGCCGGCCATCCTTGCCCCAGAGATAGAGGCCCTTGCCGTGGCCGCACACGGCCAGGCAGCGGATATCTTCCGCGGCTACGCCGGTCTTTTGCAGCAGGTCGCGCAAAACGGCGCAGTTGGCCGCCCACATCTCTTCCATATCCCGCTCAGCCCAATCCGGGTGCAGGGATTCGGTTTGCGTATTGGCCGAAGCTACGCCTACCTCCTCGCCGGTTGCCGTATACAACGCCGCTTTGGTGGTGGTGCCGCCGTTATCCAGGCCTATGTAGTAGTTCATAATGCATCCTTTCCGCGAGCTGCGATGATAATATAAATGGGTATATAAGGCCGGCGCGCTACAGCAGGTGCGCGTTCTGCCCGACCGGGCGGAAGGGCGCGGTACTGCTGCGCTCAAGCAGCTTGGTGCCCACCTGCATCTTGGTTACGGAGGAAAAAGGATATTTGATCCGGTCGCAAAGGATACGCACAGCCCAAATGCCCATATCCGTGCAGGAGACCTCCATGGTGGTCAGCGGCGGGTCGGAAATGGTGGAATAAGGGATGCTGTCAAAACCCACGATGGAGATATCCTCGGGAATGCGCAGCTTGTGCTCCTTAAAGGCCTTCATGGCGCCCAGGGCGATGCTATCATTGTTGGCAACCAGCGCCGTGGGGAACTTGACGCCCTTCTCCAACATATCGTGGATGGATTGGTAAGCGCCATCCGGCGTGGGGTGCACCGGGTAGACGAGCGCCGGGTCAAAATCGCCGCCCAAGTGCACCATAGCCTGCTCGAAGGCCTTGCGGCGCACATTGCAGTTGCTGGAAGGCAGGATGTTGGCCAGAAAGCCGATCCTGGGGTGCCCCAAGGATAACAGATGGGAGACCGAGCGGTAAATGGCCTCTTCGTTATTCATGGTGATGCAGTTGCAATCGAGAAAGGGCATGTAGTTATCGAGGATCACGATGGGCGTGGTAACGCCCTCCAGATAAGCCATATCCTCCGGCACCAATTCCGTGCCCAGAAGCAGGATGCCGTCCGCAGGATCCTGCGCCAGCAGGTCGGCGATCTGCGGCAGCTGGTTCTCGCCATAGGCCGTCATAATGAGGTTATAGCCCTGCCTGCGGCATTCCTTTTCCACGGCGTCGAGGATGGCGTTTACGAAGCCGGGGTTGCCTTCCACCAGCAGGGCATGCTTTTTGTATTTGATCATGCGGATGTTTTTCTTGGCCGGTTTTTTTTCCTGGCTGCTGCCCAGGCGGTAGCCATGCTCTTCGAGCAGATCCGCGATCTGCTTGCGCTTTTCCTGCCCCACGCCCTCGCGGCCGTTGAGAACCAAGGAAACCGTTGCGGGGGAAACATTCGCCTCTCTTGCAATGTCTTTCAATTTCATCTCATTATTCTCCGACAGCATCATCATAATTTAGAAAATGATTGCGATGGTTTGTTAAAAGTATTATATAGCACTTATTTTAGAATTGCAATTAAAAATTTAGTAAACTGATTTAGTAAATTTTTAGGCTCAATAGAATTGGACTGCGTAAATAAAAAATGAACCCACCTATCTTTACCGAAAGAAATAGCGAAGGAATGGGCGCAATCTGTGCATTATGATGCTGTGCATGTGCAAGCGGCGTATGGACAGAACAAGCGCAGTTTCGCTTGAGTAACTAAAATAATAGAGGCCCTTTGCTTTAAAATGACAGATATTCAAAAAAAACCTTGTTTTATCAGATTGACATAACTAAATTGTTGTGCTAATCTTTAATAAAAATTCGACCATTACTTTTAGTCAAACCATTGCCAAATATGTAAAACCAAGATTCGACGCATACGACCAGAAAATAAAAATAAGCTGCAAAGCAGCGGACGGGGGCCCGGCGCCCCAACCCGCTACGCAAGCGCTGCAAAGGAGACTTCTTATGAAGGTACGCCGCAAAGGAACGGGCGAAACGTATACGCCGCTGAGCCATTATGGCATGACGACACAGGTCATCTTCAACCCGGAAAGCGGCAGCAGCCACGCCAATGTTACCCTCTCTACGGTAAGCAAGGGCGCGGGCAGCCTGGACGAGGTGCATGCGCATTCCGACCAGATCTTTTGCGTTTTGCAAGGGGAAATGCGCGTGAGCGCCGAGGGGAAGCTGCTGCACCTGCTCCATGCGGGCGACGCCATCCTGGTCGAAGCTGGGGACGTACATGCCGTTACGAACGAGGGGGATGAGGATTGCGTTTATTACGCCATTACCGTTCCGCCCTTGGATAAAACACATTAATCAACAAACGTGGAGGTATCGTATCGATGAAGAAAGTGCAAAAGCCTTATAAGTTCGGTTCGTTTAAGACCACGGCGGATTTTTCCGCCGCGATGGCCGCGGACGGCCTGAATTTTCCCGTTTCGGACGACCTTTCCATCCTGATGGAGCCCATCACCTTGGCCAATGGCCACGTCATCCCCAACCGCATGGTGATCCAGCCCCTCGAGGGCTTTGACGGAACCAAGGAAGGCAACCCTTCCGATCTGATCTTCCGCCGCTACAAGCGCTATGCCGAGGGCGGCGCGGGCCTGATCTGGTACGAGTCCATCACCGTATCCGACGACGGGCGCTGCAACCCCCTGCAGATGATCATTAAAAAAGAAACCGTGCCCGAGATCCGCCGTTTGGTGCAGGAGAGCGACGCCGCTGCCATCGCCAAATATGGCCGCAAGCCCTATAACGTTTTGCAGCTTACCCATTCCGGCCGCCGCAGCACGGACGCCAACTGGCGCTCCACGCCCCTGGCGGTGGTGGCCAATCCCTATATCGACCATCACAACTCTATCGACGGGCAATCCGGTAAGATCACCTTTGCAACCGATGAAAAGATTGAAGAAATTATCGAGGGCTTCATCCGCGGCGCGGAGCTGGCCGTGGAGTGCGGCTTTGACTCTGTAGACGTAAAGGTTTGCCACGAATACATCCTGCGCGAATTGCTGGCTGCCTACAACCGGCCCGGCAAATACGGCGGCAGCTTTGAGAACCGCACCCGCGCCGTGTTCGATATCATCCACGGCATCAAAGCGCGCTGCGGCGACAAGATCGACATCTGCGTGCGCCTCAACGCCTATGACTGCATCCCCTGGCCCCATGGCTGGGGCATGAAACAGGTCGATGGCGTGATGGAGCCGGACCCCGCCGAGGTGATCCAGCTTTGTAATATGCTGGTGGCCGAGGGCGTGGATATGATCAACCTTTCCACCATGCTCCCCCGCTACCAGCCCACGGGCCGCGGTTACCTGGCCGAGCTGGAGGAGGATGCCGTGATCGAGCCTTATAAAGGCGAGTTCGCGCTGCTCGATATGACCCGCCGCATTAAGGAAGCCGTCCCCGGCGGCACCTTCGTGTGCACTGGCCTGAGCTGGTTTGAAAACTTTGGTGCGAACGTGGCCGCGGGTGGCATAAAGGAAGGCTGGTTCGACCTGGCGGGCTTTGGCCGCCAAGCCTTTGCCTACCCGGATTTTGCTGAGGACATTATGAAAAACGGCGGCATGGTGCGCTCAAAATGCTGCATCTGCTGCGACAAATGCTACGACCTGATCCAAAAGGGCCATGTGCAGAGCGGGTGCGTGGTGCGCGACCAGGAAGTATACCTGCCGCTGTACCGCAAGTACGTGATGAAGCAGGATGTTTGAGCGGGCGAGCATGATAGGAGGCGTAGCGCATGCAACACATTAAATTCAACCATACGGATTTAGCCGTATCCCCCGTTTGCCTGGGCACGGTCAATTACGGTACCGCCATGCCCGAGGCCGAGGCCAAGGCGCAGATCAGCAAGTTCCTCGATGCGGGCGGTAATTTCCTGGATACGGCGCATATCTATGGCGATTGGGGCGAGGGTCCCAAGTGTGTGAGTGAACGCGTGGTGGGCAACTGGCTGCGGGAGAATGGCAAGCGCGGCCAGCTCATCCTGGCCACCAAGGGCGCGCACCCGGATTGGGGCCATATGGAGATCCCCCGGGTGAACCGCAAATGCATCGAAAAGGATCTCAAAGAGAGCCTGGAATACCTAAACACGGATTATATCGACCTCTACTTCCTGCATAGGGACGACCCCGGTACTCCTGTCTCCGAGATCATGGAATGCCTGGATGATGCGCGCAAGGCCGGGCATATCCGCTATTACGGCTGCTCCAACTGGGCGCTGCCCCGCATCAAGGAGGCCCAGGCCTACTGCAAGGAACACGGCCTGCAGGGCTTTAGCTGCAACCAGCTGATGTGGAGCCTGGCGGATATCAACTTCTTCAATCTGGCGGATAAAACCTTTATCCTGATGGATGAGGAGACCCGGGCCTATCATGCAGAGAGCGGCATGAATGTGATGGCCTATATGTCCGTAGCCAAGGGTTATTTCGCCCGCCGCGCGGCAGGCGAAGCCCTGCCGGCCAGCGTGACCGAGGTGTATGGCAACGCCTCCAACGACGATATCTATGGGCTGATGCAAAGCATCGCGGCCGAAGGCGCGTATTCCATCATGGATCTTACCTATATGTATATCATGGCGGAAAAGCTTTTCCCATCCGTACCCATCGCCTCTTTCGATAATATGTCCCACCTGGCGGATTGCGTGGGCGCCCTGGAAAAGCCTATCCCCGAAGCGCTGATCGAAAAGCTGGCCGCGCGCAAGAAGTTTGTTTACTGGAAGTAAGGGGCGCGCAGCCGCAAGCCCCGCGCAGTTAGGAGAAATTATGAACGAGAAGACCATTCTGCAAGGCTATGCCTATGCTAAAGAAACCTACGCCGCCCATGGCGTCGATGTCGAAGCGGCCATGGCGCAGGCCGATGCTGTCCCCGTCACCATGCATAGCTGGCAGGGGGACGACCTGATTGGCTTTGACGGAGCCAACAGCCTTTCAGGCGGTATCGCCGTCACGGGCAATTACCCGGGCCGCGCCCGCACGGCGGACGAGCTACGCGCGGATATCGCCGAGGCCATTTCCCTGATCCCCGGGCGGCTGCGGGTCGGCCTGCACGCCTGCCAGGCGGAAGTTCGCGATAAAAAGGTGGATAGGGACGCCTATACAGCCGACCTGTTCCGCAATTGGCTCGATTGGGCCAAAGCGCAGAAACTGGCGCTGGATTTTAACCCCACGTTTTTCTCCCACCCCCGCATGGACGGCGATTTTTCCCTAGCCAGCCCCAAGGCGGATACCCGTAAATTCTGGGTGGAGCATGGCAAGCGCTGCCGCGAGATCGGCGCCGCATTCGGCAAGGCGCAGGGCTCGGCCTGCATCACCGACTTCTGGATGCCGGACGGCTATAAGGATATCCCGGCGGATACGGCTGCCCCCCGCCAGCGCATGCTGGAGTCCTTGGATGAGATCTTCGCCCATCCGATCGATCCCAGCCTGGAGGTGGATGCCCTCGAGAGCAAGCTCTTCGGCTTCGGCATCGAGAGCTACACGGTGGTGAGCCATGAATTCGCGCTCAATTACTGCACCAAAAACCGCAAGTATGTTTGCCTGGACGCGGGGCATTTTCACCCCACGGAATCCATTGCCGCCAAGCTTACGGCCGTCGTTCCCTTTGTAGAGGGTGTGATGCTGCATGTCAGCCGCGGCGTGCGCTGGGATAGCGACCACGTGGTGCTATGGGATGATGAGCTGCAAAGCATTATGAACGAGATCATCCACAACAACTATACGGATAAGGTGCACATCGGCCTCGATTATTTCGACGGCTCCATTAACCGCATCGCTTCCTGGGCCATCGGCACCCGCAACGCGCGCAAGGCCCTGCTCAACGCCTGCCTCACGCCCATTGCAGAGGGCCGCGCAGCGGAGGCCGCCGGCGATTACACAGCGCGCCTGGCGCTGCACGAGGAGAACAAATCCCTGCCTTTTGCCCCCGTGTGGGATTATTATTGCCTCAAGGCCGGCGTGCCCGTGGGCGGTGAATGGATCGAACGGATGCGGGCCTATGAGCGCGAGACCCTTCCCCAGCGTTAAGGGGAAAGCGGGCATGAACCCGCGGCGCATGATTTTTACCCAGCAAGGAGCAACCTAACTCATGAGAGCCATTGGCAGCAAAACCTGGCTGATCCCCGATATGTACTGGCCGGAGATTTCCTCCGAAGGGCATTATGTCAGCCACGAATCCATCTGCGTACTGAATACGTCGGATCAGGAATGCGCGCTCAGCCTCACCCTTTATTATGAGGATCAGCCGCCGGTCGAAGGATACCGCGTGGCCTGCGCGCCCCAAAGAACGCACCATATCCGCATGGACAAGCTAACGGACCCAAAGGGCGCGCACATCCTGCGCGGCGTACCCTATGCGGCGCTGGTCGAGGCCTCCCTGCCCGTGGTGGTGCAATACACCCGCGTGGATACCACCCAGAGTGCAAACAGCCAAATGACCACCCTGGCCTTCCCCCTTACCTAGATTTTGATTTCAGGCCTTTGACCTGATGTGGAAATAAGGCGATGTCCAAACTTTATTTCCAGAGAAACTCAAAAATAAAAAAGGAGTAACCAAAAAATGAAAAAGTTGTTATGCCTGATCTTGGCGCTTGCGATGGCCTTGGCCATTGGATGCAGCCAGCCCGCAGCGCCCGCGCAGAGCCAACCCGAGGCCAACGAACCTGCACAAGCCCCCGCCTCCGAAGCCCCCGCGGCTGAAGCCCCCGCCTCTTCCGGCGAGATCGTGATGGTCGGCTCCGAAGGCAGCGTTTCCGCCGAAGAGTTCGGCTATGACGCCGTGCCCGCCAAGAAGTACACCATCGCCGTGGTCGTCAAGAGTGCGGCCATCCCCGTGTGGGAATCCCACATCATCGCGGCCAAGAAGGCCGGCGAGAACCTGGGCGTCGAAATCCTGGATTATTCCCCCAGCAAGGCGGATAACGTGGAAGAGCAAAAGCGCATCCTGGAAGACCTGATCACCACAGGCGTGGATGCGGTCGTGCTGGCCCCTGCCAACACGGACGCGGTCAAGGGCCCGGTGCAGGATCTGATCAACGCCGGCATCCCCGTGATCTATGACAACACCATGGGCCCCAGCGATGTGGATTATCTCACCTATGTGGGCGTAGATAACACCCTGGTTGGCCAGATGATCGCCGAGGAGATGGCGGGCCGCATCGGCGGCAAGGGCAAGGTGCTGGTAATGGAGGGCGTGCCTGGCCAGGCTACTTCCGATGTGCGCACCAAAGCCTGCATGGATTGGTTTAAGGAGAAGTACCCCGAGATCACCGTGGAATCCGGCGTAACCAAGTGGCTGGTCGACGAAGGCCGCAAGCTGGCTGAAGACTATATCACCAAGTGGGGCGATGACCTCTCCGCCATCATGGCCATGGGCGGCAACCAGGCCGAAGGCGCTGTGGAAGCCGTGAAGGCTGCCGGACTCGAAGGCAAAGTGCTGATCAGCGGCTTTGACGTACAGGAGCCCCAGTACGCGGCCGTAGAGAATGGTTCCGAAGTATTCACCGTATCCCAGGGCGTATACCAGCAGGCTTATCTGAGCGTTGTGGCCGCGATCCGCGCGCTCAACGGCGAATCTGTGCCGCGCCTGATCAACTGCCCTATCACCATCGTCACCTCCGACAACCTCGTGGAGATGGACGAGCGCCCCACGGCGCTGCAGAATAAATAAACCCGCAGGCTGGCCCGCTTTGACGGAACAGGTGCTCCGGCCAACATTTCGGGGGCGGAAGGCTCCGCCCCCGGATGCGCCGGGGCATTCCTGGCCGAAACCGGCAGCCGCCGCAAGTGGGCGCTCCCTCTCCCACCCAGATAGCGGCGGGCGTGCGTTTTGATTGAGAGAAAGAGATAAACCGCTATGGAAAATGATTATTTACTGGAGATGAAGCATATCACCAAGGTCTTTCCCGGTGTAAAGGCCTTGGACGATATGGATTTCAACCTCAAGCGCGGGGAAGTGCATGTGTTGATCGGCGAAAACGGCGCCGGCAAATCCACCCTGATGAAGATTCTGGCAGGCGCCTATTCCCCGGATGGCGGCGAATTGTTCATCGAAGGCAAAAAAGTCACCCGGTTTAACCCCATTGCCGCCAAAAAGAACGGCATCGGCATCATTTACCAGGAGTTTAACATGGTTCCCTACCTGAATGTTGCCGAGAATATTTATATCGATCACATGCCCAAGAAACTCGGCCTGTTCGTCGATAAGAAAAAGATGCATAAGGACGCGCGAAAGCTTCTTGCCGGTATGAAAATGAATGTGGATACCCACGCCCCGGCAAATTCCATCACAACCGCGCAGCAGCAGATGGTGGAGGTCGCCAAGGCGCTCACCCATAACCTCAAGATCCTCATCATGGATGAACCCACCGCCTCCCTTTCGGATGTGGAGATCGAGCAGCTCTTTGCGATCGTGCGCTCGCTCACCGCGCAGGGCATCGGCATTATCTATATTTCCCACAGGCTGCAGGAGATCCCCATCATAGGCGACCGCATCACCATCCTGCGGGATGGAAAATTCATCGCCACGCGCGGCGTGAACGAGATCGCCACGGACGAAATGGTTAAATTGATGGTGGGCCGCGAGATCGCCGATCTTTATAAGCGCGAGCGGCAGGTTCCCGGCGAAATAGCGCTCAAGGTAGAGCACCTTTACGCGGAGAAGGAAAAGCTGGAGGATATCAGCCTGGAAATGCGCCGGGGCGAGATCATAGGCCTGGCCGGGCTGGTGGGCGCTGGCAGAACGGAGCTGGCGCGTACGCTCTTCCATGTGGATCCTTATGAATGCGGCAAAATCTACCTCTTGGGCAAGGAAGTTGATAAAAAGCTCACGCCCCACCAGGTGATCGAAAGCGGCCTTTCGCTGCTGCCGGAGGACCGCAAGCGCCAGGGGCTCTCGTTAATCCTCTCCGTGGCGCAGAACATCGTAATGGCCAGCATGGATAAGCTTGAGCCCTATGGCTGGATCCGCGCCAAGGCGGAGAACCAATTTGTGGATCGCTACATTAAGGATATCAACATCGTCACGCCCTCGCGGGAGCAGCTGGCCCGCAACCTTTCGGGCGGCAACCAGCAAAAGGTCGTGCTGGCAAAATGGCTGGCCACCAAGGCGGATGTGATCATTTTCGACGAGCCGACGCGGGGCATCGACGTGGGCGCCAAGGGCGAGATCTACGCCCTGATGAATGAGTTGGTTAAAGAAGGAAAAGCCATTCTGATGATCTCCTCCGAGCTTCCGGAGATCATCGGTATGAGCGATCGGATATATGTTATGCGCAACAGACGGATCGTAAAAGAACTCAGCGCCGGCGAAGCCACCCAGGAGCTGATCATCTCTTACGCGATGGAAGGCGCCATGGCGGAGGAGCGGCAAGATGGATAAAGTCGGCGGCATAATCAAACGCATCCCCATTGTGACCTGGTTCATTCTGCTCTTGGTCATCGCTTTCAGCTTTGTATCCAAGCAGTATCTGACCACGCGCAATCTGCTGATCCTGCTCCAGCAAGGGTCTGTGCTGCTGGTCGTATCCGCCGCGGCTACCTTTGTGATCATCAGCGGCGGCCTGGACCTCTCGCTGGGCGGAATCCTTACACTCTCCGGCATCACGGCGGCGCTGGCCCTCAATGCGGGCGCTTCCATTCCCGCCGTGTTCCTCATCGGCGCGCTCACGGGCCTCGCTTGCGGCGCGCTCAACGGCCTGCTGATCTCCTATTGCGGTTTGCAGCCCTTTATCGTAACGCTGGGCACGCAGGGTGTATTTTATGGCTTTGCCCTGGTGCTTACGGATAAGATCGGCATCATTGTTTCCAACGAATCCTTTATTTTCCTGGGCAGCCTGGTGAACCGCACGATCCCCATGGCCGCGATCTGCTGCTTCCTGCTCTATATCGGGGCCATTGTGATCCAGGATCATACCAGGTTTGGCCGCTACCTCTTCGCCATCGGCGGCAACTACGAGGGCGCGCGCCTCTCCGGCATCAACATCGCCCTGTGGAAATGGCTCGTTTACGCCTTTGCCGGCCTGCTCACGGGCCTGGCCGCGGTCATTCTGGTGGCGCGGCTGGAGGTGGCGGATCCCCTCGTAGGCACCAAGTGGGAATTCGAGGCCATCGCCGCCACCATTTTGGGCGGCACCAGCCTCAACATCGGCAAGGGCGATGTAAAGGGCACCATCATCGGCGTGGCGCTGCTCACCGTGATCCGCAGCGGGCTCAACGTAATCCGCATCCCTTCCCTCTGGCAGCCCGCCATCATCGGCCTTGTCATCATCATGGCGATCGTTTTCCAAGTGAGCATCGCGTCCAAGGAGGTTAAGAAATGAGCGGCAAAACAAACACCAAGCCTTTACGCCTCTCGGTAGACGCGCTGCCGGCGCTCAGCAGGGTCTTCGTCTTGCTGGCGATCCTCCTGTTGGGCTATTGGGCGGACGAATCCTTTTTCACCCTTAGGAATATCAGCAACAACCTAACCAACGCCAGCATCCTGATCGTGCTGGGCATCGCCCAAACCATCACCGTCATTACCAATGGGCCGGATCTATCCTCCGGTTCCATCATGACCATCTGCGCGGTGATCGCGGCCATTTTGATCAAGCAGTTCCAGGTGCATTTCGTGCTGGCCATCCTGGCCGCTCTGGCGCTCGGCGGTTTGCTGGGCGCGCTGAATGGCTATATGATCGCCTACGTAGGCATCCCTTCCTTTATCTCCACCTATGGGCTGCAATGGGCCGTGTTCGGCTTTGCCTATGTGATCCTGCAAGGCTATGTGCTCTACGATTTTGACACCGCTTTCCGCTTTATCGGCAACGGCACCCTCTTCGGGTTTTTGCAGATGCCCATCGTCACCATGGTGATATTGGTCATCCTGGGCACGCTGCTGCTCAAGAAGACCAACTTCGGCAGGCGATGCTACGCGGTGGGCTCCAATCGTGAATGCGCGATGATGTCCGGCATCAACACCAGGGGCGTGATCATGCGGGCCTTCATCCTTAGCGGCATGCTATCGGCCTTTGCGGGCATCCTCTTCGTAGCCCGCATGAACTCCGTGCAGTCCGATTTGGGCAACGCCTACCTGCTCCCCGTTCTTGCCACCGTTTACATGGGCGGCACCAGCGCGGCGGGCGGCTCGGGCAGCATATTGGGCACGGTGGTGGGCGCGCTGGAAATCACCATCGTCACCAACTGCATGAACCTGCTCTCCGTTCCCAGCGAGTGGCGCGACGCCATCATCGGCGTGCTGATCATCTCGACCGTTCTGCTGGATTCCGTGGTACGCAACAAGATCATCCACAGCAAGCAAGCGACTGTTTAAAGCGAGAAACAGCCGGCTTGGCCGCAGCAGAAGGGCACATGCCTTTCTGCTGCTTTCATGAGGAAAGATAGAGGAATACTATGCGGGATCGCGACCTAAAACGATACAACGCCTCTTTGATGCTCTCGGTAGTAGCCACGGCCCTTTGGACGGGCACGCTGGCCGTGGTGCTCAGCGATATCATCGATAGCTATGGCTTGCAGGGCGCGCAGGAGGGCCTGATGAGCAGCATGATCAGCATCGGCGCCCTGGCGGCCCTGCTGGCTACCGCCCTTTTCCAGGGAAAATACAAAAAGGCCGAGGTCATCATCTGGTGCGGCCTGCTCGCCTGCGGGGCGCTGCTCGCCCAGGGCGCCCCCCTGCCTTTTACCCTGTTCCTGCTGGCCTGCTTCATCATGGGTCTGGGCCATGGCGCGGTGGATACCTGCCAAAGCGCCTTCCTGGCGGATTTGCACCGCGGCGATACGGCCAGGCATATGGGCGCGCTGCACGGCATCTTCGGCATCGGCGGCGTGGCGACCCCGCTCTTGCTCCAAGCGCTGCTTAGGCGTTTCCCCTGGCGCGCCATCTATATCATCGTGGGCCTTGCCTGCCTGGCATTGATCGCCCAGTTTGCGGCTGTCACCTATTCTATGCGCGCCAAGGTAAGCGTGAGCAGCCGCATGGAGCCGCGTTTGACCTTGGCGGATGTGAAAAAGCTTTTGGGAAACCGCTGTTATATTTCCCTCCTGCTCACGATCTTTTTTGGCGCTGCCGGGCAAAGCGGCATTATCGTGTGGACGATCCGCTACGTTTCCGTCAGCCTAAGCAGCCCCGCTATCGCCGCCCTCTGCCTCTCCCTCTTCTGGGTCACCAGCACCATCAGCCGCTTTGGCTCGCCGCGCCTGCCCCTTCGGCCCGGCCTGATCCTGGCCGCGGGCGCATTCATCTCCGCGGCAGCCTGGGCCGCCGCCCTGCTGATCAACCAACCGCCGGCGCTGCTCGCCGCCTGCTGCGTCGCCGGCTTGGCCAGCGGCTCCTGCATCCCCCTTTCCCTCAGCGAGGGCGCTTCCCTCAATCCGGAAAGCACGGGCTTTTCCACCAGCGTTTTAATGATCTCCAAAACCCTGGCGCAGATCCTCTGCCCCATTGCCATGGCCTTTGTCATGTCCTTATACGGCATGCGGGCGGGCATGTATGTAACGGCCCTCCTCTTCGTAGCCAACGGCATCTTCGCCTCGCTGATCGTTTGCGGGAAATAGGGCCCGCATCCGCATAACATAAAGGGCATGAAAGTCTAAGCCCGGCTGCATGGCGCGGCCGGGCTTAGCATGATAGAGATTTTCAATCTGGCATTATTGACTCGTTGCCGATGAGGGATCCCTTGTGCATTTTTATGGCCTATGGAATTTCCTATAGCATCGAAACAAGCAAAGCCATTGAATATAAAGGATTTCCCCATCTGCCTGCAATGGCGGTAAATCTGCAAGCTTCAAAGCCATCGAAACTTGTTTCTTTGTCAGCAGGCTGAACAAGCCGTATTTTAATGAATGGGCAACGAATTTTCTAAAGGCGTAAAAATCAGCCTTATCCAAATCCGGATTGCTTTTTTTTGATAGACGCACTAAAACTGAATCAACAGAGGGTTTGGGATGAAAATCATCTTTTTTAAAATGATAGAGGAGCTCCATTTCCCAATTCACCTTTAAAAGCAAAGATTTACTGCTTTCTCGTGGCATTCCCATAAATCTTTTTGCCGCGCCCTTTTCTACAACGATCCATATATCCTTAGGGGGATTGGGCGCCTCCGTTAATTTATCAATTATCTGTGTAGTAATAAAATAAGGAATATTAGAGAAAACCTTATACTCCCCTTTTGCAGGCAAACTGTACTTTAGAAAATCGCCGTGAATGAGCCGGAGGTTAGAAACACCAGAGAATTTCGATTTTGTTTTCTCAAATAGCTCCTTATCTATTTCTATCGAATAAAGATAACCACATTTTCTACAGAGTGCACGGGTTAAATGTCCTTTGCCCGCCCCGATTTCAATGACCATATCGTTCTTTTCAATCGTGCTGAGTTCAACAATCCGATCCAATAGACGCTGGCTGGTCATAAAGTTTTTTGAAACAGCCGGATCTTTCGTTTCGTTTGTGCAGTATCGCTTGTTTTTTGACATGCTGAATCCTCCCGCATTTTTTATTGCGCAAGAAAAGGCAATAAAAAATGCAGGTTCTTCTTCACCAAGTGAACTTTAAACCTGCACATTATACGAAATATACACGAAGCATAGCCTTTTGTGATAAAGGCCAATTGGGGGTTCAGAATGTGTGTAATATTCGCAAAACAGGTATGACAAAAAGCCCACTCAAAAGAATGGAATCCGCTTTTTATTGCCTGTTATTTTCTAATGCGAATATAATACGCCACAACATACCCTCCTAGGACTGGGCTGATTTTATCATACCGCCCATACTGTGTCAATGCTGGGCTTAAGACGGATACCACCGCGTGGGAAGGCGGCGGAATAGATGCCGGTCAGCAGGCACATGCTCGTTCACAGCTATGCAGGCATTTGGATGGATAATTAAATTCCGCCTGCGAAAACTATGCGCATACTACAGATTTAGGAGGTGCGCCGTGTTTGACTTGAAGAAATCGGCATATTTCAATTCTCTCCCTAAGCCCGTTCAGCAGAGCATCATGGAAAGCAAAATGCAAAGCGGCACCGGTTTTGAAAACGAAGATGAATTGCGCCGTTTTGCCGCTCAATACTTTCCGCCCAGCAAGAATTCGCGATAAGGGAGCGCATATCACATGGGGACGATATTCCCAAAAGTTGACTTTTCCTAGCATGTATGATATATTTAACTTCGGTGTCACTTACGCCATTCAGCTCCCCGGGGCTTCGTGGATTGCAGGTGGCATTGTTTTTATCCCTATGAAGTTTTATACTACCGCTATCGCAACGCGTGCATGTGCTTTTCCATGGGAAGACCCTTTTGCTCCTTGATAGACTAAGGCATCCCGCCGGGATGCCTTTTTGCTTATACCTATAGGTTTGGCGACCGATAGCCCCTAGGGGAAACCCTTACTCATACCGCAGGGCCTCGATCGGGTCGAGCGTGGCGGCCTTGTTGGCAGGGTAGTAGCCGAAAAAGACGCCGATGGCCATGGAGAAACCGAAGGCGATAATGATGGAGGCGGGCGTAGGGCCGCTGGGCGCGTTGAGCAGGGAGCTGCCCGCGTAGCCCAATAGCGCGCCGAAGAGGATGCCGATAATGCCGCCCACCAGGCAAATGATCACGCTCTCCACCACGAATTGCAGGCGGATGTTGGTATTGGTAGCGCCAAGGGCCTTGCGGGTGCCGATCTCGCGGGTACGCTCCGTTACGGAGACCAGCATGATGTTCATCACGCCGATGCCGCCTACTAAGAGGGATATGCCTGCGATTACGGAGATGGCGATGCTCAGGGTATCCATCATGGAGGAGACCATATCGGTGACGGATTCCATAGACATGGCCGCCGCGCTATAATCCTCGTTATCTACATAATAACGGCTGAGGAAATCCTCGATTTGCGTGGCGGCAACGCGGCTATCCCCCGTAACGCCCGCGATAGCGTATTCATAATAGCCCATGCGGGTGCCGTTGTAGCGCTTGGCTGTGTTGATGGGGATGTATAGCTCGGTGGTGATATCCTTTTCCGAGGAGGAGGACATCATACCCATCATGGCGCTCTGCTTGTATTTATAAACGCCAACGACCGAGAAGGTATAGATATCGCCGCCCAGCGTGGCCTGTACCTCCTGCCCGAGGGCCGCCTCCGGGTTGCCGCCGAACATATTGTTCACCAGCTTATCGGATACCATGGCCACGTTTCGGGTGCCCTCGTTATCCTTGGCGCGGATGTTGCGGCCTGTGAGAAGCTCAATGTCATTCATGGGCAGGTAGTTCTCGTTTACGCCGTATACGCTGACGTTGGCGTAATCCCGGCCCTTTTTCACCTGGCCGCCCGGCATCATCTCCAGCAGGGCCATCTTGGTTACGGTATTGGGATAGCGCGTCATCAGGGCTGTAAACATTTCGTCCGTGAAATAATCATCCTCGGACATGCCAAAGGCCTGCTGCGCAATGGGCGAGTTGTCGTTAAACTCGTTATCCCGCTCCTTAAAATAGATGGTTACGTTGCCAGCGCCCATGGCGGCCATCTCGCCGGTGATATTGGCCGAAAGGCCCTCGCCCACCGTGAGGATGCCGATTACCGAGCCGATGCCGATAATGATGCCCAGCAGGGTCAAAAGCGCCCGCCTCTTGTTCGCCCTGAGGCCTTCCCAGGCCAGGCGTATGTTTTCTCCTATATCCAAGCCCATGGCTACGCCTCCCCGTAGAGCATACCGTCCCGCATGGTGACGATGCGCCCCGTTTCTTTGGCCAGCTCGCGGTTGTGGGTGATAAGTACCACGGTTTTGCCCTGCCTGCGGTTGAGCTGGTGGAAGATATCCATCACCAAACGGCCCGTTTTGGAATCCAGCGCACCGGTCGGCTCATCCGCGAGGATGATGGCCGGGTCATTGGCCATGGCCCGGGCAATGGCTACGCGCTGCTTCTGGCCGCCGCTAAGCTCGTTGGGCTGGTGGAACATACGGTCGTCCATCTCCACAAGAGCCATCAATTCCTGCGCCCGCGCCGTGCGCATGCGCTGGGAGAGGCCCGCGTACATCATGGGCAGCTCTACATTCTTGAGCGCGTTCGTGCGGGGGATGAGGTTGAAATTTTGAAACACGAAGCCCACCTTGCTGCAGCGGATAGCGGAAAGCTCGCTATCCTGTGCGGCCGCCACGTCCGTACCATCCAGCAGGTAGTCGCCGCTGGTGGCCCGGTCCAGCGCGCCGATGATATTCATCAGGGTGCTCTTTCCGCTGCCGGATGCGCCCACGATGGAGATGAACTCCCCCTTGGCAACATCCAGGTCGATGCCATGGAGAATCTCCAGTTCATTGGGCTGGCCGATATAAAAGCGCTTGATGATGCCGCGCATATTGATGATATTTGCCATGGCTCCCCCTTATATCAGGGTGATCACTTCGCCAGGGAAACGGCCCTCCGGCTCGTTGAGAATGCGCAGGCCTTCCACGATGCCCTCGCCGGAGATGGCTACATCGAGGTCGCTCTCGATGCCTAGGGTGACCGGCATTTCCGTAAGCACATACTTTCCCTTGCCGTTATCGAGGGCGGCCAGCACGCAATCCTGGCCGGAGGCGTTGGTATACACCGCGTCATATGGCACGGCCAACACGCTTTCCTGCTTATCTACGATATAATTGAGGCGTACGCTCATGCCGATGCGCAGGCCCGTATTCTTGCTGGATACGGCCACCTCCGCGTCAAACACCTCGCTGGCGGCGTTGGTATCACCCGTGGCGGTTTTCTGCGTGGCCGGGGCGATGAAGGTGAGCGCGCCGTCGTATACGTCCTCGCCTGTGGCGTCGCTTTTGATGGTTACGGGCAGGCCGGGCTTTACGGTGCCCACGTCGAATGCCTTCACCGTGGTTTTCACGATCAGGTCATCCACATCCTCGATCACGAACATCAATCCGGAACCGGGGCCGCCCACTGTGGCGTATACAGCCGTGATGGTGCCCGAGGCGGGCGCGCGCACGATGGTATCCGAAAGGGAGCCCTCGAGCTGCTCCAAGGTCAGATCCTTGGTCTTACTCGCTGTTTCCGCGCTGATCTTGGTGCTGCTTAGCTGGTTTTTGCTGCTCTCGATCTGCGTTTCCACAGAGGCTACGGCTGCGTCCATGCTTTGCAGGGCAAAGAGATACGAGTTGTAGGCCGAGTCGATCGCCAAGGAAAGGGATGTCCCCTTGCCGGAAACAGCCGAATAGGCCGTAGAGGCGCTCTTATAGTCCGCCTCGGCGGCAGTATAAGCGGCCAAGGCATTGTCAGCAGCGGTTTGCGCCGCCGTGAGAGCATCCAATGCAATCTGATCGGTTGGGCTTGCCGTAACGGCGTCCTGCGCTGCCGTTAAGGCCGCATCTGCCGTTGCCTTTGCGTTGTTCGCATTGCTCAACGCTCTCTCCGCGCTGTAATACCGATCTTCTACGCTCCGGTACTGGTTGTAGCTGTCCACGGCGGAAAGATACGCGTTATAGGCGCTGGTCACCTGCGCCTGGGCGCTGATGAGGGTGCTATTGGTGCCATCCTGAACGGTATTTTGCAGGGCGTTGTAGCTATCGCGCGCGGTCTTCACCTGCTGGTTGGCGGATTTTTCACTTTGGGTGAGGGAGAGTTCGCTGCTGTCGATCTGATCCTGAATGGAGCTGTCGTCCAGCAGGCAAAGGATATCCCCCTCCTGCACCGCGTCGCCTACCTCCACGGGCACCTCCATGACGGAGTAGGCTGCCGTGGTGGGATAAACATAGTGCTTATCCGCGCTCTCCACGATGCCGGTGGCGCTGATGGAGGTGATGATCTCCCGGGCGCTGAGGGTAGTAACGCCTAGGGCCGTCGATACCTGTGAGCGGGCGGCGCTGGCCGCGATGATGGGCGCGGCTACGCAGGAATAAGCCAGCAGCAACGCCAGCACGACGATCACCGCCAGGATGATGATTCGCTTCTTTGTCCAGGGCTTCTTCGGCTTTTTCGGTTTCTTTTCCTTGGCGGCCTTGCGCGCCTTTTTCGGCGCTTCGGGCTCTGCGGACGCATCCGCGGCGGGCGCGATGGCAGCTGCCCCGGCCTCGGCGCCTACGGTTGTATCCAGCACCTCGTCCGCTATAGTTTCACCGGGGACGGGTATGCGCTCGTCGTTGTGGTTGTTGCTCATGTTCTCCCTTTCCTGTCATTCTTTAATTCATAAACCGCAAGAGCGGATCTTTTCACTTTGTATATAATACAGCAAATCCCGTCAAACACAAGGGCATCTAGCATTTGTTAACATTTTGTGTCCATAAAACTCATCCAAGGTTCACTTTTGCCCGGCCGGTCCTGCCGGAACGGCTTGCGCATGGCCCGCGCTGCGGCCTAGCCCCTTTCCTTGCAGGAGCACAAATTGGAGCATGGCGGCCAGCAGGCAAAGGGCCACGATGAACGAAGAGCCGTTTTGCAAAGACCGCCCCGCGCTCGAGTTGATCAGAACATCCCAAATCGCGCCTACGCCCCAGAAGAAGGGGAAGATAATGAAAATATTGCCCGTTATGTAAATCGTCGAGCAATATAGAATACCGACAAAGAGCAGCTTTAGAAACCCGGGCTGAAAGCCGGCGTGGCCAAGGCTGTAAAAGAATGCTGTTAGCAGGTTGGCCGGAATAATTCCGAAGGCCTTATCAAAATAATGGCGCATAAACCCATAGAAGAACACCATTTCAAAAACACCGGCGGCAAGAATATAGCTGATGGCAAAGAGGGATTTATAATGAAAGCGGACCGACTCCCCGGCTCAGGCCCGGTTTGCGTTTGGTAATGCCCAGCGCCGCATATCGACCCGGCCCCCGCCTTTGCACATACGCAAGCGGAAAGCAGAATCCCAGCAGATAGATCATCAGGAAATCTTGCAGGAATATATGCATGGCCGTTTCGGCGGGCGCGCCGTTAAACAGCGCCACCGCAAGGCTTAACAATACCGCCGCGATCCCTGCCGCAAATGCGGGCAGGGTGCTTTTTTCGGGCGCAAACCGGCATAGCTTCATTGATCTTGGCACTCCGCTTCGTCAATATCGGTTTCTACGAACCCGCTGAGTATTTTTAAGGCAATCTCCTTCATAACATCGGCTTTGCTAATGGCCAGGCCACGCTTTTCATCGCCCAATACGAGCAGCGTATCGCCGGGCTGGATGTTGAAGAGCTCCCTCGCCTCTTTGGGGATGACGATCTGCCCCCGTTCGCCCACCTTTACAGTGCCGAAGATATGTTTTCCCTGTGGCAAACTCATGATTGCACCTCCGCGCATAAATGTGAAATTCATACTTTTCATATTAATGATACGCCGGTCAACCCGCCTTGTCAAGGACCGGCGTGGAGCGCCATCGGCGCGCGCATAAACAAAAAGGGCCGCTCCGGAAGATTCCGGCTGCAGCCCCGCTTGCGCTTTTCAAAGCGTATTCATACATTAAACCGGAACAACACCACATCCCCATCCTGCATCACGTATTCTTTTCCCTCGCTGCGCACGAGGCCCTTTTCCTTGCAGGCGGCCATGGAGCCTAACTCCACCAACGTGGCGTAGGGGACGATCTCGGCCCGGATAAAGCCCTTTTCAAAATCTGTGTGGATTTTGCCCGCCGCCTGGGGGGCTTTCGTGCCCTTTTCGATCGTCCAGGCGCGGACTTCTTTGGGGCCGGCGGTGAGGTAGCTGATCAGGCCCAAAAGGCTGTAGCAGGCCTTGACGAGGCGGTCGAGTCCGCTTTCCCCAATGCCCAGCGCTTCTAAAAACTCGGCCTTTTCCCCGGGTGGAAGCTGGGCGATCTCCTCCTCCGTGCGGGCGCAAATGGTGATGGCCTCCGCTCCTTCGGCCGCGGCTTCGGCATAAAGTTGCTCTACGGCGGGCAGGTTCCGGCCAATCTCATCTTCCGCGATGTTGGCTATGTAGATCACGGGCTTATCCGTGAGCAGGAACAGCTCCTTTGCCTCGGCGCGCTCCTCTTCGGAGAGGGCCATGCTGCGCACGGGTTTGCCGCCCTCCAGGTGCGTTTTGATGGATTTGAGAAAATCCGCCTCCCGGAAGAACTTCTTTTCACCGCTCTTGCTGTTTTTTATAGCGCGGTCAATGCGGCGCTCGATGGTTTCAAGATCCGCGAAGATCAGCTCTAAATTGATGGTCTCCATGTCGCGGGCGGGGTTTACGGAGCCATCCACATGCACGATATCCGCATCCTCAAAACAACGCACCACGTGGACGATGGCGTCCACCTCGCGGATATGGGAAAGGAACTTGTTGCCCAGGCCCTCGCCCCGGCTCGCGCCCCGCACAAGGCCCGCGATATCCACAAATTCGATGGCCGTGGGCGTGATCTTTTCCGGATCGTACATTTTGGCCAGCACGTCAAGCCGCTCATCGGGCACGGCCACCACGCCAACATTGGGCTCGATGGTGCAGAAGGGATAGTTGGCGGCCTGCGCCCCGGCCTGGGTGATGGCGTTGAACAGGGTGCTTTTGCCCACATTGGGTAAGCCTACTACGCCAAGCTTCATATATGATATGCTTCCTTCCAGCTTTTTTCTACAACGAGTGTACCCCATCCACAAGCCCTTGTCAAACGCATGGGAGAAGGGTATACTGAAGGGTACACTTTTATATAAACAGCAGGCTTTTGGAGGATGTGCGCGTGGGTATCCGCAAAACGGCAGAGAAAGCCATCCGGCTTTACCGCTTGATCGAATCCGGACAGGGCGTGGTGGCGGCGGTAAGCGGCGGTGCGGATTCTGTGGCGCTGCTGCTTTGCCTGCATAGCCTTGCCCCCGAGCTGGGCTTTTCGCTGTATGCGGCGCACCTGCACCACGGTATACGCGGCGCGTCTGCGGATGAAGACATGGCCTTTGTGGAAGCGCTTTGCGAGCGGTTAAGCATCCCCCTATACGTCCAAAAGAGGGATGTGCCCGCCCTGGCCGAGGCGGCTGGGCAGGGCTTGGAGGAAGCGGGCCGGGAGGCGCGCTATGCCTTTTTGGAGGAAGCGCGGCTGCACTTTGGCGCATCGCGCATCGCCCTGGCCCATCATTTAGACGACCAGGCGGAGAGCGTGCTGCTGCACCTTTTTCGGGGCAGCGGTTTGGCCGGGCTTTGCGGCATGCGCGCCCGGCGCTGCGACATTATCCGGCCCCTGCTCTTTGCGCGGCGGGAAGATATAGAAGCCTATCTCGCTGATCAGGGTCAGCCCTGGCGAGCGGATGAGACCAACCTCTTAGTGGAAAACGGTACCCGCAACCGCCTCCGACTCGAGCTTTTGCCCTATATTCAAAAAAATATAAACCCGGAGATCGTCTCCTCTTTGGCGGGTTCCGCCGAGCTGCTGGCCCTGGATGAGGATTATCTTTTCGCCCGCGCTCGGGAGGAGCTGGACGCGGCCCGCAGAGGCCCGGGCTATGACCGGGCGCTGCTCCATGCCCTGCCCCCCGCCCTGCGCGGCCGCGCCCTGCGGCTGGCCTTGGCCCAGGCGGCTGGCGTGCAAAAGGATGTGGAGAAGCGGCATATCGCCCTGCTGACGAAGCTCCTGGAGGCCCGCACGGGCGCGCATCTGGATCTGCCCGGCGCGGCTGCGGATATCGTTTACGAAAACCTCATTCTCACCCCTGCCCGCGCGGAGCGGGAGCAGCCCTTTTTCCGCCTGCCGTTAGCCCTCGAAGGCGAAACGGAAACACCCATGGGCGTTTTTACAGCCGAGGCGTATGAGGGGCCGCTCATCAAGGACCCCGCCATCGCCATCATGGATGCGGACAAGCTGCCCGAGGATATGTGGGTGCGCCCACGCCGGCCCGGGGATCGCTTCTTCCTGTTGGGCGCGCCGGGGCAAAAGAAGCTTAAGGCTTTCTTTATCGACCGCAAGGTGCCCCGCGCCGAGCGGGAGATACCCATCGTTTTTTGCGGGGAAAACGCCCTGTTCGTGCCGGGCTTTGGTATCTCGGAGGGCGTAAAGGTAGATGCAGCCACGCGGCGCATGCTGCGGGTCACATATCGAGTAAACCAATAGATTAGGGAGGATATCATGGCAGCCAAAACGGACATGAACAAAGACATCGACCACGTGCTCCTAAGCCGGGAGCAGATCGCCGCGCGGGTGGCGGAGCTGGGCGCCCGGCTTTCCGAAGATTATGAAGGCAAGGATGTAATCCTGGTCTGCATCCTTAAGGGCGCGGTGCATTTCTTTTCCGATCTGAGCCGCAGCATGACCTGCCATTTGGAAATGGACTTCATGTCCATCTCCAGCTATGGCAACAATGCCCGCAAGACCAGTGGCATCGTGCGCATCGCTAAAGACCTGGATACCAGCATCACGGGCCGCCACGTCCTGATCGTGGAGGATATTATGGATAGCGGCCTTACGCTTAACCACCTCACCACCCTTTTGAACGCGCGCGAACCCGCTTCCCTCAAGATTTGCTGCCTGTTGGATAAGCCCGAGCGCCGCGAGTGCGAGATCGCCCCGGACTACGTGGGCTTCGTAATCCCCAATGAATTCGTGCTGGGCTATGGCCTGGATTACGACGGCTATTACCGCAACCTGCCCTATGTGGGCGTGAAAAAGCCCGAGGTAGCGGCGCATAAGACCGAGTGCTGATTCAAAAGCACCATGAAAAGAGCGGCTCTGCCGGCCGCTTTTTTTGAGCCCTGCGCGGGCGGCGACCCTGCGCGGGCGGCGGCCCTGCGCAGGCCGCGGGCCTCCGGCCCGGCCTGCACGGGTTTGTTTACAAAGGCTGTTTGTTGGCCCTGTGTGACCCGGAATAGCAGGCTTAGCGGGGGAAAAACATCTCCTCCAGGATCCGCCTGGCCCATGGTTTGCCGGCCGCGCTGCAATTTTCATACGTAAACGGCCCGGCGCATATGCGCCGGGCCGTGGATTATCAAAAGCTTTACTGCCCCCAGTAAAACGTCGCGGGCGGCGTATAGGGAACGCCCGCCATAGGGGAAACACCCGTATATACGCTGCGCACCTCGCCCAGAGGGAACATCACGCCGTGTACCTTGCCGATGATCCGGGCATAGGGGATGGGGCCTATGGAAAGCTCACGGCTGTCCGTGCTGAAGTTGCGGTTATCGCCCATCACGAATACGCTCTTTTCCGGCACAGTCACAGGCGCCACATCCACCCGGATATCATCGCCAAAGCTATCCCCGTGCCAATAGGCGCTTTCCTCAAGCGGCTCGCCATTCACATAAACGATACCGCCGGAAACGGAAACCGTATCGCCAGGCAGACCGATCACCCGCTTAACGCAGTTTTCCATGTAAGCCGGATAACGGCAGATGATAACATCCCCCCGCTCGGGTGGATCGATGAGGTAGCCCACCTTTTGGACGAACATCCGCTCCCCATCCAAAAGGGTAGGATACATGGAATCCCCCACCACCTGCACGGGCTCGAACACGAAAAGGCGAATGGCCAGGGCCATGGCCACGAACACGGCGAGCCACATGAAGAAATCTAAATTCGAGGCCCGCTTGAAAACCTCGTCCCGTTTATGCAGTTCTTCGCTAGCGGCCACCATGGCGCCGCGAAGCCTGCCCAATGCTCTTTGCTGCATGCATAACCTCGTTTTCTGCCCGCCGGCCCCAAAGGGACGGCTGCTTGTGACATTGTACCGCGCGGCGAGCCCGTTGTCAAACCCGCCGCGCTTCGGCATTCTTCGCCGTTTCACCAGGCAAATTTATGTGCTATCATAAGGCTATGAAAAAGCTGCTCTCTCTTCTGCTCCTTCTTGTGCTGCTGGGCCTGGCGGCCTGCGCAAGGCCGGCTATCGAACAAGTCCCTCTGCCGAGCGTCACCCCCGCGCCCGCGCCTACGCCCCTGCCCACGCCTACCCCCGTGCCGGATGCGCTTACCGCGCGGGAGGGGGTCTATACCATCGCCTGGCTTAGCGATACCCAGTATTATAGCAGCAAATGGCCGCAAACCTTTTATGCCATGACGGCCTTTTTGCGCGATGAAGCGGACCGGATGGATTTGCGCTATTTCGTGCACACGGGCGATATTGTCAACAACTATAATAAAGAGGAGCAATGGCTGGTGGCTGTGCGGGCTATGGCCTCCCTTACACGCCTGCCCGGGGGCGTGCTGGCCGGCAACCACGATGTGCATGGCAGCGAGGCGGATTATCAGAACTTCAGCGCGTATTTCGGCGAAAACCAGTTCTCCTTCAAGCCCTGCTATGGCGAGAGCTATCAGGACAACCGGGGCCACTTCGACCTTTTCGAGGCCGGGGAAACGGCCTATATTTTCGTATATATGGGCTATGCGCCGGATGCGGCGTGCATCGAATGGGTACGCTCCGTTTTTGATCGGTTCCCGGAGCGGGTGGGCGTGCTCTGCCTGCATGATTATTTCAAAACGGATCTTAGCCTATCCGATGACGGCCAACGCTTCTATGCGCAGGTGGTTTCCCAATGCCCCAATGTATACCTGGTGCTCTGCGGCCACCGCTATAACATCGCCGCACGGCCCGCGTTTTTTGACGACAACGGCGACGGCGCACCCGAGCGCACCGTATACCAGCTGATCGGCAATTACCAGGCGGCCGGGAAGGAGGGCGGCAGCGGCTATATGCGCTTCATCCAGATTGATGAGGTTCTTGGCGAGATGCGCGTCTATAGCTACTCCCCCGTGCTCGATGATTACGTTTATTATGACGACCTGGAACATCAGGCGGAGAAATACGCATCGGACCCGGCCGGCGAATACGCGCGATTGCCCCTGCCCTGGCTGCCGTAGCGCAATCGTTCCAGAATGTTCATTTGACCTTTTTCGTCATATCCTGTAGCATAGGAATATGGCAGAAGTAAAACGCAGAAAAAGACGCGTCCTACGCCCCGCCCGCCTGATTACGGCCATTTTTGTGCTGTTATCCCTGGTGGCAGGGCTCTTTTACCTGTTCGCCAGCCTGAACCGCCAGCCGCCCTATGAGCCGCTTGCAGAAGGGGACATCGCCGCCCTGCGCGCGTCAGCGCCGGTGGAAACGCCGCAGCGCGAGGCCGTCGTAGGGGCCGGGCTGACGCTCCTCGGCAAGGTGCACTATTTCTGGGGCGGCAAGAGCGACGCCCTCGGCTGGGATGAAGCCTGGGGCCAGCCCAGAGAGGTCACCTCGGCAGGCAGCCAATCCACGGGTGAAACCAAGCCCTATGGCCTGGATTGCAGCGGCTTCGTGGCCTGGTGCTATATCCAGTTGGGCCTTTCCCCCACGGAGGTGGAAGAGGCCGTGGGCCACGGCACCTGGAACCAGTGGGACAGATCCGCACCCATTAAATGGAGGGAGCTGCGGGTGGGCGATTGGGTATTTCAGCATGAATACCCTACGGATAAGGGCAACCACATCGGCATCTGCATCGGCTTTAACGAAAAGGGCAAGCCCTTCTTTCTCCATTGCGCCTCCGGCTTCGACAACGTGGTTGTCACCGGCGCGGGGGATATCTTCCGCTATGCCCGCAGGCCCATGGTGTACGATGCCTTAGAGGCAGGGGAGACTCCGGCCTCGGCCGCTTCGCTTTCGCCTGCGGCGTAAGGGTTCAATTTACTCGAATAGAGAAAATATAGCAAAAGGGGCTGCCGGGCAGTCCCTTCAGACTGTCGAAAAATCTCTGGGGGATCGGGGGCCGCAGCACCCGGAGGCTTTAATCGTGAGCGGCGGCGTGTACGCTGCGAGCGAAAAGCCTTGCTTGCCAAGGCTTTCTCTGCATGAAACAACGACCGCGAGGTACGAGCAGTTGTTTCATGGAAACTCAAAAAAGTGGCATGGCCACTTTTTTGACAGACTGAAGGGATTGCCGGGCAGTCCCTTTTTTCATTTACAGAGTTTGCTTGTGCATGTGGCACACCCGCCGGGTGCAACGGATGTCGCTAAAGGCGGCATAGTAAGGATGTAGCCGGCAGACCCTTGCTACGCAGGCCCGTTTGCCGCCACCGCGCCTGTGACCCAGGGCGGCCCCCTTGCCGCTCCGCGGCAATTCACCTTGTTCGCCGGCGGCAATTATAGCCGCCCGGAGGCGGAAGCCCTGTGAGCAAAGGAGCAACGCAATCCGGAGGGAGCGCTGCGATGATTGCGAACTGTGAGCAGCCCCCCGGCGCCCCAAGGGCTTTGGGGCGGCCTGAAGGGGACGCACGGCTATCCCTTTTATGGTCTATCCACCGTTTTCGTTTGCAGTAGGCCGGAATGATAGGCTGCCAGCAGGGCCCTGAGGTCTGCGATGCGGGAAAGGAATTCGTCGCCGCTGTCCGTATCGGCGATCAGCAGCCGCTCGGGGAGGTTTTCCACGATGAAGGTGTGGGAGGTGATGTCCGTGCCCCGGCTGATAGCGTCCTCCTTGCCGGAGAAAGGCTCGTGGGAGGCGATGCGCATACCCCGCGAGCTAAAGAACATGGTATAGCCGGCGATGCCGGTCTGCTTCTGGTAAGCTTTGCAAAAGCCGCCGTCGATGACTACCAGCCGACCGCCCGCCTTGCGTGGATCCTCACCCTCTTTGACGCGCACAGGCACGTGGCCGTTGACGATGCGGCTCCAGGGCTTGTGTTGATCGAATTCCTCCAATATGCCCCGGCAAAAGGCTTCCTCATTGCAGAAGCTGTAGTAAGGATCTTTCGGCTCCTTCCAGGTGCCTTCGTCGGCGATCAGCGCCCGCTCGAAGGTGGCGATGTGATCCCTGCCAAAGATGGGGGAATGACGGCCGCACCAGAGGAACCAGAGGAAATCCCCGCCCCGCTCGCGCTCCGCCTCGTCGTCGGCGAAATAGCCCTGCCTGGCCAGCTGCTCCGCAAGATCCAAAAAGGCGCGGCCCTTGACCCGCCGGCCGTATAGCTCAAAGGTGCGGTAATCCCCGCTATCGGCGCAGGGGATGCAGCCGTGGAACAGCAGGTTGCCGTTATGCCGCCTATAGATGGCCCCGGCGTTATAAAGGAAGCGGGTATGGGCTTGCAGCCGCTCGCTCTGGCGGAAACTGGCTGTAAGCTGTTCCATCAGGGCCTGCTCCTCGACGGTGAGCTTGGAGGGGTCGGCAGGATCGATGGTGGGGAAATGCGTATCCCGCAACGGGTAGGTTTGCCCGTCAATATCGATGGTGTAGAAATTCCAATTAACCCGGCCCAGCATATCCCGATCCGCCATGCCGTATTCGGGCCGCCTGCGGATGAGCTGGCTCTCCAGCTTGAATTGGATTACGCTGATGGCCTTATGCATGCGCGAATAGAGGGAAAGATCGCGCGGCCGGAAGGGCTGCTCCGGCAGCTTGCGGGGGCGGAAGACCTCCGCGTCGCCATATTGCTCTGTAGAGAAGACCGCCAGCGGCAGCAGGTTGATGCCGTAGCCATCCTCCAGCATATCCAGGTTATCGTACTGCACGCAGTTTTTCACGGCCGTGGCCACACAGGCCGCGCTGCCCGCGGCAGCGCCCATCCAGAGCACGTCGTGGTTGCCCCATTGCAGGTCCACGCTGTGATGCTCGATCAAATGGTCGAGGATGATATCCGCATGCGGTCCCCGGTCAAAGATATCCCCCAGGATGTGAAGGGTATCCACCACCATGCGCTTGATGAAAATACACAGCTGCTCGATGAGGGTATCCGCGCTGCCCGTTTGGATGATGGAGCGGACGATGCTGTCGAAATAGGCCTCTTTATCGGGCAGATCCTGGGTATTCAGGAGCTCCTCCATGATGTAGGCCAGCTCTTCGGGCAAGGACTTACGCACCTTGGAGCGGGAATACTTGGCCGTGGAGTAGCGGCCTATCTGGATCAGCCGGTTGAGCGTAACGCGGTACCAATCCGCCAGGTCGGGGTTGCTCTTCTTGACCTTTTCCAGCGACTCGCGCGGGTCATAGATGAGCACGGCCAGGGTGCGTCGGTCTTCCAGGGTGAGGGCGTTTTCGAACAGCTCGTCAATCTTTTCGTAGATGGCGCCCGAGGCGTTGTTGAGGATGTGCAAAAAGGCCTCGTGCTCGCCGTGGATATCGCTCATGAAATGCTCCGTGCCCTTGGGCAGGCCGCGGAAGGCTTCCAGCTTGATGATCTCGGCGCATACGCTCTGCACCGTAGGGAATTCACGGCTCAGCAGCCGCAAATATCGTAAATCCGGTTCCATGGGGCCTCCTTTATACGCATTGCTTCTTCCATTGTACCGCGTTCGTCTCGCCTTTGAAAGGCCTTGCCGGCGGCCGTTGCCTAAAAAATCGAATTTATAGCGAATTTACAGTATCATTGCTGTTCAAACGACAAAAGATATGCTATGATAAATCTGTTTGTTTTGCGTTTATTATGTCTGATATAGGAGGTTTCGTTATGTCTGTTTCTCTTAAAGGCGCGGCTATCATCGGCCAATCCGGCGGCCCCACATCCGTCATTAACGCCAGCGCGTATGGCGTGATCCGCACCGCGTTGGATGACCCCAACATCACCAAGGTATACGGCGCCGCCCACGGCATCCGCGGCGTGCTGGACGATGTGCTCTACGACATGGGCCAGGAGGATGCCAAAGAGCTTGAACTGCTGCTGCATACCCCATCTTCGGCCCTTGGTTCCTGCCGCTATAAGCTTAAGGTCAGCGATGTGGACGATACCGATTATAAGCGCATCCTCGAGATCTTCAAAAAATACGATGTGCGCTATTTCTTCTACAATGGCGGCAACGACTCCATGGATACCTGCAACAAGATTTCCAAATATATGCAGAAGGCCGGCTACGAATGCCGCATCATGGGCGTGCCCAAAACCATTGATAATGACCTTTGGGGCACGGACCATTGCCCGGGCTACGGCTCAGCCGCCCGCTATGTGGCCACTACCTGCATGGAAATCTACCAGGATGCGCGCGTATACGACACAGGCATGCTCTGCGTGGTAGAGATCATGGGCCGGCACGCGGGCTGGCTAACCGCCGCTTCCTCCCTGGCCACGGCCATGGGCTGCGGGCCGGATCTCATCTACCTGCCCGAGCGCGTCTTTGACTTCGATGCTTTTAAGGCCGATGTCAAACGGGTCTACAGCGCTTGCGGAAAGTGCATTGTGGCGGTTTCCGAGGGCATCCACGATAAGGACGGCAAGCTGATCGCCGAATACGGCACCGCCAACGCCACTGTGGACGCCTTTGGCCACAAGCAGCTAGGCGGCCTGGCCGCTACCCTGGCCGGCGTGCTCCTGGCCGAGGGCTATCCCAAGGTGCGGCCCATCGAGTTTTCCCTGCTGCAGCGCTGCGCCGCCCATTGCGCCTCACAAACCGATGTGCAGGAAGCCTTTACGGCCGGCAAAGCCGCCGTGGAGTGCGCCGTCAGCGGCATCACCGATAAGATGGTGGGTTTTGAGCGCGGCCAGGATGAAAACGGCAACTATACCTGCTCTATCAAGCTAATGGAGCTGACCGACGTGGCCAACGCCGAAAAGAAGATCCCCGATGAATGGATCAACGCCGAGGGCAACGGCTTGCTGCCCGCTTTCCAAGCCTATGCCCTGCCCCTGATCCAGGGCGTGCCGGAGCGGCCCACAGAGAACGGCCTGCCCCGCTTTGCGCGGCTCAAGAAGGTACAAGCCCGGTAGGGGTTTGCATCCATAACGCAGCATGAAACCCGGCGCAAAACGCGCCGGGTTTTTGCCTCAAAAAGCCCTGTTTACAAAATGTTTCCTATTCCGCTTCGCCTTTTTGAACAACGCCCGAATGGGGGAGCTTATATAGGACCGGATGTGGGCTTCCATATACATTTCTTCGGCTTCTTGTTGGGCCTGTATCATTCCGTCCACGATGGTTTTCAACCCCTCGATCGCATCCACCTGGGCGGCGAACAGCTTTCGATACATAGCGGCATAATCCTGCACTTTTCTCACCTCAAGCCGATTTTAGAACAATTTGGTCATTTTGTCAATGCACCATTTTTTTCTGCACTATACTCACCTATAAGCGAGGTGAGCCCATGCGGTATGAACGTATACGGTTTTTGCGGGAGAGCAAGGAAATGACCCAGCAGCAAATGGGCAAGGCGATCAACGTGCCGCAGCGCACATATGCTTATTATGAGGCCGGGGAGCGGATGATCCCGCCCCATGTCCTGGCGGCGTTGGCGCTGTTCCATGAGGTGAGCGTGGATTATATTCTGGGGATCACCAACGAAACCGCCTGTCCCAAACGAAAATAGCGGCTAAGCAAAAAGAGGCGCCTGCATCCCGCAAGCGCCTCTTTTGCACGCTATAAGGCATCCGCTTCCTCCAGCCATAGCGCCGCCTCGGCATCCGAGGGCATACGCCAATCGCCCCGGGGGGAAAGGCCCACGGAACCCACTTTGGGGCCATCCGGCAGGCAGCTGCGCTTGAACTGCTGGGCAAAAAAGCGCTTTAGGAAGGTGCGCAGCCACTTGCGGATGGTATCCGCATCGTATTCGCCGGCAAAGGCGATTTTGGCCAGGGCGAAGATCTTGGCCGGCCGCGCGCCGTAGCGCACCATGTGGTAGAGAAAGAAATCGTGCAGCGCGTATGGGCCCACGAGATCCTCCGTCACCTGGGAGATGGCGCCGTTCTGCGCGGGCAAAAGCTCCGGGCTCACGGGCGTGTCGAGGATATCCAGCAGCACGGCCCTAAGGGCTTCGCTTTGCGCCTGCTGCGCCTCGTGCGCTACCAGGTGGCGCACCAGCGTTTTGGGCACGCCTGCGTTCACGCCGTACATGCTCATGTGGTCGCCGTTGTAGGTGGCCCAGCCCAGGGCCAGCTCGGAAAGATCGCCCGTGCCTACCACCAGGCCCCCTTCCATATTGGCAATATCCATCAACACCTGGGTGCGCTCGCGGGCCTGGGCGTTTTCATAGGTCACATCGTGTATATCCGGATCTTGGCCGATATCCCGGAAATGCTGCTCCACGGCCTTGCGGATATCCACGCTGCGGAAGGATGCGCCCAATGCTTGGCAAAGCGCCTCGGCGTTCCTGCGCGTTCGATCCGTGGTGCCAAAGCAGGGCATGGTTACGGCCAGGGCGTCCTCCGCGCTTCTGCCCAGCAAGGCCAGCGCACGCACCATTACCAAGAGGGCCAGGCTGGAATCCAGCCCGCCGGAAATGCCCGCCACCAGCTTTTTGACCCGGGTATGGGCAACGCGTTTGGCCAAGCCCTGCGCCTGGATGGAGAGGATATCCTCGCAGCGCCTGGCCATCTCGGATTTATCCGGGGCTAGGAAGGGCCGGGAAGGCAGCGAACGGTAGCGAATATCCGGCGCATCCAGTGCGCCCAAGGTGAAGGAGATACGCCGCCAGCCACCCTGCGGGCGGAAGGTGGTAAAGCGCAGCCGCTCGTGCGTGAGCCGCTCCAAATCCACATCCGCATGCAGCAGGCCTTCGTGGAAGAGCGGGCTTTCCGCCAGGGGCGTGCCGTTTTCAAAGATGATATCGTGCCCGGCAAAGACCACGTCCGTAGTGGATTCGCCTGCGCCGGCGTTGGTATAAACATAGGCGCAATGCAGCCGCTCGCTCTGGGTGCTCAATAGCCCCCGACGGTAGGCCGCTTTGCCTACCAGCTCATCGCTGGCAGAGGCGTTGGCGATAACCGTAGCTCCGCCCAGGGCCAGGCCGACGCTGGGCGGGCCGGGCACCCAAAGATCCTCGCAAACCTCCACCCCCAGCACAAAGTCGGGCATATCCGCACAGGCGAAAAGCAGGTCCGTGCCAAAGGGCGCTTCCTGCCCGAGCAGCGAGACCGTGCCATTGGCAGACCCATCCGCAGGCGTAAAATGGCGCAGCTCGTAGAATTCGCCATAATTGGGGATATTCTGCTTGGGTACCACGCCGAGCACCCGCCCGCGCTGGATGACTGCCGCGCAGTTATAGAGCGCGCCATCCTTCTCAAGGGGCAAGCCGACCACGGCCAGGGTGTTCAGGTCGGCGCTGCTCTCAAGGATGGCGGCAAGGCCGTTTAACGCGCCCCGCCGCAGCATGCTCTGCTGAAAGAGGTCGCCGCAGGTATAACCCGTAAGGCACAGCTCCGGGAATACCGCCAGCGCGGAACCGGCCCGGGCCGCTTCCTGGTATTGCGCCAGGATGGCGGCGGCGTTATGCGCAACATCCGCAACGCGGCAGGATGGGGTGGCGGCGGTAAGGCGCAGGAATCCAAATTCTCTCATGTACTGTTCCTCGTTGGTATGGGTTTTGGTTTATAGGGGCCGCGTGGCCTGGATGAGGAAGGTCACATCCTCCCCCTCGAGCAGAGGCAGCAGGGATTCCTTCACCAGGGCGTGGTAGGCGTTGAGGCGGGCGATATCCACCGGCTCCATCAGGCGTTTCTCCACGGCCTCGAGGTCGATGGGTACAAGGGTGAGGGGCGCAAAGCCCAGCATGCCGTTTTCTACCTCCACGCACTCGATGAGGATTTCGAGGCGCACGCCGTGGCTGCCGGCCACGTAAAGCCCGGGCTCGTCCGAGCTGATCATGCCCTTTTGCATGGGCACCGACGGGTAGTCGTAACGGATGCGCACGGGCGGCTCATGCACCGAGAGCATGGCCCCCACGCCGTGGCCCGTGCCGTGGCCATAGTTGAGCCCGGCCTCCCACATGGGCGCGCGGGCCAACACGTCGAGCTTGGCTCCATCCACTCCCTGCGGGAAGCGGGCGAAAAGCAGGGCCAGCATGCAGCGCAGCGTTAGCGTGAAGTGCGCCTTTTCCTCCGCAGTGAGCGGCCCCAGGGCGATGGTGCGGGTCACATCCGTGGTAGCCCCGGGCCATTGGCCGCCGCTATCCACCAGGAATAGGCCCTTCCTTTGCAGCTGTAGGGCGCTGGCCTTGGCCGGGCTGTAATGCACAACGGCCGCGTTGGGTCCGTAGCCGCAGATGGTGGAAAAGGAGGTATCGAGGCAGCCGGCTTCCAGCCGCAGCCCGTCGAGATAGGCCGCGGCAGCGTATTCATCCAGCTTGTCCGCATGCGCTTTGATATAGCGCAAAAAGCGCACCATCACGGCCCCGTCCTTTATGTGGGCCTCGCGGGCGCAGGCCAGTTCCGTTTCATTTTTTACGCAGCGGGCCATGGCCAGATAGTCGCTATCCAGCAAGGCCGCGCCCCGCCCTTTGAGCGCCATGGCCAGCGCCATGCTCACGGAGGGAGGGCTTGCCAAAACGGCATCCCCTTCGCCATAGCGGCTGAGGAAGGACAGGACGGCCTCATAGGGAAAAACCTCTGCGCCCAGTTCCGCGAGGTAAGCAGCCACGGGCGCGGCTGTTTGCGGGGCCATGAAGAGGAAGCAGGCTTCCGCTTCCACTACGGCAAAAAAGCGGGCCACGGGCGTGTGGGGGATATCCCCGCCGCGAAGGTTGAAAAGCCACGCGCCGTCCATCAGGTCTGTCACGAGCACTGCCCTGGCCTTGCGCGCTTCCATGTGCAGCCGCAGGGCCGCCAGCTTCTCAGCCGCGCTTTGCCCCGTGAGGGCCGTATCGAGCACAAAGGCGGGGGCCGCTTCGCGGGGCGGCCGGTCGGGCCACACAGGCGAGACCAGGTCGATATCTACCACGGCCGTACCCTCGCCATAGGCCGCGGCTTGCCGCAGGGTAACGCAGCGGCCGTCCATGCCCAGGCGCTTGCCCGCAAGGTTTTGGCGGATATAAGCTGGAAGCTCGGGAACGCCTTTTGCCCCTTCTTTCATCAGCGTTATGCCGCTGCCTTCAAGCTCGCGCCCGGCCTGTAAAAAGTAGCGCGAATCGGTCCACAGCAGGGCTTCGTGGGCCAGCACAAGCAGCGTGCCCGCGCTGCCCGTGAAGCCGCTCAAATAGGCGCGCGCCTGGTCGTAAGGGGCCGCGTATTCTGAGCCGTGCGGGTCGGCAGTGGGCACCAGGTAAGCGTCCAGACCGGCCCTTGCCATGGCCAAGCGAAGGGCCGCGAGCCGCTCGCTCGTCTTCATAGCTTTGCCCCCATCACGGACTTTACCCATTGCACGGCAGCCTGCGCATCCGCAAGCGCCGCCGTTTCCACAGGGGAGTGGATATAGCGGCAGGGCAGGGAGATGCAGCCCGCGGCCACGCCGCCGGCCGCGCGGGCGATGGCCCCGGTATCCGTGCCGCCCGCTGTTAGCACCTCGTATTGGATGGCTACGCCCGCGGCTTGGGCCCGTTCCTCCAGAAGCCGCCGCACATGGGCGGAGACTACCACGGAGTTATCCAGCACTTTGAGCGCAGGCCCTTTGCTAAGGGCAATGGCTGAGGGCGCGGCCTTGGGCGTATCGCCTGCCGGGGTCACATCCAGCGCCACGCAAAGGTCTGGCAAGATACCGTATGCCGCCGGACCGGCCCCGCGCGTGCCCACTTCCTCTTGCGTGGTGAAAACGGCGTAGAGGTCGTGTTCGCAGGGGCCCTCCAGGGCTTCGAGCAGCACCGCGCAGCCCAGCCTGTCGTCCAGCGCGCCGCCGGTGGCCAAGCCGTTCTCGATCTGCAAGGGGCTGTAGAAGACCGCCACGTCGCCGATGCGGGCGATCGATTCCGCTTCGGCCTTATCCTTTGCGCCGACGTCGATGAACAATTCCTCCATCTCGGCCTCGCCGGGCGCTTTTGTTTTCGTCTCATAATAGACCGTGCCCGGGGCCCCGTTCTCAAAGACCACCCGCCGGGCAATGGCCATGGCGGGCTTTAGCCCACCGATGGCGGCCACCCGCAAGAAGCCGTCGGCCTGAACATCCGTCACCATCAGGCCGATCTGGTCCATATGGGCGGTGAGCATGAGCCGCTTGCCGGACTTGCCGGGCCGGAAGGCGATGAGGTTGCCCAGGGGGTCGGTTTGCAGGGCTTCGCACAGGGGCTCCGCCAGGAGAGAGATGGCCTCCCGGACCCGGGCCTCCCGGCCGGAGGGGCCGTAGACGGCGGTTAGCGCGTGCAGGGCAGATTCAAGCATGGCGTATCACCTCGTTCCACATTTGATCCCGCAAAAAGGCGCGGGCCAGTTCATAAGCGGCGCGGATATCCGCGTTGCTTGCTAAGCTATTGGGGGAATGGATATAGCGGCAGGGCACGGAGATGCCGCCCACCGGGCAGCCGCAGCGGGCCTGGTGGATGGCTCCGCCATCCGTGCCGCCCTTGGTTCCCTGCCGTAGCTGGTAGGGGATGGCGTGGCGCTCCGCGGTTTTTATCAGCGCCGCCAACATTTCCGGCAGGGCTAGGGTGCGGGCGTCCATCACGGTAAGGGCGGCTCCCCCGCCCACGCGGGTCACGGCCTGGGGCGGGCTTAGTTCCGGCAGGTCGTTGGCGGTGGTGCCCTCGAGCACCAGCGCCAGCGCAGGTTCGGCCCGGTGCGCGGCGGCCATAGCCCCCCGAAGGCCCAGCTCCTCCTGCACGGTAAAAGCGACCCAAAGGTCACAGCCGTAATCCTCTTTCAACAGCTCGAACAAAATGGCGCAGCCGATGCGGTCGTCCAGCGCCTTGGCGCAGAGCAGGCCGCCCAGCTCCATCGGCTCCACGTCGAACCACACCGGGTCGCCGATGCGCACGGCCTGGGCCGCTTCTTTTTTATCTTTTGCACCGATATCGAGATATAATTCCTCATGCGGGAAGGTTCGCTTGAATTCTTCTTCCTTTTGCAAATGGATGGCCTTGCAGCCAATCACGCCGGGGATCGACCCTTGTGAAGTGGACGCGCCGAACGAGCCAAAGGCCATGGGCGATCCCGTGCCGATGCGCACCCGCTTGCCAACGAGCGTGCGCGCGTCCAACCCGGCTGCGGAATAGGCCAGCGTGCCGTCCTCCCGGATGCCGGATACCACCATGCCGACTTCATCCATATGCGCGGCCAGCAGGATGCGCGGGCCCGGGCCAGGGCGGCGCGCGTGCAGGTTCCCCAGCGGGTCGGTCACGGTCTCCAGCCCCAAGGGGGCCAGCTCCTTTTTCAAATAGGCCCGCACCGGCCCCTCATGGCCGGAGACGCCGGGCAGGGCACAGAGCGCTTTCAGTCTCTCCAGCATAGAGCCTCCTCCCAGGGGCCCGTTTTCAGCCCCCGCAAAAAGCCGGTTAGCAGCTTTTGCATATTGGCCAGCGTTTCGAGGCTCAGTACCTCTACGCCGGTGTGCATATACCTTAGCGGCACGGAGATCAGCCCCGTTGCCACGCCGCCCGCCTGCACGGCCATATCCCAGGCGTCCGTACCCTTGGCCTCCATGGCGGCCTCCACCTGGTAGGGGATGCGCATAGCCTTGGCGCTGGATTCGAGCAGCGTGAACAGGCCGGGGTGCAGGCTGGCGCTGCGGCAGAGCACCACATCCTCCAAAGGATAGGTACGGAAGGGGGTATCCGGCGGGGGCGCGTGGCAAACATCCACGGCGATGGCCATATCCGGGCAAAGGTTATGGGCTCCGGCCATCGCGCCCGCGCCGCTCTTTTCCTCTTGCGCGGAGGCGCAGAGCACCACCGTGCAGGAAAGTTTTTCATCGCCAAGGTAGGCAAAAAGCTCGATCAGCGCGGCAAGGGGGGCGCGGTCGTCCATGGTTTTGCCCGCGACCCGGCCGCTAAGGAGATTAAGCGGCGGCTCCGGGGCCAGGGTCACCATATCGCCGGGGCGGATGAGCCGTCCGGCTTCCACAGCCGCAAGGCCCGTATCGCAGAGGATGTCCTCCCATTGATAGGCGGGCGGCTCCTCTTCTTTTTTTAAATGCGGCGGCAAGGCCCCGGCCACAGCCCAAACGGGCCCTTCGCGGCCTTGTATGACCAGGCGCGAGCCGGGCAGGATGCGCGGATCCACCCCCGCGATTTTGCACAGGCGCAGCATGCCGTTCTCCTCGACCTTTTGCACCACCATACCCACTTCATCCATATGGGCCATCAGCAGCACCAGCGGGTGGCCTTCGCCGATCTTGCCGTAAACGCTGCCCGCCTTATCCCGAAAGACCTCCACGCCCAATTGCGTCAGCTGCGCGGCAACCTCCGCCGCCACCGCATCCTCCATGCCCGTGGCGCCGGCGGCCGCGCTCAACCTGGCGATCCGTTCCAATAAATCCATCGTTTAGCCCTCCATACAGGCCCGGAAGATGCGCAGGGCGTTGCCGTGCGTGATCAAATCCATCTCCCTGGGGGTAAAGTGCTTTTCAAAGGCGGCCAGCAAGGCCGGATACCCGGCGTAATCCTTAAATTCCAAAGCGCAGGAGATGCCGTCGAAATCCGAGCCGAGGCAGAGCGCCTCCACCCCGGCCACCTTGCGGATGTGCAAGGCGTGGCGTAAGATGCCCTCAATGGTGGTCTCCTTTTCATCGCCGGTGAAGAGGTTGTAAAAATTCAGCCCTATGGCTCCACCGCGATCCGCAAGCGCGCGCAGCATGGGGTCCGTAAGGTTGCGCGCGTGGCCGCACACTTCCCGCGCGTTGCTGTGGGAGGCCACGAAAGGCTTGCGGGCCAGCTCCGCCACATCGTGAAAGCCGCTATCCGAAAGGTGGGATACATCTACCACCATGCCCAGATCCTCCATGCGCTCCACAGCCTGCCGCCCAAGCGGCGTGAGGCCCTTGGCCATATCCGCCTCAATGGCGTTGGGATAACCCAGCGGATTGGCGAAGTTCCAGGTGAGGGCGATCATGCGAACGCCCTTTTCATAGAGCGCGTCCAGGTCGGATAGGCGCTTTACCACAGCCCCGTCCTCCAAGGTCAGCAGGGCGGATATCTTACCGGCCTGACGGTTTTTTTCGATATCGCCAAACCTGAGCACAGGCGCGATCTCGGCCGCGTTTTCCAACAGCTCCCGCCGGTACCAGCCATAAGCGGCTTCGAATACGGCCTCCGGCGTATCGCCTAGGGGCAGCAATTCCTGCACGGGCTGCGCCGGGGCAAAGATCGCAAAGGCCTGCATCAGCGCGCCGCCGGCGCGGAGCCTTGGCAGGTCGATATGGCCGCGGCTTTTTACAAGCCGGTCCTTACCGCCCGAAAGGGCTACCACGCAGGCGACCGTATCGCAATGCAGGTCAATAATCGGATATGAAACAGCATACTTCATGCTATTATCATATACCAAAAGATGGAGCAAAGATAGCGGGTTTTTGTCAAAAAGCTAAAAACAGCGCCTCCTTGGCAGTGTTTATTTCCCACAATAGACGGCGATCGCTTCGCCGGCAAATTGCGCCGCGCCGGGGCCGCTGTATTCGTCAATATCTTCCTGGTAGCGGCCGTCGCCGGTATACATCCTACCCCACGCCGCGAGAATTTCGGGCGTGCAATCGTAGAAGTTCGCCGTGATGTACGCTTGCAGCTTTTCCACCAATGCCTGCGCCGCGCCCGAACCCGGGCCTTCCCCCGCCGCCTTCAGCTTACCCAGCTCCGCCAGGATATCCATGGTTCCCTGCGCCGCCGCGTCCTGCTGCTCTTTGGTTTGGCCCTTGATCCTGGCCTCGTATTCCTGCCAGGCTGGGGACTTCTGCCAGCTTGCTTTGGCCATCGCCATGTATTCATCGATCTTGCGCGTATCGAAGACCTTAAAATCCACCCGGCTCATGCCGAGCATTACAGCGCCTTCCGCTAAAGTGATCAGGTTATCCAAATGATCCCGCTTGAGTTTAAGCAGCCCGATCTGCTGTTCCAGGGCCGCGTTGCGATCAAAGCTGGGGCTTTCCAGAATGGAGCGGATGTCCTTGAGCGGGAAGCCCAGCTCCCGAAAGAACATCACCTGGGATAGCCGCTCCACGGCCTCCTCGCCATAGCCCCGATACCCTGCTTCGCTCACCTGACCGGGCTTTAGCAGGCCGATTTCATCGTAATAATGCAGCGTACGCACGCTCAACCCGCTCAGTTTGCTCAGCTGTGAAACTTTCATCATGGCCTTTCGCCTCCCTTCGCATTTCAGCTTATACTATGACGTAACGTGGGAGTCAAGAGAGATCTGCAAAATATTTCGAGAGAATACGGCAAAGCCCGGCGCGCTTGCGCCGGGCTTGAAAAAGGCAAGTCCTTCTATATCTTTATTTGTGGTATAGTTTTTTGCCCTGGTATCTCGGCTCGCAGGTGAGGTTAATCCCCAGCTTGCGGAAAACGCCCTCGTCTACGGAGGATAGGATCACCGAAGAGTGGGCCTCGGAGCCGCGCAACTTGTCGAGCTGCTGCATGGCCAGCTCCGCCGTGGGGTTCGTAGCCGCGGAAATGGAAAGGGCGATGAGCACCTCGTCCATATGCAACCGGGGGTTGTGGTTGCCCAGGTGCTCCACCTTGAGGTGCTGGATTGGTTCGATGACGATGGGAGAAATGAGGTGCACCGCATCCTGTATGCCACCCAGCTCTTTGAGGACGTTGAGCAGCAGCGCGCTGGACGCGCCTAAGAGCTGGCTGGTTTTACCCGTGAGGATGCGGCCGTCCGGCAGCTCCAATGCGGCTGCGGGCGCGCCTGTATCCTCCGCCTTTTTAAGGGCCGCGGCGGCTACAGGGCGATCCGCTTCAGAAACGCCGACCTGGTTCATCAAAAGGCGGATCTTGTCCGCCGCTTCCGGCCCGGCCAGGCCCTGGCGGGCCGCGCACATGGCCGCGTAGTAGCGGCGGATGATCTCCTGGGAGGCGGCTTCGCGGCAGGCTTTGTCATCCACGATGCACTTGCCGGCCATATTTACGCCCATGTCCGTGGGGGATTGGTAGGGGGATTCGCCATAGATGCGGCGAAACATGGCCGAGAGCACGGGAAAAACCTCTACATCCCGGTTATAGTTAACGGTGGTCTCGCCGTAAGCCACCAAGTGGTAGGGGTCGATCATATTCACATCGTTCAGATCCGCCGTGGCTGCCTCGTAGGCGAGGTTCACGGGGTGTTTGAGGGGCAGGTTCCAGATGGGGAAGGTTTCAAATTTGGCATAGCCCGCGCGCACGCCGCGCTTGTGCGCGTGGTAGAGCTGGGAAAGGCAGGTGGCCATCTTGCCGCTGCCCGGGCCAGGCGCGGTAACCACCACCAGCTGGCGGCTGGTTTCAATATAGTCGTTTTTACCGAAGCCCTCCTCGCTGACGATATGCTCCACATTGCTGGGGTAACCCTCAATGGGATAGTGCCTGTATACCTTCACATCCACCGCTTCCAGGCGGGCCTTGAAGGAATCCGCCGCGCTCTGGCCCCTGTATTGGGTCAGCACCACGCTGCCCACAAATAGGCCAACGCCCCGGAAGGCGTCGATCAGGCGGAGCACGTCGAGGTCGTAGGTGATGCCGAGGTCGCCGCGCACTTTATTTTTTTCGATATCGGCCGCGTTGATGGCAATGACCACCTCGGCCTTATCCGCCAGCTCCAGCAGCATGCGCACCTTGCTATCCGGCGCGAAGCCCGGCAGCACGCGCGAGGCGTGGAAATCATCGAAGAGCTTGCCGCCGAATTCCAGATACAGCTTGTCCCCAAATTGGGAAAGCCGCTCCATGATGCAGGCGGATTGCAGAGACAGATACTGCTGGTTGTCAAAGCCCGATCTCATTTTTACCCCCCTAAAATGCCTTTTTCCATTCAAAACACAATCTATACATTATATATAGCAAGCCAATGCATTGCAAGGGTTATAGGCATGTGTGGGCCATAAAATTTATTCCCTACTGGCGCGGCCGCTATGGTATACTGGATGCAACCTTTCAGCCTATTGAAACGTATTATTAAACAGATGGGAGGGGTGATGATGCCCGGAAGGGACATCGAATCCATCTACAACGATTGCTCCCGCATGGTATACTGGGCCGCTTACGGCGTTACCCGCAGGGAGAGCGACGCGCTGGACGCCATGCAGAATACCTTCCTTCGGGCCATGGAGCACATGGAGCAGCTACAGGGCATGAACGACGCCCAGCTGCGCAGTTGGCTCTACCGGGTGGCCGTGAACCTTTGCAAGGACAGCCTGCGCAAGCAGAGCCGCGAAACGCTCACGGATGAGGCCATCGAGCCCAAGGGGGATAACCTATATGAGCTGCCCGAGGCGGCGCTGATCTCAGCGGAGGAAAAGGCCCGCGTACGCGCGGCCATTGACCGGCTGCCGGAGATTTACAGGCAAACGGTGCTGCTGCACCATTTCTCCGGCTGTGATTATAAGCAGATTGCCCGCCTCACCGGCACCACGGAAGGCAACGTGAAGAGCCGCATGAGCCGGGCCAAGCAGCGGCTTTACGAAATTTTGAAAGAAGGCCCTACAAAGGCGGAAGGAGGTGAGAACCATGGATAGGATGGACGAACTGCTGGATGTGATCGGCGCGGAGGCCAATGAAAAAATTGATTTTGAGGCTGCCCTTTTCGAGGTTCTCGCCAAGGCGCAGGCAAAAGAACAGGAGCGAAGCCAACAGGCCGCCCGCAAAAAGCCCCGGATGCAGGTTCGCTACCTTTCCATGGCCGCCGGCGTGATTTTGCTGGTGGGCGCGGCCGTGCTCCTCAATCGCAGCGGCCTGATGCGGGGCGCGGGCTCCGCTACGCCCGAATCCGCGCAGCCCCAGCTCGCCATGTCCGCAGCCGACGCAGATACGGCCGCAGGCGCAGCCGAAGCCGCCCCCGAGGCTCCCGCGGCTGCCGCCGCGCCCGCAGCCCCGGCCCCCGCCGCCTTTGCCGCCCCTGCCGAGGATGGTGGGGGAATGACGGGGCAATCCCGCATAATGGCCCAGCCCTTTTACGGCTCTGCCGCCATCACCGTGCCGGCGGCCGGTTCGGCTTGCACCCAGGGCAGTGCCAAAAACGGCGCCGATTCTACGCCCCTGCCCGAGGAAGCCCTGCGCAACGGCAGCCACGATGCATACGACGCGGAAGGCGGCATTTGCCGGATCGGCGAAACGGCCCGCCTCACCGCCCAGGAGAAGCTGGCGGCCCTGGGCTATGCGGCATGCTTCAGCACGGACGCCCATGTAGACCAGTTGGCCGCCCTGCTGCCCGGCGAAGCCTGCATCGCCAACGCCGGCGAGATCGCCGTGTGGAACACCGGCGACGGCTTCCTAACCCTTTGGGACCCAACATTGAGCCAGATGGAGCTCTACGACCTGCTGATGCAGGCGGTGTAGACGGCTGATGCAAACCGCAGCCCGGCGCAATTGCGCCGGGCTGCTTTTATGCAAATGGGTTCCCCGACAGGACATATCAACAAAACCAATAGGGGTATAAGTAGAATGCCTATTCTACGAAGCATATAAAACGTGGTATTATAGGCATGCGAGATTACATAGGAGGAATGAGCTATGGCGAATTGTGCGATCGTGGGTATCAACTGGGGCGACGAGGGCAAGGGCCGCATGGTGGATCTGCTGGCCAGCGAATACGACGTGGTCGTACGCTACCAGGGCGGCAACAACGCGGGCCATACGGTGATCAACGAATATGGCAAATTCGCGCTGCACCTGCTCCCCAGCGGCGTGTTCCGCAAAGACGTGGTGAACGTGCTGGGCAACGGCACGGTGATCGACCCGGAGGCCCTCCTGGCTGAGATGGAGGGTATCCGTGCAGCGGGCGTAGCCGTTACGCCGGAGAATTTCAAGATCAGCGATAGGGCGACCATCGTCTTCCCCTTCCACAAGGCGCAGGACGCGCTGGAGGAAGAGCGGCTCAAGGATGCGAAGTATGGCTCGACCAAGCGGGGCATAGCCCCTGTTTACAGCGATAAATTCCAGAAGAAAACCCTCATGATGGGCGAGCTTTTGGATATGGATCACCTGGCCGCAAGGCTCAAGGGCATTCTGGAATGGAAAAACCTGACCATCGAAAAGGTTTATGGGGCGCAGCCCTATGGTTTTGATGAGATGATGGCCTGGCTCGAAACGTTCGGCGGCCAGCTTCGGCCCTTTATCTGCGATGCGGGGGCCGTGCTGCGCAAGGCCCAGCTTCGGGGCAAAAGCATCCTCTTCGAGGCGCAGCTGGGCGCGCTGCGGGATATTGATTACGGCATCTATCCCTACACCTCCTCCTCTACTCCGCTGGCCGCTTACGCGCCCATCGGCTGCGGCGCGCCGGATATCCGGGTGGACGAGGTGCTGGGCATCGTCAAGGCCTATTCTACCTGCGTGGGCGAAGGCCCCTTCACGGTGGAGTGGTTTGGCGAGGAGGCGGATAAGCTGCGCGAAGCGGGGGCCGAATACGGCGCTGCGACAGGCCGTCCCAGGCGGGTGGGCCCGCTGGATCTTGTGGCCACCAACTACGGCGTAAAGGTGCAGGGAGCGACCTCTATCGCCCTTACCAAGCTGGACGTGCTCTCTTATATGAAGGAGATCCCCGTTTGCGTGGAATACGAGATCGACGGCAAGCGCACGGATGATTTCCCCTTCCCGGCTGTTCTCGATAAGGCTAAGCCCGTGTATGAAACCTTGGCCGGCTGGGAGTGCGATATCAGCGGCGTGCGCAGCTGGGACGACCTGCCGCAGGCGGCGCGGGAGTATGTGGAATTCATCGAAGACCGCATTAGCTGCACCATCACCCACGTATCCGTAGGCGCGGACCGGGACGCCATCATCCTGCGCTGAAGGGGCCGCCATGAAGGATCGGTATGAAAGCCCGCTGGCGGGCCGCTATGCCTCCAAGGCCATGCTGGCCCTCTTTTCCCCGGATACGCGCTTTGGCCTTTGGCGCAGGCTGTGGGCGGAGCTGGCCAAGGCCGAGCACGAGCTGGGCCTGCCCGTTTCAAAGGAGCAGGCGGATGCGCTCTTTGCCCATGCCGCGGATCCTATCGATTACGCGGCCGTAGCCGCGCGCGAAAAGCAGGTGCGCCACGACGTGATGGCCCATGTGCATGAGTTCGGCCGCATATGCCCCGAGGCGGCGGGCATCATTCACCTGGGGGCCACCAGCTGCTACGTCACGGATAACGCGGATCTCGTCATCTACCGGGACGCGCTCCTGCTGCTGCGCGGCCAGATCAAGGCGGTGCTCGCCGCGCTCTCGGCCTTTGCGGCGCGCTACAAGGCCCTGGCTACGCCGGGCTATACCCATTTCCAGAGCGCCCAGCCGGTAACGGTAGGCAAGCGGGCCTGCCTGTGGATGCAGGACTTGCTGCTCGACCTGGATGAGCTGGAGGATGTGCTCCGCAGCATGCGCTTTTTGGGCTGCCGGGGCACAACCGGCACGGAAGCCAGCTTCCTCGAGCTTTTTGAGGGTGACGGCGCAAAGATCGACGAGATGAACGGCCGCCTGGCCGCGGCCTTTGGTTTCGACGCGTGCTACCCCGTTTGCGGCCAAACATACCCGCGCAAGCTGGATAGCCGCATCCTGGCCCTGCTTTCCTCCATCGCCCAGAGCGCCTACCGCTTTGCCGGGGATATTCGCTTGCTGCAGCATGAGAGTCAAGTGGAGGAGCCCTTTGAGGAAAGTCAGATCGGCTCCTCGGCCATGGCCTACAAGCGCAACCCCATGCGCAGCGAGCGCATCTGCTCGCTGGCCCGCTATGTAATGGCGGATGCGCTCAACGGCCCCCTCACGGCCAGCGCCCAATGGTTCGAGCGTACGCTGGATGACTCCGCCAACCGCCGCATTTCCTTGCCCGAGGGCTTTTTGGCAGTGGACGCCGTATTGCGCCTCTACTACAACGTAGCCTCCGGCCTGGTGGTAAACGAAGCGGTCATTGCCCGGGCCATGGAAGAATACCTGCCCTTTGCCGCTACGGAAAACCTTTTGATGGAGGCTGTCAAGCGCGGCGGGGACAGGCAAGCCCTGCATGAGGTGATCCGCCGGCACTCCATGGCGGCTGCGGAGGCCATGAAGCAGGGTGGGCCCTGCGACCTGCTGCCCCGCTTGGCCGCGGACCCGGCCTTCCCCCTCACAGAGGCGGATATGCGCGCCCTGCTCGATCCCATAGCCTTCACCGGCCGCAGCGCCGAGCAGACGCAAAGCTTCCTTGCCATGGCAGCGCCTCATTTAGAAGGGGCCGCGCCGATGGAGGGCGTGGAGGTATAGGCGGATAGGAACGACTTGGGGGTTTGGGGCCGCTCACAGTCCGCAATCGTGGCAGCGCTCCCTCTCTATTGCGTTGTTCCGTTTCGCACCAGGCTTTCGCCTCGCCATATGCGCCACAGGCGGCGCTCGGTTCCGTTTCCCGGAGGCAATAATTGCCGCCGGCCACGGCTTTGTGCAGCAAGGGTTTCCCCGCAGGGCCTGCTGGCCGCATCCTTAATATCCGTTGCACCCGGGGGGTGTGCTCATAGGCGCAAACAAACCCTGTAAACGCAAAAAAAGTGGCCCGAAGGCCACCTTTTTGACTCCTACATCATCGTGTCGGGGCTCCAGGGGCTAGTTGCCGGGATCAGCAGCACCTGCCCGGGGAAGATGAGGTTGGGGTTGGTAATGTTGTTGAGTGCTACGATCTCATCCACCGTCGTGTTGAAGCGCTGGGCAATGCTCCACAGGGTATCGCCTGCTTGCACGGTGTAGCGGGTGGTGCCGGGTTGGCCGCCGCCGCCGAGGGCCGCCATAAGTGCAGTCCACGTTCTGGGGCCGATGATGCCGTCCACCGCCAGGCCCCGGGCTTGCTGGAAGGCCCGCACGGCCGCCTGGGTAGCGGGGCCGAATACGCCATCCACCGTGCCGGGATTGAAGCCCGACCGGGCCAGCGCTGTTTGGGCGATGCGCACCAGCATGCCCCGATCGCCCCGCCTAAGGAGGATGCTCCGGCTGTCCAGATAGGGGGCGATAGCCAGCCAGGTGTTCAGATCCACCACGCCGGTCTCAGGCAGGCCAACGGAACGCTGGAAGGCACGCACTGCCGCCTGCGTTCTGGTGCCGAAAAGCCCATCCACCGTGCCCACATTGAAGCCCGCGCTGTTGAGGCCGTTTTGCAGGCGCACCACCATGGGGCCACGGCTGCCCCGCCGCAAAACGTCGGGGTCGGGTTCGTTGACGAAGGGCATCAAAAAGGCCCAGGTACGCGGCCCCACGATGCCATCCTGGGGCAAACCCAGCACACGCTGGAACTGCATCACGGCCCGCTCCGTTTGCGCGCCAAACACGCCATTGATGGGGCCCGGGTCATAACCGGCCCGCGTGAGGGCCGTTTGCAGGGTACGCACATCATTGCCCGTGTCCCCGCGCCTTAATGTTCTCATATCATGCACCTCTTTAAGTCTGGGATTTACTGCATTGTATTCCGATCGGCTGCGGTATGTGCCCCCAAAGGTTGATTTATACTTACATACATAGTAAAAGCCCGCCGGGCATGCGCGGTAGGCTTGCTGTATATAGAAAACCTGGCCCTGGAAAGCCTACGGCACAAGCAAGATATAAAGGCGCCGCCTATGGCGCTGCCAAGCGGAAGCGGCGCGGGGCTTAAGCGCCCTTTTTTGTATCCGAAAAACCCATCTCAGGGGGCCTTTTTACGCTTACGGCCACCGCCGGCAAAACCGGCTTGACTATCCCCTTGGGGGAGCATGTACGATAAATCCGCCAAAGAAAAGCGGCCGCTGTTTATTGCGAAAACATGTGATTCGGGATATGATGAAGAAAAGACGCAGGGCGGTTTGCATGAAAGGAGATCCCTTTGAGGCGAACGAGAAAAGGCGGCTTCTGGCTCTGCCTGCTGTTCAATTTGCTGCTGAACGCGCAGTGGTCGCTGCCGGCGCTGCTCTGTTTGGGCCTGCATTACTGGCTGGGTCTTTCCATCTGGTGGTTTGTGGCCGCGCTGGGCCTCTGGCTGCTGCTCACGGCGCTGTGGATGCTGCTTTTCGGCTGGTCTGCCGGCCTCGAAAGCCCGGCGGATCGGCTCCGAACCAACAAGCGGCCGCCGCAGGGCGGTGCGAGCGATCGTAAGCGATTCAAATGAAGGGGGAGAAACCATGGCCTTTGATTATAAAAAGGAATATAAGGAGTTTTACCAGCCTGCGGGCCGGCCCGAGATCGTCGAGATTCCGGCCATGAATTACGTGGCCGTGCGGGGCGAAGGCGATCCCAACATCGAGGGCGGGTCCTACCGGCAAGCCATCGGCGTGCTGTACGCGGTGGCTTATACCTTGAAGATGAGCTATAAAGGCGGCCGCGCGATTCCGGGCTTTTTCGAATATGTGGTGCCGCCGCTGGAAGGCTTTTGGATGCAACCGGGCATAACCGGCATGGATTATAACAAGAAGGCGGATTTGTGCTGGATATCCGTGTTGCGATTGCCGGATTTCATCACCCAAGAGGATTTTGATTGGGCTGTGGCCGAGGCAAGCCGCAAAAAGAAGCTGGATTGCAGCGCAGCCGAATTCCTTGCCATCGAGGAAGGCCTCTGCGTGCAGATCCTGCACACAGGCCCCTTTGACGACGAGCCTGCCACCGTGGCCCGCATGGACGCATATATAAAGGAGCGGGGCTATGTGAACGATATGGCGGGCGCCAGGCAGCACCACGAGATCTACTTATCCGACCCGCGCAAGGTGGAGGAAGCCAAGCGCAAAACGGTTATCCGCCACCCGATCAAGCCGGCGTGACCGGCGATTGCAACATGGAGCAAATGAAAGACGGAGGTATAACCATGCTGGACGAGGCAAAAAGAGAATTTACGGCTATGCGGGATGGCCTGCTGGATTTTGCTGTCCGGGCTGTGCAGACCCGCAGCTATTCCGACGAGGAGGGTGATTTCGCCAGGCTAATCCTGGCGGAAATGCGCACCCTGGGCTATGACGAGGCCTTTATCGATTCCACCGGCAATGTGGTGGGCAGGCTTGGCGGCGGCGCAAGGGTCATCCACTTCGATTCCCATATGGATACCGTGCAGGTGAATGATGCCGAGGCCTGGGCTGTACCGCCCTTTTCCGGCAGCATCGTGGATGGAAGCTTATGGGGCCGGGGCTCTGTGGATATGAAATCCGCCCTCTGCGCCTCCGTTTATGGCGCGGCGCTGGCCCAAAAGCTTGGCTATCTGGCGGGCAAAACGGTTTATGTAACCGGTACGGTCTGCGAAGAGTTCTGCGATGGCGAAAACTTAAAGCTGCTTTACGCGGAACGCGGGCTAAAGCCGGACTGTTGTATCATCTGCGAGCCCAGCAGCAATGTGATTACCCTTGGTCATACGGGCAAGGCGCAGATCCGCATTAAAACGCGGGGCGTTTCCGCCCATGGCTCCGCGCCCGAAAAGGGCAAAAATGCCGTGTATGAGATGGCGGAGATCATCCGCCGCGTGGAGGCGCTCAACGCGGCCCTGCGGCAAACGGAGGGCGGCGGCACCATTGTGCTATCGGATATATCCTGCATAAGCGCTTCCCTCAACGCCGTGCCGGATTCCTGCTGCATTTATTTGGATCGCCGCCTCAAGCGCGGCGAGCGCCTATCACAGGTGGCGGCGGAGATGGATGCCTTGATCGCGGGTAAGGACGCATCCTGGGAGGTGGGTACCCTGCACCGTACCAGTTGGACGGGCGAGCCGCTCGATTATGAACCCATGCACGACCCTTGGGAGATATCCAAAGCGCACCCACTGACCAAGGCCCTGGAGCGGGCTTACGAAAGCGTATACGGCCGGGCGCCAGAGGCCTATGATCATTGGGATTTCGGCACCAACGCCATCACGCCGGTGGCCCTCGGCATCCCTACCATCGGTTTCGGCCCGGGCGAATACAAGCTGGCGCACATGCGCGATGAGCATTGCCCCGTACAGCAGATCGAAGAAGCCTGCCTGGTCTATGCGCAGCTGATCCGGGAACTGGGCCAATAATGAACCGGGATAAGAGGGCCGCCCGGCCTGCCGGGCGGCCCGGTGTGTGTTTGAGCGCAGCCGCTTTTTGCGC
>JAYFPE010000054.1:0-34749 GCA_034928145.1 Candidatus Pelethousia sp. | reverse complement strand
ACTGCTCGTACCTCGCGGTCGTTGTTTCATGCGGAGAAGGCCTTGGCAAGCAAGGCTTTTCGCTCGCGGCGTACACGCCGCCGCTCACGATTAAAGCCTCCGGGTGCTGCGGCCCCCGATCCCCCAGAGCTTTTTCGACAGCCTGGGCGCGCATAGCATGCGCCCTTTTTAATCTCCAAAGCCCGTGCCCACATCCCGCGCGGATTGGATCAGCGGGTGCTCCGTGGGCAGGAATTTGGTTTTGCTGGCGGCCTCGTCGATGGGCACCGCAACGATCTCCCCATCCTGCATGGCCACCATATAGCCGTATTTCTTTTCCATAATCAACTTAGCGGCACCCGTGCCGAACTGGGTGGCCAGCACCCGGTCGTATGGGCAAGGCGGGCCGCCGCGCTGGTAATGACCCGGGATGGTTACGCGGGTCTGCTGGCCTGAGAGGGCCTCCAGCTCCTTGGCGATGCGATAGGAGATGGTGGGGTATTCGCTACGATCCTTAAGGGCGCGGCGCTCATCCTCGGTGAGGAAGGCGTCCCCCTTGGCTGTGGCCCCCTCCGCCACGGCCAGGATGGAATAGGTTCGGCCCTGCTTTTTGCGGCGCTCGATGGTTTCGGCCACGGATTCAAGATCGTAGGGAATCTCGGGGATGAGGACTACATCCGCGCCGCTGGCGATGCCCGCGTGCAGCGTAAGCCAACCCGTATCCCGCCCCATCAGCTCCACGATGAACACCCTGCGATGGGAGCTGGCTGTGGTGTGGATATAATCTATCACATTGGTGGCGATATCGACCGCGCTCTGGAAGCCGAAGGTGACGTCCGTGCCATAGATATCGTTATCAATGGTTTTGGGCAGGGTAACTACGTTCATGCCCGCGTCCATTAATAGCTTGGCGCTCTTTTGGGTGCCGTTGCCGCCCATCACGACCACGCAATCGAGGTTTAGGCGGGTGTAGGTATCCAGCATAGCGGGCATCATGTCGTTATCGTCCTGATCTAAAATAGCCTTGCCGGGGATAAATTTCTGCCGCGAGGTGCCCAGCAGCGTGCCGCCCAACGTAAGGATGCCGGAGAAATCCTTGGCCTCCATGTAGCGGTAGTCGCTTTCAGCCAGGCCGCGGTAACCGTCGTACATACCGAAAAGCTCAATATTATCCACATATTGGATGAGGGACTTGCCTACGCCCCGGATGGCCGCGTTCAGGCCCTGGCAATCCCCGCCGCTGGTGAGGATGGCTACGCGGGTCTTTTGTTTCATACAGCCGCCTCCTGTCATTTGATAATCTTATTTAGTATAGCACATATTCGCGCAGGTGAAAAAAGATAATTTGTAACAACACAAAACAGGCGTTGACATTTTTCTACCATAGGCATATAATACACATGAACAATTGCTCATATGAAAGGATGTTTGTTTATGCAGCCGCGGGAAGAAATGCCCCATTGCGAGTTCATGCACGCGCACGCGGGCCTGGTGGAACGGGTGCGCACAGCCCTGCCCGGCGATGAAACGCTTTACGACCTAGCCGAGCTTTTTAAGGTGTTTGGCGATTCTACTCGCGTCAAGCTGCTAAGCGTGCTCATGGAGGGGGAGATGTGCGTGTGCGACCTGGCGCAAATGCTGGGCCTGAGCCAAAGCGCCGTTTCCCACCAGCTAAGGGTGCTTAAAAGCGCGGAGCTGGTAAAATTCCGCAGAGAGGGGAAAACTGTATTTTACACCCTGGCGGACGACCATGTGAAAACCATCATCAGCAACGGCATGGAGCACATTCTGGAATAGCGAGTCCAAAATTATATTTTTATCCATAGGAGGCCAAGTCATGAAGAAGGTATATAAGCTGGAGGATTTGGACTGCGCCAACTGCGCGGCCAAAATGGAGCAGGTCATTTCTAAGATCGAAGGCGTGGAGAGCGCCAGCATCAGCTTTTTAGCGCAAAAGCTCACCATCATAGCCCCTGCGGAGCGCATGGAGGAAATCCGCGCCGAAGCCGCCCGCCTCTGCAAAAAGATCGAGCCGGGCTGCGCCATCGTAGGCTAGGGCGGGAGGATACATATGAGCATAGCCCAGAAACGGCAAATCGCACGCATCCTCCTTAGCGGCACCTTGCTGATCGCGGGCCGCTTTTTTAGCGGCGGCTGGCGGATTCCGCTTTATCTCGTGGCCTATGCCGTCATCGGCTACGACGTGTTATACAGCGCCGGGCGCAACATCCTGCAGGGCCAGGTCTTCGATGAAAACTTCCTCATGAGCCTGGCTACCATCGGCGCTTTGGCCACGGGCGAATATCCCGAGGCCGTGTTCGTGATGCTCTTTTACCAGGTCGGCAGCCTTTTCGAAAGCTACGCCGTGGGTAAATCGCGCGCCTCCATCGCGGAGCTGATGGATATCCGGCCCGAGGTGGCGCACGTGCTGCGCGAAGGCAAGCAAGTTGATGTTTCGCCGGATGAAGTGGCCATCGGCGAGGTAATCTCCGTAGCCCCCGGCGAGCGCGTGCCGCTGGACGGCGTCGTCCTTCGCGGGGAAAGCGCCCTCGATACCAGCGCCCTCACAGGCGAATCCCTCCCCCGCTCCCTGCGGCCGGGCAGCGAAGCCCTCAGCGGCTGCATCAACCAAACGGGCCTCCTGGAGATACGCGTCACCAAATCCTTTGGCGATTCCATCGTGAGCAAAATTCTGGATTTGGTAGAAAACGCAGCCTCTAAAAAGGCCAAGGCGGAAAATTTCATCACCCGCTTTGCCCGCTACTACACACCTTGCGTAGTGACCGGCGCGCTTCTGCTAGCCATCCTGCCGCCCCTTTTGACAGGCGCGCCCTTTACGGATTGGCTGCACCGGGCGTTGGTCTTCCTGGTCATCTCCTGCCCCTGCGCGTTGGTTATCTCTGTGCCGCTGGGCTTTTTCGGCGGCATCGGCGGGGCCTCCCGCCGGGGCATCCTTATCAAGGGCAGCAATTATATGGAAGCGCTGGCCAAGGCCGAGATCGTGGCCCTGGATAAAACCGGCACCCTCACCCGCGGCGTGTTCGCCGTGCAGGCCCGCCTACCCGCCCCCGGCGTTGCCGAAGATGAACTGCTGGCCATGGCCGCTCTGGCGGAGAGCTATTCCTCCCACCCCATCGCCCTTTCCCTGCGCAATGCCTATGGCCGGGAGATCGAGCCCGGCCGTGTGGCGCAGGTGCAAGAGATCGCGGGCCAGGGGGTAAAGGCTCTGGTGGATGGCCGGGCCGTGGCTGTGGGAAACGCCAAGCTGATGGCATCCGAGGGCCTTGCGCCTGCTGAAGCGGCCGCGGAAGCCGGCGGCACCAGCGTATACGTCGCCATCGAAGGCAGTTATGCGGGGCATATCCTGATTGCAGACGAGGTCAAGGCCGACGCAGCAGAGGCGCTTGCAGCCCTTCGCAAGGCCGGCGTGCGGCGCACGGTTTTGCTCACCGGTGATGCGCCTGCCGCGGCCGGTCACGTAGCGGGCCAACTGGGCATAAGCGAATTTCACGCGGGGCTTTTGCCACAGGATAAGGTTGAATGGGTGGAAAAGCTGCATGACCAACTCGGCAAGGGCGGCAGGCTGGCTTTTGTTGGGGATGGCATCAACGACGCGCCGGTACTTGCCCAAGCGGACGTGGGCATCGCCATGGGCGCTCTGGGCAGCGATGCGGCTATCGAGGCTGCGGATATCGTCATCATGGACGACAAGCCCTCCAAGATACCCCTTGCTATCGGCATTGCCCGCGGCACGCTGCGCATCGTCAAGCAGAATATCGTTTTCGCCTTGGGGGTCAAGGCGCTGGTGCTGGCGCTGGGCGCGCTGGGCCATGCCAGCATGTGGGCGGCGGTTTTCGCGGATGTGGGCGTATCCGTAATCGCTATTTTGAACTCTATGCGCGCGCTTAAGGCGTGAGCAAGATAAGCAATACAAAAGGCCGCTCCGGGGCTTCCGGGGCGGCCTTTCTTATGTGCAGTAGATTACATTTATAGTTCCATTGGAATCCGCTCGCCCGCTTCCGGCGCGCCGCGCTTGAGCAGCCTTTTGTAAACGATAAAGTAAAAGACCAGCTCGATGAGGAAGGTGACGATCCAGGAGGCCGGGTAGGAGAAGTAGAGCATCTGCAAGGTGCGCTGCGCAGCAAACATGGTATAGACCCAAACGAGCCGCAGGCCACAGGCGCCGACAAGCACCACCAGCATGGGCGTAAAGGAGGAACCCATGCCCCGCATGGCCCCCACCAGCACGTCGATCAGGCCCATAAAAAAATAGGTGGCGCTGATGATCAACAGGCGCTGTGCCCCATAGGCCACGGCCTGCGGGTCCGTCGGCAGGTAGATGCGCAGCAGCGGGCCGCTAAAAGCGATACAGGCCGCCCCCAGGGCTACCCCAATGACCAGCACGAGTACCATGCAGATGCGCACCACCTCGTGGATGCGCCGATGCTGCTTTGCACCCACGTTTTGCCCGGTAAAGGTGAGGGTGGCCTGGGCCACACTGTTCATCGCCGTGTAGTTGAAACCTTCCAGATTGTTGGAAGCGGCGCTGCCGGCCATGGCTATGGAACCGAAGGAATTGATGGAGGATTGGATCACCACATTGGAGATGGAAAACACCATGCTTTGCAGCCCTGCGGGCAGGCCGATGCGGAAAATGGCCCATACCTTGTCCCCATGCAGACGTAGGCTCTTGAGATGGAGCTGGAGCGGGCCTTCCGTGCGCATCAGGCAGGCCGTGATGAGAATGGCAGATGCATATTGGGCAATGACCGTGGCAATAGCCACGCCCGCCACGCCCATCTGGAAACGGATGACTAAAAATAGGTTGAGCGCGATATTAAGGATGCCGGCAATCGAGAGGTAATATAGGGGTTGGCGGGTATTGCCCACAGCCCGCAGGATGGCCGCGCCGAAGTTATACACCGTGGTAGCGGGCATGCTCAAAAAGAAGATGCGAAGATACAGGGCTGAAAGCTCCAGCACATCCGCCGGTGAATCCATCAGCACCAGCATAGAGCGGGAGGCAAAAAAGCCGAAAGCCCCCACGGCCACGCCCACGATCAAGCTCAGCAAAAAGGCCGTATGCACCGTTTGGTTCATAGCGGTATAGTCCTTCGCGCCATAGCTTTGGGCGATCGCTACGCTCACGCCCACAGAAAGGTTCATGAACAAATTGACGACCAGGTTGACCAAACTGGAGGTAGATCCCACAGCCGCCACAGCCGTGCTGCCTGTATAGCGGCCCACCACCACGATATCCGCCGCGTTATAGAGCAACTGCAAAAGGCCCGTAGCGATCAACGGCAATGCGTAAAGGAGTATTTTTTTAAGAAGCGGCCCGCGGGACATATCCACTTCATACTTACTTTTGCTAGTTTGGTGCATCTGCTCAGCCAAGGCGCGGCATAGCCTCCGTTCTTTTATTCGGGGCCTGCCCCGATCAGCGCATTCCGCCGTTTTTCGGCGTGAATTGCGATATTTTCGTCTTATACGGTAGCATAAACGCGGCTTAAAGGCAAGCCTTTGCCCGGCTTGCCGGGCTTCACAGCGCCGGATTACGAGAGAGGCTCTCCATTAGGATGTTATTTCTATTCACCAAACGAAGAAATAAAAAATAATATATTGATGTATTGACTTTTATTTTTCCCTGTGCTATCATTGGCCCAACATTAGTTTTCGGTTTCGCCGAGGAAAGGAGCACACAATGACCAAGCGTTTTGCCGCCGATACCTCTTTTGGCGCACAACAGGGTGCGTCTTGTGGCGCTACCTTTACGGCGGATTCCTCTTCTCTGGTTATCGTTCTGGGCATCGCTCTTGCGGTGTCCATTATTATTTGCGGCATTATTGGCATTGTACGCCTCCTCAGCCTTAGCCTGGTCATTCTGATTAGCCTCCTGGTACGCAGCACGCCACCCCGTCTGAGAACTGTAGCCTAGCAAAGTTTGTATACTTTAGCGGCTCCGTTCAAAGGCGGAGCCGCTTTTAGGTATAAAAGTGTAAAATTGGAAAAGGAGAATAAAAACATGAAGAAGTTCGTATGCACCGCAGTTGCCCTGATGATGGCGCTGGCCTGCTTCGCAGGCTGTTCCTCCCCCGCCGCCTCCTCCGGCGGCACCATTAAGGTCGGTATGCTGGCCCCGCTGACTGGCGCCGTGGCCGAATACGGCCAGGCAGTGGCCAACGGCGTTCGTATGTATACCGAAGAGCTTAACGCCAAAGGCGGCATCAACGGCAAGCAGATCGAGCTGGTCGAGTATGACGAAGAAGGCGACAGCGCCAAGGCCGTTACCGGCTATAACTCCCTGGTGGATCAGGGCGTCACCGCCATCATCGGCGATGTGACCACAGCCCCCACCGTGGCCGTTGTTGTGGAGAGCCAGGCTGATAACATGCCCATGATCACCGCCTCCGCTACCGCAGCCGCCGTTACTGTGGATCAGGATACCGGCGCAGTCTATGAGAATATGTTCCGCTCCTGCTTCATCGATCCCTTCCAGGGCAACAAGATGGCCTCCTTTGCCAGCGAGAAGCTGAGCGCAAAGACTGCCGCCGTCCTCTTCAATACCGGCTCCGATTATTCCATCGGCCTGTCCGAGTCCTTCCAGCAGCAGGCCGCCGCCCTGGGCCTCGAAATCGTCGCCACGGAGAGCTTTGCCGACGGCGCTACCGAGTTCCAGAGCCAGCTGACCAACATCGCCGCCAAAAACCCCGATGTTCTCTTCGTTCCCGATTACTATATCGTGGTTGCGCTCGTTGCGCAGCAGGCCAGCGCCGCCGGCCTTACCGCTACCATGCTGGGCGCGGATGGCTGGGACAGCGTGCTGGAGGTCGTGACCGATGCTTCCCTGCTCGAGGGCGCGTACTACTGCTCCGGTTACTCCACCCAGGATACCTCCGAAGCCGTGCAGACCTTCGTGAAAAACTATGAGACCAAGTATAGCTCCTCCCCGAATATGTTTGCCGCGCAGGGCTATGACGCTGCCATGATCATGTATGACGCGCTGACCAAGGCGGATGCAAAGGGCGCGAAAGTCGGTTCCGACGAATACAAAGCCGCCATCATCGAAGCCCTCAATGCCACCGATATGGATTGCGTCACCGGCCATGTGACCTATGACGAATTCAACAACCCCGAAAAGACCGCCGCCATCATCAACATCAAGGGCGGAGAGGCCGCTTTCTGGGGCAAGTATTAAAAGCCGCGCCCAAGGCGCATAATCTTTAAGCCGCTGCATGCGGGGGAACTCCGGTTCCCCCGCACAGCACGGCATAGCAAATGGGGTCATAGCATTTGCCATGCCGCGCTTATTTGGCGGGAAAGGAATCCACTATGCTATTTTTATCGCAATTGATAAACGGGCTGCAACTGGGCAGCATTTATGCGCTGGTGGCGCTGGGGTACAGCATGGTGTATGGCATCATTATGCTGCTCAACTTCGCCCACGGCGATATCATTATGATGGGCGGCTATTTCGCCCTCATCTCCTTCATGGCCAGCTCCAACCCCTATCTAGCCGTGATCGCCACGGTTGCCGGGTGCGTGGTGCTGGCCGTTGTTATTGAGAAGGTAGCCTACAAGCCTCTGCGCCAGGCCCCCCGCATCTCGCTGCTGATCACGGCCATCGGCGTTTCCCTGCTGCTGCAAAACCTTGCGCAGCTCATCTTCACGGCCAACACCCAATCCTTCCCCAGCACGGAGATCATCCCCGCCGTTACCTGGAAGCTGGGCGGGTTATCCATCAGCCTCAACATTGTGGTCACGCTGGCCGTGGCTATGTTGGCCATGATCGCCCTGGCCTTCCTGGTGAAAAAGACCAAGATGGGCAAGGCCATGCGCGCCGTAAGCGAAGATCCCGAAGCGGCCCAGCTGATGGGCATCAATGTGAACAATACCATCACCTATACCTTTGTGATCGGCTCGGCCCTTGCGGGCATCGGCTCCATCCTCTATTGCTGCCGCTATCCCATCGTCAACCCCACCATGGGTTCGCTGCTGGGCCTTAAGGCCTTTGTGGCCGCCGTGCTAGGCGGTATCGGCTCCATCCAGGGGGCCATGGTCGGCGGCTTTGCCATCGGCCTGGCCGAGGTGCTGGTCACCTCCATCGGCCTCTCCGCCTGGACGGATGCGGTGGTGTTCGCGGTGCTGATCGTGGTGCTGCTCATCAAGCCCACAGGCTTCATGGGCGCAAGTATGACGGAAAAGGTTTAAGGAGGCGAGCCGCATGAAGCAAACTTATAAACGCATCCCTATACCTGTGCGCTACCTTATCAACACGGCGCTGACCGCCGCTTTCCTGATCCTGGGCAATATTCTGGTTTCGGGCGGCATGATCAACCGGGCGCAAAGCTCTGTTGTGCTGCAGGTGGGCATCTATATCATCCTGGCTGTTTCCCTCAACATCGTTACCGGCTACCTCGGCCAGCTTCCCCTGGGCCACGCGGGCTTCATGGCCGTGGGCGCTTACGCCGGCGCCATCTTCTGGAAAGGCGGCGCGGCCTCCTCCCTCCCCGAGCCCCTGGCCATTCTGCTGGGCCTGCTGCTCGCGGGCGTGGTAGCGGCCATCTTCGGTGTGCTGATCGGCCTTCCGGCCCTTCGCCTGCGGGGCGATTATCTTGCGATCATCACCTTGGGCTTTGGCGAGATTATCCGCGTTTGCATCATCAACCTACCAGATCTCACCGGCGGCACCCCGGGCCTGATGGGCATCCCCAAGCATTCCACTTTCCTGGTGGTATTCCTGGCGGTGGTGTTTACCTGCCTCATCATCCATATGATGATGAAATCCCGCCATGGCCGGGCCATCCTCTCCATTCGCGAGAACGAGATCGCCGCCGAGAGCTGCGGCATCAACATTACCTATTATAAAGTGCTTGCCTTTGCTGTGTCCGCTTTCTTCGCGGGTGTGGCCGGGGCTCTGTACGCGGGCTATCAGGGCCTGCTGACCCCCAAGAGCTTCGATTTCATGGCCTCCATCAACATCCTGGTGATGGTGGTGCTGGGTGGTATGGGCTCGATGATCGGCTCGGTAATCGCCGCAGCCGTGCTCACCAGCCTGCCCCTGGCGCTGCAAGCCCTCAATACCTATCGCATGGTTATCTACTCCGTGCTGCTGATCATAGTGATGATCTTCAAGCCTTCGGGCCTGATGGGCACCTATGATTTCTCCATGAGCCGCTTATTGGAAAAGCTCATCAACAGCGGCTGGCTGCGGGCGCGAAAGAAAGAAAAGAAGGCGGGTGGCGCAAATGGATAAACTGGTTCGCGTGCCGAGCACGGCCCTCATTCCAGAGCGGGATCTAGGCAAGCTGCCCATCCTGGATATCCGCCACCTGGGCATCGATTTCGGCGGCCTGAGCGCGGTGGATGATTTCAACCTCACTATCGGCCGCACGGAGATCGCGGGCCTGATCGGCCCCAATGGCGCCGGCAAGACCACCGTGTTCAACCTGATCACCAATGTGTATCAGCCTGCGCGTGGTTCGATCCTGCTCGACGGCAAGGATACGGCCGGCAAAAAAACCTTCCAGCTCAACAAAATGGGCATCGCCCGCACCTTCCAAAACATCCGCCTGTTTAAGAACCTCTCCGTGGCGGATAACGTGAAGATCGGCCTGCATAACGCCACGGTCTACAACCTGGGCCAGTCCATCCTGCGCCTGCCCGCCTATTGGCAGGAAGAGAAAAGGGCCCACGAGCAGGCGCTGGAGCTGCTTTCCATCTTCGATATGCAGGATATGGCCTCCTGGAAGGCTGGCAGCCTGCCCTACGGCGCGCAGCGGCGGCTGGAGATCGTGCGCGCGCTGGCCACCAAGCCGGGCATCATGCTGCTGGATGAGCCCGCGGCCGGCATGAACCCTTCCGAAACGGCCGAGTTGATGGAGAACATCCGCAAAATTCGCGATACCTTCCAGATCGCCATTATGCTCATCGAGCACGATATGAACCTGGTGATGGGCATTTGCGAGGGCATTGCCGTGCTCAACTATGGCCGCATCATCGCCAAGGGCGACCCCGAGGAAATCAAGGCTAACCCCGTGGTTATCGAAGCCTACTTGGGCAAGAAGGGAGGAGCGCAGCGCGATGCTTAAAATCGAAGATATGCACGTTTTCTATGGCAACATCCACGCTGTGAAAGGCGTTTCCTTCCACGTGAACGAAGGGGAAATTGTTTCCCTTATCGGCGCGAACGGCGCGGGCAAATCCACCATCCTCAAAACGATCTCGGGCGTGATCCGCTCCAAGAGCGGCAACATCTCCTTCCTTGACCAGGATATCTCCAAGATGGAGGCCCACAAGATCGTGCACCAGGGCTTGGCGCACGTGCCCGAAGGCCGACGCATCTTCCTTAAAATGACCGTACTCGAAAACCTCGAGATGGGCGCTTTCACCAAAAAAGAGGTTTCAAAAGCCGATATCGAGAGCGTGTTCGAGCGCTTCCCCCGCCTCAAAGAGCGCCAGAGCCAGATCGCCGGCACCCTTTCGGGCGGCGAGCAGCAAATGCTGGCTATGGGCCGCGCCCTGATGAGCACGCCTAAGCTGCTAATGCTGGATGAGCCCTCCATGGGCCTTGCGCCTATCCTGGTGGAGCAGATTTTCGATATCATCAAAACCCTGCACGCAGCCGGCACCACCATCCTTTTGGTGGAACAAAACGCGGGCATGGCCCTTGAGGTGGCGGATCGCGCCTATGTGCTGGAGACCGGCCGCATCACCCTGAGCGGCACCGGCGCAGAGCTGGCCGACAGCGAGGATATTAAGAAGGCGTATCTGGGCGGGTAAAGCCCCATCAGCAGAAAAGTGCCGTAATGCGGCACTTTTCTGGTTGCAGGGTGGGGAGCATGGCGCTCCTATGGCGGATCGCTTTGCCGCATTATGGGATGCAGGAATACCCCCTGTCCTCATCCCCAGCTAAATTAAATGTTGGTGCGGCTATGGCTTTCTGGTATGATTATCTAAAGAAAAGCGCGGGGAGGATACACATGATGGATTGGAGCCAGCTTTACGGGCCGGATTCGGCGCCTACGGAGGAACAGACCAGCGATTATATCCATAATGCCTTGTGGGCGGATATCAACGCTTATTTGCGCGGGGCCTATGGCGAGGAGCCCCTGCTTTCCTATAGTAGCTGCCCCGCCCAAAAAGGTTGGAATATAAAATACCGCAAGGCGGGCCGCTCCCTTTGCACCCTTTATCCTATGGAAGGCTATTTCATCGCCCTGGTCGTGCTCGGCGAAAAGGAGCGCATGGAAGCGGAACTGGCGCTTCGGCATTGCAGCGCCTATGTGCGCGAGGTCTACGAAAAGGCCGGCGCCCTCAACGGCAGCCGGTGGATGATGATTCATGTGACCGACGAAGCGGTTCTTGCGGATGTGAAGCGCCTGATCTCCATCCGGCGGCCCGTAAAGAAAACGTAGAGGGGGCAAAACAAAAAGCCATAGAAAATAATAGGATAGACCAAAGGCCGCTCCCTCGGGAACGGCCTTTGGCATCGAAAAGCGGCTATATCTTAATAGTTCTCAGCGTGGACTTCGAAGTAAGCGCCGGCGTGGAGGCAAACGGGACATACCTGGGGGGCCTTCTTGCCCATCACCAGATGGCCGCAGTTGCGGCATTCCCACATGGTCTCTTCGGATTTTTCAAATACGGCCTGCATTTCCACATTCTTGAGCAGCTTGCGATAACGCTCTTCGTGGCCCTTCTCAATATCCGCTACGGCGCGGAAACGATATGCAAGCTCGGTGAAGCCCTCTTCCTCGGCTTCTTTGGCAAAGGTGGCGTACATATCCGTCCACTCGTAATTCTCGCCTTCGGCTGCATGCAGCAGGTTGGTCGCGGTGTCGCCCACTTCGCCCAGGGCCTTGAACCACAGCTCCGCATGCTCCTTCTCATTGGCGGCGGTCTTCAGGAAGATGTCCGCGATCTGCTCATAGCCTTCCTTCTTGGCTACGCTGGCAAAATAGGTATACTTATTGCGTGCCTGGGATTCCCCCGCAAAAGCGGCCCAGAGGTTTTTTTCGGTTTTGGTGCCTTTGAGTTCCATTGCAATGTCTCCTTTTCTGTTATGGATTGATAATGATTATTAATATTAGGATAGCTGCCGGTATCTATTTTGTCAAGGGATTTATGAAATTATTTTCCCTCCTCCCCCGGTGCGCCTCTCTCCAGTTGCAGCAGAGCGGCCTTGCGCTCCTCGCCCCAGGCATAGCCGATGAGACCGCCTTTTTGTCCCAGCACGCGATGGCAGGGGATGAAGATGGCGATGGGGTTCTTGCCGCAGGCCGCGCCCGCGGCCCGGGCGGCCCTAGGGCGTTCCGCGCGCCGCGCCAACTCGCCATAGGTTATGGTTTCGCCATAGGGAATGGCTTGCAATTGTTGCCAGACCGCCTGCTCAAAGGGCGTGCCTTCCGGGCGCAGAGGCAGACTGAAGGAAGTGCGGCCGCCGCTCAGGTATTCCTTAAGCTGGGCATGCGCGCGGCACATGAGGGGCGAGTCCCGCTCGGTAGCGGCGAAAGGCGGCTTTTTACCAAAGCCCAGGTAGGTAATAAAGCCTTTTTCCTCGCAGATATAGACGGGGCCCAGAGAGGTTTCATAAGAAGAATAATACATAATGGGCGCTCCTTTGTCTAATTATTTTTTGCTCGTATTGGTTTTGCTCCGGTTATTATATCGTGCTATAATGATAAAAATATCAACAAAAAGGGAACTTGCGTATGATCGAATTCATGGTTGGCCTCTCCCATAACGCCGTGCTGATGACGGCAGTGGCAGGCTGGTTCGTGGCCCAATTTTTGAAGGCCCTGCTTTACGCCTTCCTCAACCACGAGTTTAAATTTGAGCGGCTTTTCGGCAGCGGCGGCATGCCCAGCTCCCACGCCTCCACCATGCTGGCGGCTGTGGTGGCCGCTGTTATGAAGCATGGGCCGCAAAGCTTTGAATTCGCCATCACCGTGCTGCTGGCGCTGATCGTTTTGCATGATGCGCGGGGCGTGCGCCTTGAAACAGGCAAGCAGGCCGAGGTGCTCAACAAGCTCATGCACCACAGCGACCTCAAGGAGCTTTTCCAGGATGAGGCCTACCTCAAGGAGCTGGTAGGGCATACGTTCATCCAGGTGATCGTCGGCTCCTTCATCGGCATCGTTACGGGCGTGCTCATGTCCAGCTATGTCTTCTGAAGGATGCGGGGCCCGGTGCGCTTGCGCGCGGCTCTTACCCTGTAACTTCATTATAATAGGCAATTTCCCGCGCGGCAAGAGGGGGAATTGCGGCCGCCGCTCTTGTATAGCGCGGGCGAGGGGGGTATAATCCTCTTTGGAATAAATGCGAAGGAAGGCATTCATGCAACCATGACCAAGATCGATATTTTCTCCGGCTTTTTGGGCGCGGGCAAGACCACCTTGATCAAAAAGCTGATCGCGGAAGCCTACCAGGGCGAAAAGTTGGTGCTCATTGAGAACGAATTTGGCGAGATCGGCATCGACAGCGGGTTTTTACAGGATGCGGGCATCGAAATCACAGAGATGAACTCGGGCTGCATCTGCTGCTCTTTGGTGGGGGATTTCGCGGCCGCGCTCGTGAAGGTGCTGGAGCAATACCACCCAGACCGCATCCTCATCGAGCCCAGCGGCGTGGGTAAGCTGAGCGATGTGATCCGCGCCGTGCAGGGCATCGGCGCCGCGGATATCTCCCTCAATAGCTTCACCACCGTTGTGGACGCGGGCAAGTGCAAGATGTACATGCACAACTTCGGCGAGTTTTTCGACGACCAGATTGAGCACGCGGGCTGCATCGTTTTGAGCCGCACCACAGGTATGAAAGAAGAAAGAATCACCGCCTGCGTGGAGCTGCTGCGGGCGCATAACGCTGCTGCGCCCATCGTGACCACGCCCTGGGACATGCTCGCAGGCGCACAGATTCTGGAAGCCATGGAGCGCCGGGGTACGCTCGAAGCCGCACTGGGCCAGTTGGCAGCGGAGGCGCATGAGCATGAGCACCATCACGAACATGGCGGGGCGTGTAGCTGTGGGCATGATCACGATGCGCACGGCCGCCACCATGCGGATGAGATTTTTACCAGCTGGGGCGTGGAGACGCCCCGCCGCTTTGATGAAGCGGGTCTCTCCGCCCTGCTGGAAGCGCTGGACGAGGGCCGCTACGGCCAGGTGCTGCGCGCCAAGGGCATCGTGGCAGGCCAGGGAGAGGCTTGGCTGCACTTCGATTATGTGCCCGGGGACGCCCAGGTACGCCAGGGCACGGCCGGGGTAACCGGGCGGCTTTGCGTGATCGGCGCGCAGATTGACCCGGCTGCGTTGGCGGAATTGTTCGGGGTATAGATATGGCTGAGCAAATACCGGTCTATCTCTTTACGGGCTTCCTCGAAGCGGGCAAGACCCGCTTCATCCAGGAGACCATGCAGGATCCCCGCTTTAACGAGGGCGACCGCACGCTGCTGGTGGTTTGTGAGGAGGGCGTCGAGGAATTCGAGCCTTCGAATTTCGCCGATAAGGGCAACGTATATATGAAGGCGCTGGAAAGGCCCGAGGAGCTGACTTCCGCCAAGCTTGCGGGCTGGCAGAAGCAATACCACGCCCAGCGGATCGTGCTGGAATACAATGGCATGTGGCCCTTGCAGCGGCTCTTTGACGCCCTGCCCAAGGGCTGGGCGATTTACCAAAACTTCCTTTTTGCGGATGCGGGCACCTTCCTCAATTACAACGCCAACATGCGTTCCCTGGTGGTGGATAAGCTGCAAGCCTGCGAGCTGGTGGTTTTCAACCGCACAGATGCGAAAACGAATAAGCCGGCTTTCCATAAAATTGTGCGGGGCCTCAACCGGCGCTGCGCCATCGCCTTTGAATGGCCGGATGGCCATGTGGAATACGATGAGATCGAGGATCCTCTGCCCTTTGACCTAAACGCCAAGGTGGTGGATATCGCAGACGCCGATTTTGCCATCTGGTATCGGGATATCGTAGAGGAAATGGAGAAATACGCGGGCAAGGTGGTGCGCTTCACGGGCCTTACAGCCGTATCCGGCCGGCTGCCTACGGGCTGCTTTTTGGCGGGGCGGCATGTAATGACCTGCTGCGCCGAGGATATCGCCTACTCCGCCCTGGCCTGCGAATGGGATGCCGGCCTCATCGGGGCCAATTTGCAGCACCGTACCTGGGCGCAGGTGACCGCTAAAGTAGAGCTGCGTTACCACTCTGTGTATGGCCGCAAAGGGCCGGTGCTCAAAGTCCTCTCCGCCGGGCCGGCAAAAAAGCCCGCCCAAGAAGTGGCGACATTCTATTAAAATAGGGGAATGAAAAGGGTCGATGGAGTTTCGTCGACCCTTTGTCTTTATATAGAACATATATAATAAACAAACCCGCGGCAAAAGGAATGACATGCAGGTCAATCTTTGTTTTAATTGCAAAAAAAGGGCGGGAATTATCCCGCCCCCTAGAATGTCGAAAAAGCTCTGGGGGATCGGGGGCCGCAGCACCCGGAGGCTTTAATCGTGAGCGGCGGCGTGTACGCCGCGAGCGAAAAGCCTTGCTTGCCAAGGCTTTCTCTGCATGAAACAACGACCGCGAGGTACGAGCAGTTGTTTCATGGAAACTCAAAAAAGTGGCATAGCCACTTTTTTGACAGGCTGAAAGGGCGGGAATTATCCCGCCCCCTTTATGCGTTTATTTTATATGGAAGGAATGACGTTACTTCATCATACTGCCGCCGCCCATGTTGCTTTCGGCATAGGCGATCATACGCTTCACCATTTCGCCGCCGATGGAGCCGGCTTCCCGCGAGGTAAGGTCGCCGTTATACCCCTGCTTTAAATTCACGTTCAGGGCGCCGGCAACTTCCGTTTTAAAGTTTTGCAGCTGAGCCTTGTTGGCCCGGCTGGAATTGCTGTTGTTGGCCATTGTTGTTTCTCCTTTCTGTTATACTTGACCATAAGAGCGTTTCTCCCCTGCTTATTTCTTCATGTTGGTTTCGGCATAGGAGATCATGCGTTTGACCATTTCACCGCCGACCGAGCCGGCTTCCTTGGTAGTCAGATCGCCGTTGTAGCCCTGCTTAAGGTTTACATTGAGGGAGTTGGCGACCTCCATTTTGAAGTTCTCCAGCGCCTGCTTGGAATCCGGGACCAAAACGTTGTTGCGTGCCATTGTCGGTTTCACCTCCTTTTCTGGGTGATGTACGTTTAATTTGTCCCCTATCACAGAAAATATGAATGGCAATGTATGCGCGCATTGCACAAAATTTTGAAAAAACAAAGCCCTCAAAGAGCCGTCCGGCACGCTATAAAAAGGGGCGCGCCTGTCAATACTTTTGGCAGATAAGCGGTATTTGATGCCGCCAGGCGGTTAAAAATGTCCCTGTTGCGGGTTTTGTCACAATCGCGGCTATGTTATTCCTTGTCAGGGCGGGTATTTTGCGGTAGAATATAAGCGAAATAATATGCGCTTATATTGTTCATCAATATGATTCAAGGAGGTTTGCTTATGGCAGGCACGATCATCACCGAGCTCGGGAAGATCACCATTGGCGAGGACATCATCGCCAATATTGCGGGTTTCGCCACCACCGAAAATTACGGTGTGGTGGGCATGAATGCAAAAACGGCAACCGATACCCTTTTACAGCTGGTGGGCAGCGACGCCAACCGCAAGCGCGGCGTAAAGGTCACCTTCCTCGGCGAGGGCGATGTGGCGGACGTCGATCTTTACGTAACCATGGTCTATGGCGTATCCCTGGCCGTGGTGGCCAAGAATACCATCGACAACGTGCGTTACCGCGTAGAGGAAATGACGGGCATCAAAGTGAACAGCGTGAATATCCACGTGGAGAGCATCAATGCCTAAAGCCGCCTCCGCGCGGCCTTGCGGTATTGTATTCGCGCGCCCTTTTTGGGCGTGCCCTTTGGGAGGATTCATAATTTGAAAGAAATATCGATCAACGGCGCGCTGCTCAAGGATATGTTCCTCACGGGCGCCGCGCTTCTGGAAAAAAACAAAGCCCACATCGACTCGCTTAACGTGTTCCCCGTGCCGGATGGCGATACGGGCACCAACATGTCCATGACCATGCAAAGCGCCGTGCGCGAGATCAAGGGCTGCGCTTGCGCCACCGTAAGCGAGGTGGCGGCTGCGGCTTCCCTCGGCTCCCTCAAGGGCGCGCGGGGCAACAGCGGCGTTATCCTTTCCCAGATCTTCCGGGGCTTTGTCCGGGCGCTGGATGGCGCGACGGAAATGGACGGGGCCTTGCTGGCGCTGGCTCTTAAATCGGGCACGGAGGCGGCCTACAAGGCCGTGATGAAGCCCAAGGAGGGCACCATGCTCACCGTTTCCCGCATGATCGGCGAGGCGGTCGGCGTCAAAAGCGCAGAGGGCGCGAACGTATATAAGCTGGTAGATGTGATGATCGAGCGGGGCGAATCGGCCCTGCGGCAAACGCCTGAGCTTTTGCCTGTGCTGAAAGAGGCGGGCGTGGTGGATAGCGGCGGCAAGGGCCTTTTGACGATCTTCCGCGGCTTCAAGATGGCGCTCGACGGCGAAGAGGTGGACGATCTCCCCGAAGAAGTTGCCGAGGCCCCCAACGAGGATGTGCTCACGCTGGACGATGTAAACGACATCACCTACGGCTACTGCACCGAATTCTTCATCATCCACTTGGATGATGCCATCACCGAGGAGGATCTCGATAAATTCCGCGACAAGCTGATAAAAATCGGCGACAGCGTAGTGGTGGCCCACGATACGGGCGTTGTGAAGGTACACGTTCACTCCAACGCGCCGGGCAAAATCTTGCAGCTGGCCCTGCGCCTGGGCGAACTGAACAACCTCAAAATCGAAAACATGCGCGAGCAGAACCGCGAGATCCAGGCCAAGCTCAAAGCCACCGAAAAGGAATGCGCCATGGTGGCCGTGAGCACCGGCGAGGGCATCGACGCGGTGTTTGGCGAACTGGGCGTAGAGGGCCTGATCCAGGGCGGACAAACCATGAACCCCAGCATCGATACCATTGCCAAGGCCATTCGCCGGGTGAACGCGCGCAACGTATTCGTGCTGCCCAATAACCCCAACATCATCCTGGCCGCGCAGCAGGCTGCGGAGCTGGCCGAGCGCAACGTGATCGTGCTGCCCACCAAAACGGTAATGCAGGGCATCAGCGCCGCCACCGCCTACCTCGACGACGCCGGCGTGGCCGATAACGAGAAAAACATGCGCGCTGCGGCCGAAAAGGTAATCTCCGGCTCCGTGACCTTCGCGGTGCGCGATACCTCCGTGAACGGCACCAAGATCGAAAAGGGCAACATCATCGGCCTTATGGATAACGCCATCGTGGCCGTGGGCAACAATGTGGATGAAGCCACCTTGGCCCTGCTGGATAAAATGATGGAAAACGCGCCGGAAGACAGCGTCGTTACCCTCTTTTACGGCGAAGGCGTGGATGCGGATAACGCGGCCGCCTTGGTCGAATCCATGGAAGAGCGGCACCCGGGCGCGGAGTTCCTTTGCCAGAGCGGCGGCCAGCCCCTGTATTATTATTACATCTCCGTGGAATGAACCCGGATAGCCCGCTCACCTGCCTCAAAGGAATAGGCCCGCGCCGGGCGGAATCGCTTGGCAAGCTGGGCCTTTTTTCTCTCGGCGCGCTGTTGCGCTTCGCCCCCCGGGATTACCGGGATTATCGCCGCGCCCTGCCTGCGGCCGAGGCAGGCCACGGGCAGGATGCCGCCTTTGCCTTAACCATCCTCGCAGAGCCCAAGCTGGCCCGCATCCGCGGCGGATTGAGCATCCTTTCGGCCCAGGCCGCGGATGAAAGCGGCAAGCTCACCCTCACCTGGTATAACCAGCCCTTCCGCAAGGACGGCCTCACGCGCGGGCAAAAAGTCATCGTCTGTGGCCGGGTAGACCGAACACGGGGGGCCAAGCTGGTCAACCCAACCGTCTTCCCCGCCCTGCCCGGTATCCTGCCCCTTTACCCGCTCACCCGGGGCGTTTCGCAAAAGCAGCTGCGGGATCTGGCCCACGCGGCCCTTTCCGCCTGCCTGCCCGGGTTGGTTGATCCCCTGCCCGAACCCATCCGCGCGGCCTATGGCTTAGAATCCCTTGGCGAGGCGCTTGAAAACCTTCATTTCCCCGGCAATATGGAAGCCTTGGCCCGGGCTAGGCGGCGGCTGGCCTTTGAGGATATGCTCATCTTCCGCCTGATGCTGGGCCTTTCCGGCCAAGAGCGCCGCACCGCCCCGGCACGGGCCATCGACGCCCGCGTGGAAGCCTTCCTGCCCCTGCTGCCCTTTGCGCCTACCGGCGCACAGCTATGCGCCATGGCGGATATCCGGGCGGATATGGCCGCGGGCAGGGCCATGAACCGGCTGATCCAGGGCGACGTGGGCAGCGGCAAAACGGCTGTAGCCTTTTTCGCCATGCATGCGGTCATGGAAGCGGGCCGCCAGGCCGCGCTCATGGTTCCCACCGAGATCCTGGCCCGGCAGCATTATGAAAAGCTGTGCGCCCTCTTTGGCGCGGGTCGCGTGCGCCTGCTTCTGGGCGGCATGAAAAAATCCGAGCGGGAGGAAGCTTGGGAAGCCCTTTCCACAGGCCGGGCCGCCTTGGCTGTGGGCACCCACGCGCTGCTCAGGCAGGAAGGCTGCTTCCGCGACCTTGCCCTGGTGGTAACGGATGAACAGCATCGCTTTGGCGTGAGCCAGAGGGCCGCCATTCAAGCCAAGGGCCGCGAGGGCGTGCATGTGCTGGTGATGAGCGCCACGCCTATCCCCCGTACCCTGGCCCTGCTCCTATATGGCGACCTGGATGTTTCCCGCATTGGCGAGCTGCCGCCGGGCCGCAAGCCCATTAAAACCAGCCTCGTTCCGCCCTCCAGGCGCAGGGCGATGTATGATTTCCTCGCAGGCCAAATCCGCGAGGGCTATCAAGCCTACGTGGTTTGCCCGCTAGTAGAAGAAAGCGAGGAGCTGCCCGGTGTGCCCGGGGCCGGCGAGCATTACGCCAAGCTGAAAAAGGCCTTCCCCGGCCTGCGTATCGGCCTTTTGCACGGCCAGATGCCCGCGCGCGAAAAAGAGGCGGTGGCTGCCGCCTTCCGCGATGGGACCATCGACATCCTGGTTTCCACCACCGTGATCGAGGTGGGCGTGGATGTACCCAATGCCTGTGTGATGGCCATCGAGCATGCCGACCGCTTCGGCCTGGCCCAGCTGCACCAGCTGCGGGGCCGCGTGGGCCGGGGCAGCGTCAAATCCTATTGCTTTCTCATCAGCGCCGCCGCCGGCGACAGCGCCGCCACCGAACGCTTGCGCATGCTGGTATCATCGCAGGATGGCTTTGCCATTGCGGAGGCCGATCTCGCGTTGCGCGGGCCCGGCGAGTTCCTCGGCAAGCGCCAGCACGGCCTTTCGGAATTCGCCGCGGTCAGCCTGGCCGTGGATATGGGCGTGCTCCAGCAGGCGCAGGAAGCGGCCGACCGCCTGCTCACGGATCCCGCCTGGGCCGCCCCGGCCCAGCCGCTTCTCACCAAGGCGCGGGAGCGGCTGGCGGCTATGGAGCGCGAGATCGCCCCGAACTAACGATATGGAAACCCGCGCCGCAAACAAAAGCAGGGCCCGGCAACATGCCGAACCCCGTAACTATCGCACAAGGGGCTATTTCTCCGTGATTTCTTTGTTGAGATTGTCCAAGGCGTAGCGGCAGCATTGCAGCACGAGCAGGTTGAAGGATATATCGTTTTCGCTGGCTACCTTGTTCAGCTCGCAGAAAAGCGTTTCCGTAAACCTGATCGTTCGCGGTGTATTTGCGTTTTTGAACTTGTTTTCAACCTCAAACATAGAACCGTTCCTGAATTTATTGTTGACTTAATTGTGCCAAAAAGATATAGTAACTAATATAACCAGAACCGGTTATATCCCTAGGCCAATTTTGTATATGCTTTCCCTTGCCCAAAGCGGCACCGGCTTCACGAGCAGCGGTTATCCTGTACAGCGCGCGTATGCGCACGCTCAAGCGGGAGCTATGTCTGCCGAACACAAGCGGTATCGCCGCTTCCCGGCAATCGTAAAGGCGGCCCGGCGCACCCCCTGCGCCGGGCCGTATTGTATAGATATTACGCCATTGCGGCTACTCTTTCACTGTCGCGTTTGCGCCCCGAAGAGCCAAACGCATAGCACCTTAATGAAGTCTCGAAACGCTAAGGCATTTCGGGGAAAGCGTAACCGGGGGATGGAGGCGGCGCCCCCATAAAAACCTACCGCTCCACCAGCAGCTCCGCAATTTGCACAGCGTTGGTGGCGGCTCCCTTGCGCACCTGGTCCCCGCAGCACCAAAGGGCTAGGCCGTTCGGGTTGGTGAGATCGCGGCGGACGCGGCCCACGAATACGATATCCTGGCCGCTGGTATCGAGCGGCATGGGGTAACGCTTATTCGCCGGGTCGTCCACCAAGCGGCAGCCGGGCGCGGCGGCAATGGCGGCCTGCGCTTCTTCTACGGAGAGCGGCCGCTCGGTAATTACGGTAACGGATACCGAATGGCTGCGCACTACGGGCACGCGCACGCAGGTGCAGGTGACCAGCATATCCGGCAGGTGGAGGATCTTGCGGCCCTCGTTCTGCATCTTCATTTCCTCGCTGGTGTAGCCGTTCTCGCCAAAACCGCCGATCTGGGGGATGAGGTTATAGGCGATCTGGTATTGAAAAGCGTTGATCTCGGGAGGCTGGCCCTTGTATATGGCTTCCACCTGGGCGGCCAGCTCGCGGGGACCCGCCACGCCCGCGCCGGATACGGCCTGGTAGGAGGATGCCACCATGGCCTTTATAGGCGAGAGTTTCGAGAGGGCGTTGACTGCCACTAACGTTACGATGGTGGTGCAGTTGGGGTTGGCGATAATGCCCTGGTGCAGCTTGGCGTCTTCAGGGTTGATCTCGGGGATGACGAGGGGCACCTCCGGATTCATGCGGAAGGCGCTGGAGTTATCCACGAACACCGCGCCCGCCGCCTTGACGGCTGGGGCAAGCTTTTTCGCAACATCGTTCTCCGCAGCGCCCAGCACGATATCCATGCCTGCAAAGGCGCTTTCGCAGGCTTCCTGTACAAGCACGGGCCGCCCCTTGAAATCGATGCTGCTGCCCGCGCTGCGGCTGCTGGCCAGAGGCCGCAGCTCCGCTACGGGGAAATCCCGCTCTTGGAGGATGGCCAGCATTTCCCGGCCCACGGCGCCCGTGGCGCCCAATACGGCTACATTATACTTTTTCATTTTTCCGCCCCTCCTATGATGAAGCTGTCATATAATACGCGAATGGTGTTTTCAAAATCCTGGTTTTCCACGCCCACGATGATGTTGATCTCATCCGGGCCTTGGGCGATCATGCGGATGTTGATATCGTTCGCGCCCAGCGCGCCGAAAACCTTGCCGCTCACGCCGGGGATGAAGGCCATCTTGCGGCCCACGGTGGCGATGAGGGCGATGTTTTCCGTTACGTTGATGCTGTCCGGCTCACAGCATTGTTTAATTTCGCCTATTATATCATACATGCAGGGTTTTATCTTCTCCGAGGATACAACCAGGGAAAAGCTATCGATGCCGCTGGGGATGTGCTCGATGGGCACGCTGTATTTCTCGAAGATGGCCAGCACGCTGCGGATGACGCCGGTCTCCGCCGTGAGGTGGCTTTTGCGCAGGGTGATGATGGAAAAATCCTTGCGGCCGGAGATGCCGGTGATGAATCGCTTGCGCTCCTCCCGCGTCTCCTTTTCAAAGCCCCGTTTAATGAGCGTACCCGGATCGTTGGGCGCGTTGGTATTGCGGATGTTGATGGGGATATCCTTGTGCCGTACGGGAAAGATCGTTTCCTCGTGGAGTACATTGGCCCCCATATAGGCAAGCTCGCGCAGTTCGCTGTAGGTGATGTGGGCGATGGGCTTGGGGTCGGCCACGATGCGCGGGTCGGCCATGAGGATGCCGGAAACGTCCGTCCAGTTTTCATAAACGCCGGCGTCGATCGCAGCCGCGGCCAAGGAGCCGGTGATATCGCTGCCGCCCCGGCTCATCACCCGCACGCTGCCATCCGGTAATGCCCCATAAAAGCCGGGCAGCACCATGCCGCCCTTACCCTCCGCCAGCGCCGCCAGGTTGGCTTCACTCTTGTCCGCATCTAGCTTGCCGTCGTGGCCAAAGCGCACCCATTCGGTGGCGTCCACAAAGGAAAAGCCCAGGTAATCGGCCATGAGCTTGGCCGTGAGGTATTCGCCCCTGGACACGAGGTAGTCGATGGACATATTCTTGCTCATCTTCGAGCGGATAAAGGCGAACTCCGCATCCAAATCCGTAGAAAGGCCGCAGCCCGCTTTGATTTCGTTGAATCGCTCTTCGATCATGGAGAACACGCCCTCGTAGGATACGCCGTATTTGAGATGGGCATGGCAGAGATACAGCAGGTCGGTAATCTTGTTGTCGTCTCCAAATCGCTTACCGGGCGCGGAAACCACCACCACAGCCCGCTCCGCGTCCGCCCGGACGATATCCTTGACCTTTTTGAACTGCGCGGCGTCCGCCAGGGAGCTGCCGCCGAACTTTACCACTTTAATCATATATTTATTCCCCTATCATTCTTCTTCAATGCCGGCAAAGAACAGCGGCCTGCCCTCTTTCGCCGCTTCCCGGGCCAGGGCGTGCATGACGCTGACGCGCATCGGCTCCGTAACGGCCCAGCCGTCGCCCTGCTCGCATACGCCGGGCAGCTGCGCCTCACCCCGCACATAGTAGGGATGGACAGCCAGGGCATTGTCGATGGCCGCATTTGGGGCATAGTTCTGCACATTGCCTACGCCGAGGTAAATATCCATCGCATCCTGCATCATGTTCATGCCCGTGGGCAGGGTGCCGGCCCCGGCCCCGAAAAAGCTGAGCCTGCCGATATACTTGCCATGGAGCGTAGCGATGCTGGAACGGATAGGCAGGTTCGCCTCCGGTAAGCCCGCGGGGAGCAGCGTCGGCTCCACATAGGCCGTGAGCCCGGCGGATTCCCGGCGGCAATGCATCATCAGCTTGCACACAAAGCCCCGCGATTCGGCCCACGCGATATCCGCCGCGCTGATGTGGCGGATGCCGGCCGTATCCACCTTCTCTTCCGCTACGAGGGCGGAAAAGGCCAGGGTGGCCGAGATGGCGCATTTGCGCTGCTGATCAAGCCCGTCGATATCGGCCGCGGGATCCGCCTCGGCGTAGCCCATGCGCTGGGCCTCGGCCAAAACCTCTGCAAACTGGGCCTTATGCTTGTGCATATTGCCCAATATAAAATTACAGGTGCCATTGATGCTGCCCGATATGGCCTCTATATCATCCAGCCGCTTGGCGCGCAGCAGGTTGAAAAGCCAGGGTACGCCGCCCCCCGCGCTCGCGGTATAGCGCAGCTGCACGCCGTGTTCCTCCGCAGCCTGCGCCAATTCACGAAAATGCGCGCAGATTAGCTGCTTGTTGGCCGTAACCACATGCTTGCCCGCACGGATAGCGGCCATCACATATGTATAGGCGGGTTCCAGGCCCCCCATGGCTTCCGCCACCAGCTCGATCTCGGGGTCATTCAAAATATCGTTGATATCCGTAGTCAGGAACCCCTCCGCAGGGCCGGGCCGCATAGTTCGTACCAGCGCCCGCTTCACCAAAAGGCCGCAATTCGGCCGCTCGGCGATGATCTTATACGCGCCGCTCCCTACTACGCCATAACCCAGCAATGCGATCTTCATACCTGTTTAAATCTCCTTCTGTCTCTGTTTCAAAAACACTTGCTTTTGTACGGGAAACAATATATCATATTCACAGGGAAATTGCAAGTGCAAAAAGCGCGCTGTTTTCGCCGTTGCCGTCTAGGGGCGCGCTGGCATATTCCCGAGAATGCTGTATAATAAGAGAAAGACTTTTCTGGAGGTTTTCCCATGCGCTACCAAAGCACCCGGAACCATTCGCATACGGCCACGGCCTCGGAGGCCATCCTTCGGGGCATTGCCCCGGATGGCGGCCTTTATATGCTGCCCGATCCGGGCTCCCGCCCCTTCCCGATGGACAAGCTGCCCGGCATGACGGCCCTCGATATTTCGGCCGCCGTGCTCTCCCCGCTGCTGCCCGATTTCTCCGAAGCGGAGATCCGCGCCATCGTGGAGGCATCCTACCGTGGCAAATTCGAAACGGAAGACCTCACCCCATTGGTCAAGGTGGGCGGCCGCTTCGTGCTGGAGCTATACAGGGGGCCGACCAGCGCCTTTAAGGACGTGGCCCTTTCCGTGCTGCCGCACCTGATCACCGCGGCCAAAGCAAAGAATGGGGTGCGGGAGGATATCCTCATCCTTACCGCCACCAGCGGCGATACGGGCAAGGCGGCGCTGGCGGGCTTTTGCGGTGTGGAAGGCGTGCGCATTATCGTATTTTACCCCTACGGCGGCGTGAGCGCCATCCAGCAGGCGCAGATGGCCACCCAGAGGGGCGCCAATGTGCGCGTGTGCGCCATCCGCGGCAATTTTGACGACGCGCAAAGCGGCGTGAAGGCCATCTTTACTTCACCCCATGCGGCCAAGGCTTTGGATGGCCGTGCCTTGCTTTCCAGCGCAAACTCCATCAATATCGGCAGGTTAGCCCCCCAGGTAATGTATTATTTCAAAGCCTATGCGGACCTCCTGCGCCAAGGCGAAATCTCCATGGGCGAAAAAATCGATTTCGTGGTTCCAACGGGCAACTTCGGCAACATCCTGGCGGGCTACCTCGCCAAGCGCATGGGCTTGCCGGCCGGGTGCTTCCTATGTGCCTCCAACGCCAACAATGTGCTTTCGGATTTCCTAGCCACCGGCGTATACGACCGCAACCGCCCCTTTCACCAAACCATTTCCCCCAGCATGGACATTCTCATATCCAGCAATTTGGAGCGGCTGGTCTATCTGGCCTCCGGTGGGGACGATGCGGCGGTGGCGGGCTATATGCAAAGCCTAGCTCAAACGGGGCGCTACGAATTGCGCGGCGAAGCCAAAGTAGCCGTCCAAGCGGATTTCCTGGGCGGCTATGCGGATGACGGGCAGACCAAAGCGGCCATCCGCCGGGTATACGAACGCCATGGCTACCTGATGGATACCCACACCGCCGTGGCCTGGGATGTGGCGGAGCGCACGGCGCTTATGAACAAAACCGTGGTGCTCTCCACAGCCTCGCCCTATAAATTCTGCGCAGCCGTGCTAAGCGCCCTGGGCGAGGAAACCGGCATGGATGAATTCGCCCAGATGGAGCGTTTGCATACGATCACCGGCGTACCCATCCCGGCGGGCCTCGCCGGCCTGCGCGATTTGCCTGTGCTGCATAAGGATGTGATCGGCCTGGATGAGATGGAAAGCTATGTGCTTTCCGCAAGCCTGTAAGAACGCGTTCAACCATGCCCGCATAAAGGAAGGAGAAACGGCCATGCCCATGAAGAAGAGCAACTACCTGATCGTGGATAAGCGCATCCTGCCGGATTATTACGAAAAGGTCCTGGCCGCGCGGGAGATGCTGCGCACGGGCGCCGTGCGGGAGGTGAGCGAGGCCGCGCGGCAGGTAGGCATATCCCGCAGCACCTACTATAAATATAAGGATTACCTCTACATGCCCAACGACGCCACCGAGTGCAGCAAGGCGGTTTTTTCGCTGATGCTCAGCCACGAGCCGGGCATCCTCAGCCAGCTCATCAACACCATCGCCGAGCTGGGCGGCAACATCCTCACCATCACCCAAAGCCTGCCCATCGATGGCAACGCCAGCGTTTTGCTCACGCTGGATACATCCAGCATGAGCCTTCCCCCGCAGGAATTGCTCAAGCGCTTCTCCGCTCTGCGCGGCACGGGCAGCGTAAAGCTGCTGGCGATCGAATAAACAAGTAGCCCGCACAGAAGAAAGCCCGGCGCCTGTCCAAAGCGCCGGGCTTGTCTACCTCATTTCACACGGTGCGTGCTATATTTTACCAGAGCCGCGTCTGCTCCTCGCGCGCCTCCAGGGTGCGCATCCATTGGAAGATGGCCTCGTTGCCCTGCCAGAGGCCCAGGCGGGCGCACTCGGCCTTGAATAATCGCGTCAGCTCCCCCTCCCGCTCGCTCATGCAGATGTAGGCCGCGCCGAAGCGGCGGCTGTACCTTTCACTGAGGCCGGGAAAAAGTCGGTCTAACCGCTCGTAAAAGTATTCGCGGTTGCCCTCTCGCAGGGTGAGACCCGCGCCGAAATACAGCACGCCCTTGACACCCGCCTCTTTGCAATAGCCCAAAATGCCCCGGATGTTCTCCGGGGTATCGTTGAGATATGGCAGGATGGGCGTAAGCCAAACCACCGTGGGGATACCCCGCCCGGCCAGGGCGCAAAGGGCCTCCGCGCGCTCTTTTGTCGTGCTCACGTTGGGCTCAACCTGGCGGCAAAGGCCCTCGTCATAGGTGGTGAGGGTCATCTGAATGACGCATTTGGCCTTGTGGTTAATAGAGGCGAACAGGTCGATATCCCTAAGCAGGGCGGCGGATTTCGTTTGCAAGGCTAGGCCGAAGCCATGCTTCCCGACGAGCTCCAGGCAGCGTCGGGTCAAAAGCAGCTCCGCCTCCCCCGGCCAATAGGGGTCGCTCATAGCGCCTGTGGCGATCATGCAGCGCCGCTTTTTACGCCGCAGGGCGGCTTCCAGCAAAGCCGGGGCGTTGGCCTTGGCCTCCACATCTTCAAAGGCGTGCGCCATGCCGTAGCAAAGGCTGCGGGAATCGCAATAGATGCAGCCATGGGTACAGCCCCGGTAGAGATTCATGCCGTTTTGCGCGCTGAGCAAGCCCTTGGCCTCGGCCAAATGCATGGGCTATCCCTCCCGCAATCTGCGTATTTTGCGGCCACACATATACACCGCGCCTGCAAGCACCACCACAAGGGCCAGGATCACCACGGTGAAGAAGAAAAGCAGGGGTTCCCCCGTGGTCAGCAGCCCGTTAATCTCCGCGAGCAGGCATATGGCCTCTACGACCAGGGCGCCTGTGAAAAAGCGGCGAATGCGGCTATAGTGGGCGATCATGGAATCCACATCCGAATACAGCTCAAAAGGCCCTTCCGACGCCTTACGCCGCAGGTAGCACCAGCGGTACCATTGCGCCACCGGCTCTACGCCCATTTCCCGCATAAACACCTTATATTGCTCCTGCTCCTGAAAGCTATTGGCCATCAGGTCGATGCGGTAGGTATATTCCCCAGGCTCGCAGGGCGCAAAGGTATAGACCCCCAGGAAGAATTTCTGGAAAGCCCAGCCCTTGGCGCACATGCTTTGCAGCCAGGCTTCCTCTTCGTCCTTATCGTAGCATAGTTTAAATTTGCGCATGGTGTTCCCTCCCATTGATTTTCATATATTCGCGCGCGTTTTTCACCAGTTCTTCCAGCCGCGCGGTTTCCTGCGCCAGCGCCAGCGTGCCCGCGGCCGTGCGTAGGTATTCCTTCTTTTTGCGGGCGTCCGTCTCCTCGCTGTAAAGGCTAATCCAACCCTTTTCCAGCAAGGCGTTGATGGCCCCATAGAGCGTGCCCGGCCCCAGGGCGACCCGCCCCCCGGTCATGGCCGACACCTGCTGAATTACGCCATAACCGTGGTTCGGCTCCCCCAGGGATAAAAGGATGTAGAACAGCGCCTCCGTCAGCGGTATTGGTTTATCCATTATATTTCACCTCTCGATATATCGCCCGGCGATGCATAGAATATATCATGTGACGATATATCTGTCAAGAGAAAGTTTCTGCTTTTTACAAAAAAGCGCGGCGCATTTTTAATGCGCCGCGCAACCGGTTTGGCCGCTCTACTATAGCATGCTGGAAAGTACCGCCGCTTTGGTCACAATACCCCTTAATGCGCCGTTTTCATCCACCACGGCAATGGGCACGCGCGCTTCGGCCGCGATAGGCAGCACGTCGCTGATCAGGGTATCCTCGGGCACGGTGGAGATATCCGCCTGGAGCACATCGCTAATGGTCAGGCCCTCGCGGTGGGCGCGAATGGCCTCATCGATGGTGAGAATGCCCTTGAGACGCATACTCTGGCCCCTCACATAGACGCTGGAAACGCCGTTTGTCCGCATCTCGCGGATGGCGTGGGTAAGGCTATCCGTAAGGCGCACGAGGCAGGCGGGCTTTAGCATGATATCGCGTACGCTGAGCACGCGGGTCTTATCCGCGCTGTTGATAAAGGTACGCACATAATCGTTAGCGGGGTGCTGGCTCATAGCCGCCGGGGTATCCACCTGCTCCATACGTCCGTCCCGCATAATGGCTACCGTATCCCCGAGCTTGAAGGCTTCGTTGATATCGTGGGTGATGAAGATGATGGTTTTGTTGAGCTTTTTCTGCAAATCCATCAATTCAAACTGCATATCGTTTCGCACCAGCGGATCGAGGGCGGAAAACGGTTCATCCATGAGCAGCACCTCGGGGTCGTTGGCCAGTGCGCGGGCAAGCCCGACACGCTGGCGCATACCGCCCGATAGGCTCTCGATCGTGGCTTTTTCCCAGCCCTCCAGCCCGACAAGGGAAATGGCCTCCATCGCGCGCGTTTCGCGTTCCTCCCGCGAAACGCCGCATACCTCCAGCCCATAAGCGACATTGCCCAGCACGTTTCTGTGGCTCATTAGCCCGAAAGACTGAAATACCATAGCGGCCTTATGCCGCCGAAATTCACGCAGCTCCTGCTTTGACATTTTCATCAAATCGATGCCGTCAAAAAGGATGGAGCCGGAGCTGGGCCGATTAAGGCGGTTGAAGCACCGCACCAGGGTCGACTTTCCGGAGCCGGACAGGCCGATGATAGTAAAAATTTCGCCCCTGGGGATGTTCAGGTTAATATCGTATAGCGCGGTCGTTACGCCGGTTTTGCGAAGCACGTTATCCTTATCCGCCCCTTTGCTGAGCATCTCGACCGCTTCGTCACGCCGCAGGCCATACAGCTTTGACAGGTTTCTGGTTTCGATAATGATATCGCTCATTTTTCCTCACCGCCCGACTCTTCTTTTTTGGAGAACCACCCCTGCGTCAAACGGTCAAGGAGGATGGCGAGGATGACGACCGCGCTGCCCGCAACAAAGCCGCGGGAGATCTCGATGCGGTTTACAGCGATGAGCACTTCGTTTCCCAGCCCGCGCGCGCCGATCATGGAGCAGGTGACCACCATGGACATCGCCATCATCAGCGTTTGATTGATACCGGTCATAATGGTCGGCAGCGCCTGCGGAACCTGCACTTTAAACAGAAGCTGCGCACGCGTGGAGCCGAAGGAGCGCGCAGCCTCCACCACCTCGGCATTCACTTGGCGAATGCCGAGGCTGGTCAGGCGGATGACCGGAACCATCGAATAAATCACGGTTGCGATCACCGCGGATGCGGACCCCATGCCGAAAAAGATGACCGCCGGAATTAGGTACACAAAAACCGGCATAGTTTGCATCATGTCAAGGATCGGCCGTACAATCCTGTTTGCGTGCTCGGAGCCGGATATCAGCACGCCGATGGGCAGGCCGATAACCAGCGCGATAATCACACCCGCTAAAACGATGGAGAGCGTAAGGTTCATCAAGCCCCACAGGCCAAACGCGCCGATGACGCACAGCAGAAGGCTGTAAAAAATGCCGGAGCGAATGCGCCTGTGCGCCTTCCAGGAAAGGAAAAACACGATGCCAATCAGAGCAAACCAGGGGATATAGCTGAACACCCAGTTAATAGCGCTGACAAAATTCGTGAGAACCGCCTTGACCCCGTCGAAAAAACCGGAATACGAAGCCGCAAAGCCGCGAACCGCCTGGTCGATTGCGTCCGTATTTAAATTTGCTTCAAAAGGAAATTGAAAGAGCCAATCCATAATACCTCCCGTTGTTTATAGGCTCACCCCACGGATGCATATAACTTCTCTGCCTGCTCGGCAGTCAGCCAGGTTTCCACCATGTCGCGGTGTTCATTTAAAAACCATTTCGCCGCGGTCTTATAATCCGCGTTTGTTTCCTCCATATAGGCAAGCGCTTCGCTGGTTAAAGCGGAAGAGGTTTGATAATGGGATAGGAATTCACAAAACGCCGGATCGTTTTCATAAAAATCATTGCTGACGCACACGGTGACCCTTACGGAAGGGCACGCGCATTTGCCCTCAAAATATAGCGCCTCGTCATAGGGTTCATCCTCCAGGAGGACAAAATCATATTTGCCCAGGAGCCAGGTAGGCTCCCAATAATATGCCACGACCGGATCACCCTTGTCGTATGCCGATACAAGCACGGCGCTCGTCGCGGCGTCTGTACCCGGTTCCAGATAGTTATAGCCTTCGTCCAGGCCATAGTGCAGGTATTTTTTGTGCATAATATCCGTGATCTCCCAGCCCGCAATACCACCGTAGATAATGCCCTTGGATGGGTCCTCGGGGTCTTTAAAGAGATGCGCGTAGTCCTTTAGGTCCGCCACTGTTTTTAAATCCGGCGCCATCGGCTCTATGCCGCGCGCAGCGTCTCCTTCGATCACATAGCGCGGCACATAAAAGCCCTGCGCGTTATCGCCAAAATTGACGCTAAGCTCCTTGAGCGCCCCGGCGGCAATGTCGCTTGCATAGCCGGGCAGGTTATCCGTCCACACCTCCATATGCACGTCTATCTCACCTTTTTTTACCGCCTCATGCGTGATGGGCGTGCTGCCGGATACCTCCGTCCAGCTATAGCCGAACACAGCCTCCGCCACGGTTCCTGCCACAGCGTTGTGGAATAAGATAGAATCCCAGCCGACGTCGGCAAACGCGATCGTCTTCGTTTTGCCCTTGGGGGAACATCCTGCAACGCAGCATATCAGCGCGGCAACTACAGAAAACAAGGCTATCGTTTTTCGAATGTGTTTCATGTTTCCCTCCTTCTCTTAGCTTAATAAACAACTTGTATTATATAACCAGGTTGTCACTTTGTCAAATCGTACTTGTCCGTAAAAAGGGACGCTATACGCCGCAATGTGTGCCGAATTGTATTCTCGGGGATAATATGATATATTAGCTTTGCCGGGCCTAAGGTGCGGCAAAAACAGGAGGCTGCCATGGAACAAATTGGGCGGGATCGGGACAATGCGTCCATCTATGCCAAGATCGCCTATGATATCGCGGCGCGCATCGCATCCGGCGAACTGGCCGAGGGCGCGCGCTTTTCCGGCCGCTCGCTGATGGGCTCTTCCTACCACGTTTCCCAGGAGACCATTCGCCGGGCTATGAAGCTGCTTTCCGATATGGATATCATCGATAGCAAGCAAAACAGCGGGGCCATGGTCGTATCCCGGAAGAATGCGGCGGCTTACCTCGAAAAGCGCCGTATGGGCAGGGATATGCACGCGCTTAAAACGGAGCTCAAAAACCTGATGGATCAGCGCGCCGCGCTGGATATCCGCATACAGAAGCTGGTTTCCGAGATTCTTGACCTCAACGACCGCTTTGAAAAGAGCAACCCTCTGCGCAATTACGAATTTTGTCTGAGCGAAGGTTCTCCCCTCCTGGGCCGCACCCTCCGCGAGTGCGAGTTCCGGCGCCATACAGGCGCCTTGATCGTAGCGCTCAAGCGCCGCGATGAGGTTTTTCTCCCGCCGGATCCGGATATGGCGCTGGAGGATGGCGATACGCTGATGATCGCGGGCAGCCCCATGGGCGCCCTACAAGCCGAAGCCCTTATTAAAGGAGAAGCGTTATGATTATCCTGCAATGCACGGATTCCTTTTTGCCCATTGTGGATGGCGTAGGCCGCGTGGTTTACCAATATGCCAAAACGCTGGCGGAAATGGGGCACGCATGCTACGTATCCGCACCCATGACGGATGCAGGCTACCGGGGCGGTTGGCCGTTTGATCTGGTAGATTTCTGGGGTACGGCCGTCCCGGGCTCTCCCCAATACACCATGGGGCTCCCCGTGCTTGATAAGCACTACCACGCGCGCATGAGCCGCATCACGCCCCAAATCGTGCACGCGCACACTCCGTTTTTCGCCGGTCAAGAAGCCATGCGTATGGCCCTTAAGCATGATGTGCCGCTGGTCTCCACCTTCCATTCCAAGTATTATGATGATTTTTATAAAGCCACCCGCGGCAGCGGCCGCCTGGCTACCTTGGGCGTGAAGCTGGTGGTGGATTTCTACGAGCATTGCGACGAGGTTTGGGCCGTAAGCCAGCCCTCGGCGGATGTGTTGCACGATTACGGCTACAAGGGCGACATCGTGGTGATGGATAACGGCACGGACCCCTGGCCCGTCAGCCCCGCGGATAAGGCCAAGGCGGCGGAATCCATCCGCCATGCGGAGGGCGAGCCCCTGCTTCTCTATGTGGGCCAGCTCAACTGGAAAAAGAACATCCTGCACATTCTGGAAGCCTGCGCCCTGTTGATGGAGCAAGGCCGGCCTTTCCGGCTGGCGCTGGTGGGCCAAGGCCCGGACGAGGCAGCCATCCGCGAAAAGGCCGATGCGCTCAACCTTACCGATCGCGTGGTCTTTACCGGCCATATTCTGGATGCGGGTCTTTTAGGCGGCCTCTACCAGCTGGCCGACCTGTTCGTATTCCCCTCCGTTTATGATACCTCCTCCCTGGTGCTGCGCGAGGCCGCGGCTATGGGTACCCCGGCTGTGGTCACGGCAGGCAGCTGCCCGGCTGAGGTGGTGCGCCATCATGTAAACGGCTTCCTCGCGGAGGACGACGCTATCGACCTCGCCCGCGTCATCCAAAGCGCTCTCGCCTCCCCCGATCTTCCCGCCATTGGCCAGCGCGCGCAAGAGACCATTCCCGTGCCTTGGTCCGCCGTTTTGGACAAGGCGCTCGTACGATACCAGGCGCTGATCGACGACTGCTCCCGCGCAGAAACCAAGCCCCGGCACGAGCTGCTGCGCGAGCGCCTGCGCAGCCGCCTGGCCCTGCAGACAAAAGCCGACTGATACAAATAAATCTGTTGACATTGATCTGAAAAACTGTATAATGGAATGCGTAGCGTATTTTTTGCTCGGTTCGTCTAGTGGCCTAGGACACCGCCCTCTCACGGCGGGAACAGGGGTTCGACTCCCCTACCGGGTACCAAAACCCAAGGCCCATCCTATTAAGGATGGGCCTTGGGTTTTCTTTGATCAAGAGGTAGGGGAGTCGAAGGGTACGGCCGCGCCGCGCGAGGCAAAAACAGTCCGGTGGACTGTTTATTAGTACCCCGGGCTGGCGGCGGCACTGCCTCAGTGCCGCCGGGACGAACCTACCGGGTACCAGGTAATGACTCAGTGATTGAGACAACGAAAAAGTCCAGACTATCTGGGCTTTTCGTTGTTTTGGCGCTGATTTGCCAGCCCGGAATGGCATGCTTCTGAACGCTGGATGTGCTGGCGGGGGCAATTTGAACCCACCTGAACCTCCCTCAAGAAAAGTGAACCCCCTCCGCAGGTTTGAACCCCCTATGCTCGGTACAGCCCCCCGCGAAAAAGACACCTGAAAATGCACACGCAGACCGACCCCAAACAAGTGGACAGCCATAAACGCCCCCAAAAGTGTGATTTTCATGTATCCGGCCGCATGGGGGCAGCACTGCCTTTGGCCGTGGGTGGGTGCAAACCTTATAACGAAAGGTCGATGGGCATTTGCCGCCTGGATATATCAAAAAACGCAACATACGTTGGATAAACGCAACTTACCTGCAAATCCATTGAGCGGATAAAGAGCAGGGGGTATACTGCCCATGACAATAGACAGAAAGGGAGTATCACTTATGCTCGGAATCATCACGTTGCT
>JAYFPE010000055.1:0-13257 GCA_034928145.1 Candidatus Pelethousia sp. | reverse complement strand
TCAGCATTTTGAGCCTCATAGAAGGTATACAAGAAAAATGTATAGCGTGATGCCCGTTTGATGCCCACATTCCCTAAAAGGCTATAAAAATCAGCGTGGAACTATAAAAACTTACATCGTTTACAGCTCCATTTCGCTGCTTTTCTTTTTGCCCTGCTTCGATGGTTTTGCGGGCTTATTCGGCTCTTTTTGCGGATGCAGCGCCTTATGGTAGGTATCCAGCACGGTCTTTTTTCGGTCAAGCCGCACATCGACATACTGCGCCGTCACCGCTTCAAGGTTGGTGGAGATACCGAGAGAAATGCCGATGCCTTTGAGCGTATGCCCCAAAATCTCGCCCACGGTATAAAAGTCGCCGGTGAGCTGGTGCATATTGGTGGCCGCCGTGTGCCGCAAATCGTGAAAACGGATGTGCGGCATTTCAAGGTGACGTATGAGCTGCCCGAAAGCCGTTGATATAGCGTCGCGCCGATAGGGTGCGCCGTCGGGCTTGGACACCACCAAATCGTTATCGTAGTATGCAGCGCCCGCCGCTTCGGTCAACTCCCTGCGGCGCTCCTGCATGGCGAACTGTCGTTCAAAATATGGCCGCGTCATGTCTGTAATCGGCAGGGTGCGATCATTGGATTTTGTCGGTGCCATTTCCGTGACGGTCTTTGTTCCGGCAGGCAGATTAAAGGGCAACTGCTCCACGACGCCGAAGGTGCTTTTTTGCAGATCGACATTTTGCCAGCGTAGGCCGAGTATTTCAATTAAACGCAGGCCGTACATACCGGCAAGCGTCACCGTCATTTCCCATTCTGTGCCGATGACCTTGCTCATAAACTCCTGCATCTGCTCAATGGTATATGGGTCGGGCGTCTTACCCTGCTTGCCGAACTTCGTAATGATGTCGCGGGCGGGGTTGGTTTCGATGTAGTGATATTTCCGGGCGTGTTCCATCGACACGCTCAAAATGCGCTGCGCGTATCGGACGGTGCTGTTGGATAGCTTCTTATCAAAAAGCTGCTGAAACATATTGTCGAGCATGGCCGGGGAAAGCTGCCGAAGCTGCACATGGCCGATAAACGGGACAATATGATTTTTGATATGGCTCTTGTAGCCTGCAAAGGTGCTTGGCCGCAGATTGGCCTTGCCGTGGTTCTCTACCCATTCCTCTAAATACTCCTTGACGGTCAGCTTACTTTGCGGCGCTGTCGTCGGTGTATAAACAGGGTTGAGCAGCTTGGTTTTCATTTCGGCCTCGTGCTGCGTGGCTTCCTTTTTGGTGGCAAAGCCCTTTTTTGAATAGGTCTTTTTGCCCTCCGGAGAATTGTACTTAATGTTGACATCGTAAACGGTGCCGGATTTTCCCGTCAGAACGCCGTTGCCGTCACGCTTATTCTGAACCTGTCTTGATGATACGGCCATGCGTTACCCCTCGCTTTCCGCAGAGGGGGATGCTGCTACTTTGGCGTTTTCATACCATTTCCAGATTGCGGCGTCGGCAATCAAGCGCCGGTTGCCGTTTTGAACATATTCCAGCTCGCCCCGTTCCATCAGCTCGCGGAGCTTGTTTTCTCCGATGCCCGAAATACGGCTCATTTGCTCTACCGTTTTCAGCATGGGAAGCGCGGGCGCGGTGGCGCTGACCGGTTCCTTTTTCGCCATAGAAATACCCCCTTTCGTGGTTTTGGCTCAAAAGGTGGATATTCAAAATAGGCAAAAAGCGGACGGCTGTTAGCACAGCTCCACGGGAGTTTCACCCCGTCCCATACTTATGGGTGCGTCGCACAATGCTTTGTGGGCGTTCAATGCGAGAGTATCTTTAACCCGTCTGCGCGTCTTTGCCAGCAAGCCGCTATGCTTGCTTTGCGGCGTGGGTGGTGGTCGCTCCGCTTTTCCCTACAGGAAAAGTATCATGGCGCACCCGCCGCGTGGCTCGGAACAGACGGAACGTGTCCGCTTGCCTTATGCTGCGCCGGTGGCCTCCCACCGGGTTTTCTTTGTCAAGGTGCCGCCGGTATGAGCGCCAAAGCAGGACGGGGAAAGGGGTAAAGCCGTGTCTACTCCGGCGCTGCGGTCACATCGTTACGATGGCGTGGATTAGCTTGATTTCCAGACGATACTTCATGTGTTCGTCCAGACGGACGCGAGGTTGCCCGTAGTCGTCGTAGAGCGTCCGGGTACACAGCTTGTTTGTGTACCCCTCGTAGTACCGTAATACTTGCTCCACGGCCTCGGTGTCGCCAGCGCGTGCAAGATTTCTTTGACGGCAAAAGCGAAGCAGAGGCTCAAAGATATATCACTTTATGTGAACAAGCAGAGATTTTCAGTAAAAAATAGGTGCCTGGGTTGCAAAAATGCGTAAAAAATTAAGGGTGACTGTTCTGTGGTTTTGAACAGTCACCTTTTGCTGTCCGTCATCTATTCACGGTCACAAACATGACCGCCAAAAGCGTTTATTTAATAGGCAGCGCGTAAAGCTCGTCCGCGCTCATGCCGAAACGCTCCCGTACCCATTGCCCGAAGTGTTCAAGCGGTTTATAATACAGCTCTTTTTCCTTTGTGCCAAAGGCGGCGTTGAACATCCGATGCACGGTTTCGATGTCGGGATATTCCCTACCTTCCGTCCCGCCACATCCTTTAGACTGCTAATTACATTTGCCCGGCTGCCTATCGCGCCCGTGCCGCACTTTACGCCTCCATATTCACAATGATTAGCAACAGGCCAGCATTCGGATAAGGCATAGTGGTTTTCATAGCGTCGCGTGGTTTGTCCTTATCGCATCCAGTCTTGGAAATCAAATATGTGTTTACCTTGCCGTCGATATTGTCCATATCGCAGTTAAAGCTATCCGTTGTCGCTTGAATGTCCGGTGCATCCCATTCCGGAGGGGCGATGTAATTAACTGTAAGCAAAGACGGGATATGGAGCTGTTCGCGCACCATTTTTTTGATACTGACTTCGCTATAAAAATCCGCCTTGGATTGAAATATGGATAATCCCTGTACACGTTCACGGTCATAACATCCGAAAACCCAACAGGTAGGTAAAGAGGCCTTGTTTATCGTTGCTGTGCACCCCAAGCCATTATTGAGAAGCTGCTCAAGTTCGCCGGGCGAAAGCTTATAAGGCTTTATTGTGCCAAGTTTTCCCATGTGATCTTTTAGCTTTTCAAAGGAGTAAAACGCCCCTTTTTGGTCTGCTGTAAGTCCTTTGTTGCAATATTCGTTAAACTCGCTTACTGCAATATTTTCGTATGGGTTATCCCGCAAATAACGGATAAACTGCACCAAACCGAAAATGACGTTGCCTGCACAGAACAGCAGCAGGATAATGCCCAAGAATTTGGCACTTACATAATGCAGTAAAAGCGCGCCAATGATGCCGGAAATCAAAGCGGCTATCGCATTGAAACGGAGCTGCGACAGATAAACGCACTTGTGGCAAAGCGGGATATTATGCTCCAGATAGAAAAAATTTTCACCGTGAAGCTGGATCATCTGTGCTTTTCCCGTCAAACTGCCCGGTGAAAGTTTCTTCCCGCTATCCTTTTGCAAATCGGATGCTTCGCAGTACACTTTGTAGCTATGTGTTGTTTCATTGCCGCAGATTGAACATTTCATCTCAAATCCTCCTCATTTTATATACGTCCCGCCACATCCGTTTCGTCGAAAAAATGCAGGGTCGATAACAGTTAAGTTATCGGTTCTGCGTCTTTGCGTCTGACCTCTTAATGACAGTAATATGAAGGTGTCTTTCACCGTAAATGCCTGCTCTCGTATTAACGCAATTACGATATTTATATCCGCAGCGAGAGCCACGCACGGGAATAGTTAACGAAACAAAAACATATCCCGGTGGAAAGACCTTTGTAGAGGTTATTGCTTTGGCAGCGCGTAAAGTTCGTCCACGCTCATGCCGAAACGCTCCTGTACCCATTGCTCGAAGTGTTCAAGCGGTTTATAATACAGCTCTTTTTCCTTTGTGCCAAAGGCGGCGTTGAACATCCGATGCACGGTTTCGATGTCGGGATATTCCCCACCTTTTTCGTCTTTGACGGTGTAGGCGTCATAAGCGCAGCTCTCCCCGTCCTTATCCACCGATACATGATACCGGCCATCGTCCACATGGTATGTTATTCTCAGCGAGTAGCCGTTTACATTGGTGTCCATGAACTCTATGTTCCAATTATGGGGGTATTCGCCCCATTCGGGCCTGTATATGGCGACGGATATATAATGCGGCTCACGCTGCTCATACACACCACACGTTCCGGCATCGTCGAAGCCAAAGCCGAGATATGAAAGCGTTCCCTCCGGTAGATTGAAATTGGTATTGAGCTGCTCAACGGTAATAGCACCGCCCTCGGTATCGAATGTCAGCTTACTTTCAATATCGTTATACATAAACGCCGTTTGCACCATGCCGTTCCATTCCCCCCACCAGCCGTTTCCGTTTGCTTGAAGGCTTTGCTGTACGGCGTTTACATCGGGAAGATAATAGACGGCATAGCTGCGGGCTTCGTTCTTATGTACGTTTACGCCCAGACCGCACTCAGAAAAGTCGGTGCTCGTATCAAAGTAATCGGCAATAGGCGACAGCGCATCAATGCTGAAATTGTCACGCACCAGCTTTGTATATTTTTCAATGTCGGCGTCATTCACATAGTAGGTAATGTCAATTACGCAACCGCCGCCATGAAAATCATGCTGACCGTCAGCTTCCACATACTCGTAACGGTCATCGTCGGGATTGGCCTGCCGGATTGTGACAATCTGCCCATCAGAGCCGGTGAACTCACAGAAATACCCGTTGGCACGGTATTCTTCCAAAAGAGCAAACTTTCCGTTCTCATCAAGTCCCAGTCCCGATACATCCGCGATATAGGCGACACAGGCAAACATATTGCCGCTGCCCGTCATAGAAAGGACAAATTGGGCGTTGCCTTCCTGCTTTTCTGAGTTTTTGTTGAAGGAGGCCGCAAATACAGTAAATGGAGAGTCCATGCCAAACGGATTGAACTCATTGCTGAAAATATCCATCGGAGCATAAAGCTCCTGCTCCTGCGTTGGCTCAGGCGTAGCGTCAGGTGTTTTCTCCGGCTCCAACGTCGGCACAAGGTCTGAGTTTGCAGGCTCGGATGGCGTTTGCGAACAGGCTGCCATAGCGCAGAGCATTATCACAGCCAACAGCAGGGCAAATAGCTTTTTCACTCTCTTTTCCTCCTTTTGTTTGGTACAAAACGTGCTTATCTCCAAACCGTCAGTTTGGGCTGAAAGACGTTTGCTTTCACATGGACTTCGCCGTAGCCGCCGCTTGGTACATCCAGCTCATAGCGCACATCCTTTGAGCCATAAGCGTTTGTTTCCAGCACAACCGGCGTTGTTGCAACGCGAATGATGGCGTCGCCGCCGTTTTTTATCACGGCGACCTGTTTCCCGTCCATAGAGATAATGGTCGGCGCAGCGGCGGCCACAATGCTGCTGTCACGGATTATCTTTATCGTTGCCGGGGCTGTGAGAGGGCGAGGGCCGCTATGTGCGCTTTCGCCGTTCTCCGCATACAGCACGAAATACTTAACCAGCGTATGCCCGTCCTTTTGCTGTACCTCCCGCGCCACAGTTTTGTCGGCAAGCTCATACATGGCGTTTTGGCGATATACCGGGGCGTAGACCTGTTCCAGCTTTTGGCGTATCATATCCGGCTTTTCCAAATCTCCGTTATCGTAGAAGCTGTCAAAGGTAATGCGTGAAGTCGGGACGATGATGCTACCACGCTCCTGCTCGGCCTTGATGATAAAATCCTGCATCTGCGGCTTTAATCCGTTAATATAGGGCGCGTCATAGCAAAGGCAGACGATATGACGTATCACCTTGCCCGTCGGCTTCTGCTTCGCGTCTTTCTTGTTTAGAAAATCGAATATACCCATCTTGAACCCTCCCGCTTGTTACTTACGGTTACTTGCCCTCAATGACCTCAAGCTGCTCACATAACGTATTTATCACCGCGTCGGCGCGCTTTGCGGGGTCTGTTTCGGTGCCCGTTTCATTTTGCAATGATGCGGGGGACTTCTTCGTCACTTTTGCACCGCAAGCGCACAGGCACAGAAGTAATGCGAGTACCAGAGATAGAGTTATCGATATTGTGATATACTTTTTCATTTGCTTTCCTCCCATGTCTTGAATTACGCAACAGCAAAATACCATTGCATGATATAATTCTACCAAACCCAAAAAGAAAAAAGGTGAACTGCCAGCTCACCTTTCCTTTTTTCTTGCTTATATTTGATTTCAAAGTTATCAACAATTTTCGTTATTCAATCTATTGTAGTTCCTGTATCTGCATAATATCGTTCAGTCATGCCACAGCGCACACAGCGGGCGGTCACGATCTTGCCGGAGGCGGCAAAGCTGCCGTCATCGTTGTCCGCCCAATCATGGCAGACCTTTCCGCACAGCTTACACTTGCAGTTACTATCCAAGTTATCTTCGCAAACGTGGCCTTTTTGCTCCATCGTTTTCACCTCCGTATCGCTTATTCTATCCGTGTGTATATGTGCTTGCCGTGCCAAAAACAATTTTTGCGTCCGGGCAGTTTGAAAACGGCTCGTTTCCGATGATAGGGCGCATGAACTGATAGCTGATGTAGACCCTTTCCAAGCGCGGACAGTTGCAAAACGCGCCGTCCTCAATCACAATGCCGCCGGAAAACGAACGGATTTCTACTATTCTGAGGTTTTCGCAGTTTTCAAAAGCCCCGGTATGTATCGTGACTGTTTCGCGTTCATAGCAGCAGTACAGCACCTTTTCAAGTCTATGGCAATCGCTGAAGCAGCCCTTGAAGAAATGCGGCATATTTCCAAAAGTAAGTCCGCTGTATTCCTCGTTGGCATAACGTACCGGCGCTTTTTTGTTTCCGGTAGCGACAAATCCGTGCTCTATAAGTCGTTCAATATCAGATTTATCAAGCCTCGGCTTTTTTGAAAACAATCCCATGCAAAAACCTCCTATTGCCTGTTCCAGTCTATTTCCGGGAGCAGCTTTTTAACGTGGGCGGTCTGTCTTTTCCTCAGAAAGACATAAAAGATTGTGCCGATTAACGAGGCCGCCGTTGCAATGAGTATCAACCAAATCGCAAAATCCTTATCCAGTAAAGAGGCCATCCACAGTATTGCGGTGAGCAGCGCACAAACACATACCGGGACAATCAGGATATATTGATACAAAAAGCGATTTTTCCAAGACTGATGTTTTTTACACCGGGGGCAAACATCGTCGAAAGGATACTGTTGGCGGCGGCAAGCGTTCATTGCGTCGTTGACTTTTCTTTGTAAACCTTCGGAAGCCTTTTTATTTAGTTCGCTTTCTTCTTCCGGCGTAAGTCGAGCGTTCCACCCTCCGGCTGTCACTTGTTCCTCGTTTGTGAATGTATAGGGCCGCCAACCGCCCGAATAGCCGCAATGTTCACAGGTAAAGCGGTATTTTATCGGATATACAGCCGACGCTTTGAATGTCGTTACCTTCTGCCCCATAAGCGGCCTCCCTAATTAAAAAGATAGAGTAGTCTTAATCTACATTCTACCAAGTACACAAAAGGAAAAGGTGAACTGCCAGCTCACCTTTTCCTTTTATTCTTACTTATATTTGATTTCAAACGGGGTATCGCCAAGCGCCTCCGCCGCAGCTTGCATAGATTCGTCAACATCGACTTCGATAAGGCCGGGAATATCGATAATCGGAGATAAATCTGATAATCCCGTATTGCACAGCGACAGGTATTTCAGCCCCGCAAAGCGCCCTATCCCGTTAAGAGAGAAAAGCGGCAGCTTTGACAAAGAAAGTGATTCAAGCGGCGCTTGCTCCGGCAGAGCGTCAAGCGAGGTCAGAAGTGTTTGCCCCGCGTCCAATGTACTCAGCAGGGCGCAATCGTCGAGCGCGGACATATCCGCGACGTGCGTATCAAAGAGGATAATACTGCTAAGACGGGGCATACCGGCAAGTGGGGAAATATCCTCCACAAAGGTATGACGCAAATTGAGTTCCGACAAGTATTGCAGCTCTGATACGGGCGATATGTCGGTGAGCGTTTGATAGTTGACATACAGCACTTCAAGATTAGGCAGTAACTTAACGTCGGCAAGGGAGGCAAGCGCCCCTCGCGGCGTGTCCTTCAGCGGCCCACCAAGCCCTTCGGCAAACGCCTCATTGGATGTGGAAACCTCATTGCCGAAGATGTATATCTCACGCACGGCAAGAAGCTCGTTTTGCGTAATAGGCTCCGCTTCATCTTTGCCAAGCTGTGCGCGTACCGCTTGTTCCATCAGCGGCTCAATAAAATGCACGTCGGGAGCTGTGAGAAAGCCCGTGTATCGTCCTATGCAAAAACCTATGCAAAGGCAGACGAGCGCCAGCGCCGCCGTGCAGCATATACGGACGAGCTTTCTTTTTCCGCGTCCGTCCGCGTTCATCAGCGCCTTTTTCACAGCGGCGGCATCGGCAAAGCGTTCCTCTGGCGAAAAGGCAGCGCACCGGCGCACCACGGCCGCAAGGCGCTTGTTGGGTATCTCTATGTTTTTAACATCGGTTTTGCCGGTCAGCAGGAAGCACAGCAACACGCCCAGCGAGTAAATATCGGCGCGGCGATCCGTCTGCGAAAAGCCGTATTGCTCCGGCGGGGCGTAGGTTCTTGTGGCGATAAACTGTGTGTCAGTATCCGCTTCGCCGTCATAGGTGCGGGCAATGTCAAAGTCGATTAAAGCAATATGTCCGTCCTCTTTGACGATGACATTTTGCGGCTTAATATCGCGGTGAATGACGGGCGGCGTCTGAGAGTGAATATAGGTCAGTATATCGCATATCTCCATGCAGAGCGCGATAATCTTTGCCTCTGACAAGCTGTATTCCGCTGCATATTTGTAAAGCGGCGTTCCCTCGATGTATTCCCGCACAATGCAGACGGTGGCATCGTCTTGATACTCGTCCAAAAAGGCGGGCAGTCCCTTGTGGCGCAGCGATTTGAGTATATCGCTTTCATTGACCGTCTTATAGATTTTTCGGTCATAGCATTTTGCCACGCAGAGATTTTTTGAACCTTTATGCTGAACGAGGTAGGTTTCTGTTCCGTGAGAGTGCGACAGACATTCAAGCTGGTCGTAGCTTTCCAGAAAACTCACGGGCAGCGTGATTTCCTTTAAGACCGTGGACAACTCCTTGATGGCGTTCTGTATCTCGTTCATTTTATCGTGCCTCCTATCAACGGCAAATCAAGTTCCATAAGGATGTGCTGCGTTTCAACAAAGCTCGTCCCGTGTATCAGGCAATAGATGATGGCTGTATCTCGCGGCACTCTCGGATAGAGCAGGCTATGTCCTGCGTGACGAAGCAGAGCTTGTGCCAAATCCACATCCGCGCCGAAGCCAAAAGCAAGTTGCAGCACGGTATCACGGGATGGATTGCGGTCGCCGCGAAAAATAGCGTGGCCGAAGGAGCGTTCAATGTTCGCTTTCTTGATGACACGCTCCGGCACTTCACCGCGCTCTTTGCATAAGGAGCTGATATACTCACAAAAAGCGGGCAAGCCGATTTCGCTTTCGTTCTGTCCAATGAACTGTCCCAACGATGTAGCCTTGATAAGCTGCTCCCACAGTTTGCTTGTGGGAAGCGGCTTTTTGCTATCCCTCATGTACTGTCACCTCGTATCTTTCCTTTGCTTTTGCGAGGATCTTGCGGTTTCTCCGCGTCCTCAGGGATAGCCCATGAGCGCCCGAAGCGGGAAAGCCCTGGTATGCGCCCCTGTACGCAGTATTGATTGACGCGGCGTTCCGACACGCCCCATTTGTAGGACGCTTCCCGGATGGAGATATAGCCCTTTATGCCGTTCATCTGCCGTGCCTCCCTGTGAATACAGTTTAACACGTTACATTATATACGAATATTTGTAGCTTTTCAAGATAATTTGCAGAACATCCCGCAAAAGCGGGCAAAAAGCGCCGTTCAAAACGCCTTATTAGCGAGGGGGAATAAAGACCGCAGCAAGCATAGGGATTGTCATGACAATCCCGAAAAACGCGCCGCCCCTGCCGAGCTTGCGCGTTTGCTTGTTGGGATAATCCCAAACCCTTATATACGCGAAAGGAGCGTGGACGAATGGCGAACAGGACGCAGGGCGTACCCGTACAGATATATTTGACCGAGAACGAAAAGGCGCTGATTGCGGAAAAGATGAAGCTGCTCCGCACCCGCAACTTTTCCGCATACGCCCGGAAGATGCTCATTGACGGGTATATCGTCAACGTGGACTATGCCGACATCAAGGCGCAGACAGCGGAGATACAGAAAATCGGCGTCAACGTCAATCAGATAGCAAAGCGGCTGAACGCCGGGGGCGATATATACGCACAGGACATTGAGGACATAAAGGGGGCGCTTGTGGAGATATGGCGGTTACAAAGATTAAGCCTGTTAAAAGCACCGTAAAGAAAGCCCTTGACTACATCGAAAACCCGGCAAAGACGGATGGAAAGCTGCTTGTGTCCTCCTTCGGCTGCTCCTTTGAAACAGCGGATATTGAGTTTCACATGGAGCTGAAACAGGCACGGCAGAAAGGCAACAATATCGCCCATCATCTGATACAGTCCTTCGCGCCGGGAGAGGCCACGCCGGAACAGGCGCATGAAATCGGGCGGCAGCTTGCCAATGCAGTCTTGGGCGGCAAATACGAATATGTGCTTTCCACCCACATAGATAAAGGTCACGTCCACAATCACATCATCTTTTGCGCCGTGGATATGGTCGAGCATAAAAAGTACATTTCCAACAAACAGAGCTATGCCTATATCCGGCGCACCAGCGACAGGCTTTGCAAAGAGAACGGCCTATCCATCGTCGCGCCCGGTCAGAACAGTGGCAAGAGCTATGCCGAGTATCAAGCGGAGAAAATCGGGATGAGCTGGAAAGGCAAGCTGAAAATCACCATCGACGCGGTTATCCCCCTTGCCGCCGATTTTGGCGACTTCCTGCGCCGGATGGAAGCGGCGGGCTATGAAATAAAACGCGGCAAGTATATCTCATTCCGAGCGCCCGGACAGGAGCGTTTCACCTGCTGCAAGACCTTGAGCGAACGCTACACCGAAGAAGCCATTACAGACCGCATCAATGGCAAGCCCATCGTCAGAAACCCGAGGCAGGAGCGCAAAACGATTTCGCTGCTTGCGGAGATTGAAAGCAGTATCAAGGCGCAGCAATCGGCGGGGTTGGAACGCTGGAATAAGATTGAGTATTTGAAACAGGCGGCAAAGACGATGAACTTTGTCACGGAACACGACATAGAGGCATACGGGGATTTGGAAAGCAAGGTCGCGGAGCTGGCCGTCGCCAACGATGCCGCCGCTGCTTCCCTCAAAGGCGCGGAACGCCGCCTTGCGGATATGGCGTTGCTCATTAAGAACGTGACCACCTACAAGCAGACAAAGCCCATAGCCGACGACTATCGCCGCGCAAAGGACAAGCCCCGGTATCGGCGGGAGCATGACAGCGCCCTTATCTTCTATGAAGCGGCGGCGCGGGCGCTCAAAGACGGGGGCATAAAGAAGCTGCCCGATCTTGCCGCCCTCAAAGCGGAATATGACCGGCTGGCCGGTGAAAAGGAAAAGCTGGCCTCCGAGTACGGCAAGGCAAAAAAGACGCTCAAAGAATATGGCATTATCAAGCAGAACGTGGACAGCATTTTGCGGAGAGCGCCGGGACAGGAAAGGACGCAGGAGCTATGAGCATACCGAGATTGGATTACGGACAATACCGCAAAATGCGGAAGCTGGTACATGAGTGCTGCAACTATGACGACGGCAACTGTATCGCGCTGGACGACGGCGAAACGTGCGCCTGTGTGCAAAGCATTTCCTATTCTCTGCTGTGCAAATGGTTTCGCGCCGCCGTCCTCCCGGTGGATAACGCGCTGTACGCCGCCGTCGTCGCAAAGGACAGCGGGAAACGCTGCACCGAGTGCGGGGCGCTGTTCACGGCGGCATCAAACCGGGCGAAATATTGCCCGTCCTGCTCCCGGCGCATACGCCGCCGCAAGGAAGCGGAACGGCAGCGGAAATTGTACTATCGTTCTACGAATTTAGGGGGCTGAAAGGCCGCTTGTAGCGAGCCCTTTTTCGCGTGGTTGGCGGGGTGGTGGTATGATTTATCAAATACCCGCAAAAACGGCGGTCTAAATGCGTAGGAATGAGCGCAAAAATGAGCCGGACGCAGCGGCCAAAAATGGCGGCAGCGCCCGGCGCTTTTGGTAGATTTATTCAAGTTTGAATGATATTATAATTACTGAAAGGTGAGGATGTTATGGACGAACAAAAAGGCCTATTATACTATATGGAAACGCTCACACAGTTAAGCGAGTTTTGGGTTGTGAACTATTATCTATGCTCAATGAAAAAAGCTCCTCATGGTGGGGTAGTACGGATATATCATCCAAATATTTATCTTAAACACTATCCTTTTCAAGCATGGACTTTTATGTGTCATGAGCCGGAAAATGTTCCCTATTTTATGGAGAACCTATTAGATAAGGCAATCTCTCTTTATTATGATTGTGCTGATGTTGACCTCGAAGAAATGTTGCAATACTGCTACAATGGCGATAATTGGTATGTAGGGTATAGACTTTTACACCCAAAGCCAGAATACGTTGAGCTTAACTCTAAAATGAGTGGTACGCTTCTTTGGAGTGTCTTGGGTGAAAAAAAGCGTATTACCGATTTTTTTGATATTGAAATTAAGTACGCCGTGTACTCTCTCATACTGTGCCTCATACAAGAAAAGGCAATAACAATCAGTTCTCTATCTGAAATACTGTGTAATGAAAAGCTAAAAGAGCCATATAATAAATATGGGTTAACGGAAATAACAAATGTTGAGTTTTTGCGACAAGGATTTCGGATAGAGAATACATATTATCAATATAACATTTTTCTTGACCCAACAATCTGTTCTCCGATGGACACTATGCCTTATACTTTCCGCATCATTACAGATGAAATTGAAGAAATGGACCTGAGCCTACGCTGTGACAACAATTTAGCCGTGCCGTTTGATAAAATGTTTTCTACGGCTACTTTGGACGCGCAGAAGTTGGTACCGTCAATAGTTTTTCGCACAATTGTCTCGCTTGGTTTATCGGTTAGCCGATCTGCAAGGCGTCAACCTCCTGTTCCTGCAGATGCTTCATGCTCATATAGGGAACCGTCCCCCAGCGAGAGCCTTCCATATGTC
>JAYFPE010000027.1:0-56719 GCA_034928145.1 Candidatus Pelethousia sp. | reverse complement strand
AAAATCCCTCACAATGCACATGTGCGCTTTACTTTTCAAAAATATCGTCGAGGTTGGTGATGGCCAGCTCGCGTGAGGCAATCACGATCACCCCATCCCCCTCCCGGAGGCAGTCATTCCCCTGGGGACTAAGGTTTCTCCCATGCCGGATGATGCAGGCGATAAGAATATCTTTACGGATGTGGGTTTCGGAAAGCGGCCTGTTTAGATGCATGATATCGGGCGTGGCCAGGAATTCCAAGGCCTCTACCTGGCCGTCGGCCAGCTCGGTCATTGCGACGACCGAACCTCCCGTGGCGTTTGCCATCGCCCGGACGTACCGCACCACCTGGGTAGCTGAAAGCGCCCTAGGGCTGATAACCGACTCGATCCCCATATCCTGAATAACAGGGTAATATTCAGTCTGACTGATTTTAGTGATAACCTTCCCCACCCCTTCGTGTCTGCCGTAGAGGGAGAGAATGATGTTCTGCTCGTCCATACCGGTGAGGGTGACGAGAGCATCGGTCTCTTGGAGTCCTTCTTCCAGCAGCAGCCGCTGACGGTTACCATCCCCATGGATAATGACGGCCTTGGGGAGGAGGTTGGAAAGCTCTTCACAGCGGGCCCTGTTCTGCTCGATGATCTTGACGGAGACATGGCTTTTGAGCAGCATGGCGGCCAGATAGTAGGCAATGCGGCTCCCTCCGATGATCATACAGCTATGAACCTTTTGCTTCGTCAGCCCCAGCATGCTCACCAGCCGGGCCAGATCGCCAGCCGCAGCGGTCACATGAATTTTGTCCCCCTCTTGGATGACAAAGTCGCCCCCCGGAATGAAGGTCTTGCCCTGCCGTTCCACGGCGCATACCAAGATCTTGACCGATGCTACCTCCTGTATGCGATTCAGGGGAATATTGCGGATGCGCGAATCGGGGCCGATGCGCAGCTCCACAATTTCTACCCGCCCTTTGGCAAAGGCATCCCGGCGTAGAAAGGAAGGGAACTGGAGGATTTGGTACGCCTCGGCGGCGGCGGCCAGCTCGGGATTTACTGTCATGGAAAGGCCCAGCTCATCGCGAAGAAATTGCAGCTGCTCGGCGTATTCGGGATTACGCACGCGGGCAATGGTATGGCGGGTGCCCAACCGGCGAGCCAGAATACAGGTGAGCATATTGACCTCATCCGTGCTGGTGACAGCAATGAGCAGGTCGGCCTTCTCGGCCCCCGCCTCTCGCAGTACAGGCAGAGAGGCCCCGTTCCCATGCAGGATCATAACGTCGTATTGCTCAACGCTGGTCTCTAGGACATTGGGATTGGAGTCAATGATCGTAAGATTATGCCCCTCGCGGGACAGTTGGGCGGTGATGTAAAGGCCTACCTTGCCGTCGCCCACAACGATGATGTTCATAAAGGTCTCCACTTTCTATATAAAAATCCGGATTTACAGAAGCTTTTTATCACGCTATTTTAGCCGCAAAGCAACTCGTGATACTTTATATCATAGCCATCTTGTCTTTGTAAGGCTCTAATTGCTTAGTTTGTAAAGGGCATACTGATTAAGGGAAACGCCCTCCCTATCTGCTTCTATGGCAAGGCGGGCATGAAGGGATTTAGGGAGCCGCACAACAAACTTGCCGCTGAATTTGTTGTTATCTATAGGATTAGGTACAGAAAAGCCGCTTTCAAGTTTGGTTTCAATCCAGCCTTCCATGGCCTCCAAGAGTCCGTCAAATGCTTCCTTGAAAGTTTTCCCGGTGCTTTGGCAACCGTCAAGTTCCAACACGGACGCATGGAAGTATGCGCCACTTTCGTCCTGTATGGGCTTGATGATATAGTTATACGGCAGCTTCATATACTCTTGAATATCCATTTTGATAACCTCCCTATCCTATCCGACTTAGGATGTCTTTAACATACACAGTATTTTGCGGATTGTTTTTCTTGATTGCGATAACATCACCGCCTGCGTTGATATAATGGCAATGCGAACCCTTTTGCCTTGCGAGTCGGTGTCCTTTGGCAGTTAAAACCTTATCGGCTTTGGCCACGCTTATGCCGTTCGCCCGGCATTTCATTTATTTTATCCGCACTCGCCGTACATTATCATATCCCATCCTTAGTGTAATATCATATTTAGTACTATCTGTCAACTGCAAGACGCATGAAATTCAATCTCACTCCATGCTTAACAATCTGTACAAATGTGAGCTTTGCGGATAGACCCGCCCATGCTCCCTTCGGGAAGCGCCTATCCGCATTGCCAACCCTTCCTGGGTAAGCTTATGCTTTTCGCGGATCTCTCGAATCCTCGCCGGAGCCTCGGCAAGAAAGGCCAGACGATCATTATATAACATCTCGGGATCGACGCCATAGGCCCAGGCATAAGAATTGCACGTTTCAAGAGTTACGAAATCCGGCCACTTCTCAATATTCAATATGGTATCCCGGCTTTTACCTATTGTGCGGCCAGTTGGCGCTGGGTTAACCCTGCCTCCAAACGATAAAAGCGGATACGATCGCTTACCGTATCCGAGCGATACATATGGCGGCGTGGTTTTGCTTCAGTAGAATGGTACGGGGCAGGCGATGCGGACCAGCATAGAAGAATAAATCTCTGCCAACGGCTTCACATCCAAGTCATAAACTCTATTGCTAGAAAATATCTTTACTAGTAAACATATGCATAAATCAAACACGCTGTACATCAACGGATTGGAAGCTGAAGTCATGTTCAAAAATCTACAAAAATGGCTAGTGATTTCGTTCTGCGCACTGCTAGTGTGCGGTGTGTTTTCCTTATATATTGTTGAAAGCATCAGCGCAATACAATTGGATCAGGCCACGCGGGAAAGCGAAGCTATGCAGGCTTTTCCTACGCCGTTTGCCCTGTTCGCGCAGAATAGCAAGGCGAAGTCGGGAAAAGCCGAAACCAGAGCTACGGCGCGTGGCAAGCTCATTTCACCCCAAAACGGCGATACGGCCGATACGACTGCCGCACCATCCGCTAAAGAACGCGCCAATTCCGCACAATGGCGCGTTATCGACCGGAGCGATAGCTATGACGGCCAGCTTCAGTATTACAGCCCAAGCAATGTAAGTCTTGAAGGCGGGCGTGTTGTGATAACGACACGAGAAGAATTCATGGGCGATAAGCGCTATACCTCCGGGATGGTGGAAAGCAACAGCGCCTATCTTTATGGCAGGTTTTCCTTTGTTATAGACGTATCGGAGGGGAAAGGCCTATTCCCTGCTATCTGGCTCATGCCGGTGGAGAATAAAGCCCTGCCTGAGATAGATATATTCGAGATGATAGGGAGCGTACCCGACGCGTTTTACGGCGTGGTGCACTATATGGACGGCTCTGTGCAAAATCGGGACTTCTTCAAAACAAAGGTAGAAAAGGAGGAAACCTATCTTATCGAACTCGAGTGGACGGAAGACTGGCTGCGCTGGTTTATTGACGGGCAGTGTATGCTTGAAACCTCAAAATTCATTCCAAACGAGCCAATGTATCTTATCGTGAATCAGGCCGTAGGCGGTAATTGGGCGGGGTCGCCGAACAAGGCCACGGTCTTTCCAGCGACTTTCGTTTTAGAGTCATGGGCTATTGAGCCGGAATGGAGCCAACCGCGATGATAATAGCCATCGTCTCCGTGTGTACGTTTCTGAGCACATTTTTTGCCATACTGCACTTTATATGCTCCTTCTGCTACCGCAAAGGGCCAGAGCGCACCCCGCGGAAAACATTGGGGTTTTCCCTCATCATTCCCTGTTTTAACGAGGCACCGATACTCAGAAACACCCTTAACGGCGTTTTGCGCCTGGATTATGAGGAGTACGAAGTTATATTCATAAACGATGGCTCCACGGACAATACCATGCCTGTATTTTTCGAACTGCTCGGGCTCGAACCCCTTGTGTGCGGCCAAACCAAGCTTTGCGCAGGGCTCAGAGGAGTATACCGCTCGATAAAGTATCCGAGCATATTCGTTATTGATAAGTCAAACAGCGGCAAGGCGGCCAGCCTCAACGCGGGAATAGTTCTGAGCAGCAGGGAGCTTATCGTAACGCTCGACGGGGATAGCGTACTCGAAAAGAACGCGCTCTACTTGATGAATTGCGCTTTTCAGGACGATGACGTCATAGCCTCGGGCGGCGCAGTACATGTGATGCAATTTTTCCTCATGGATAAATGCAAATCCCCGTTGATCGCGCTTCAGGCGCTCGATTATATTAAGGGGTTTTACATCTACAAACCTTCACTATGTGTGAACAACGCCCTCAACATTATTTCGGGCGCGTTCGGCGTATTCCGGAAGACCGCACTTATCGATGTGGGTGGGTTCAGGAACGGACTTGGCGAGGATATTGACATAACCATACGCCTGCAGGAGTACGCACAAAAGCATCAGAAGATCGTTACTTATACGATGGACGCAATATGCTATACCGAGTGTCCGCAGACCTGGAGGGATCTTAGCCGGCAGCGCGTGAGGTGGCAGAAGGCATTTTGGGATGCAGTGGTTCACAACAGGAGTTTTCTGTTAAAGTACTTCTTTCAATCGACCATCTGCTTCTTTATGATCGCGGACGCAGCCTTCAGCGGTACCATGGCTGTGATGACTTTTATCACCAACTATCTGCTGCTCTTTGTACGTGTGTTCTACAGCTTGCCACTGTTGTTTCTCATTTTTTTAGGACTCGCCGTGCTGTTCAACATCACAAACTCGCTAGTGGCAATATCCAGAGCGATCAAATGCGGGCCATATTCCTTCCGTGCGGACAGCGCTACAGACGGGTGCAAGAAGACCAAGACAGGGCCGCTGTATCTCGGGGTATGCATAGATCTCATCATATTCAGCTTCTTGCGTATCGGCTTTTTCATCAAGGGCACCGCTTCCTACCTTATGAAAAAAACGGGCTGGGATAAGCTGAACAGGACAAACAATACGTATACGCTGGAATTCCAGCCGTACAAGGAGTCTTCATGAAAGTACAAAAGAACCATGCTTCGGACATATTCCGTCACGAAGTGAAATATTACATAAGCGAACGTGAAGCATATATGCTCTCACAATATCTTCGGCTCATTATGCGCGTTGATAGGCACGCGGGCGTGGACGGGCAGTACTGGATACGAAGCCTATACTTTGATACGCTTGGCAATCGCGACTATTTCGATAAGGTAAACGGTTATTCTGAACGCAGAAAACTTCGCCTGCGCATCTACGATGCCGACTCTGATACCGCGATGCTCGAGCTTAAAAGCAAGCGCGGAGCTTTCGTGCACAAGGAAAGCATGCAGCTCAACAGTACGGAAGCGATAGGACTTATCAATGATAACTGCGCCTTTCTCCCCGGCTTGCCAAACGATGCGGCAGGCAAATTTTACACCTGCTTCCGTCAGGAGCATCTGCGGCCGGTTCTGTTAATCGATTATGAGAGACAAGCATTTGAGCTGCCCTTTGAAAACATCCGTATTACCATTGATAGGAATTTGCGGGCTTCGCTAGACGCCTCTAGGCTGTTCGATAAGAGTGTTCCATGTATAAACGTTATGAATGAAGCTCGCTGTATTCTGGAGGTGAAATACCGCTATGCAATCCCCAATTTCCTCAGGAGCGTACTCTCCAATATTGGCCTGCCAAGCACTTCCGTAAGCAAATATGTCATATCCCGCCAATCAATACATTTTTAGGAGGAAAATATGGGTGATTTGGATCTTTTCCGCTATCTCGTTGACGGTGCGAGCGCATATACCCTCGAAACCATCGCATTCAATATGGCTGTTACCACAATTTTTGGTCTTTTTATCTTTTTTGTTTACAAAAAAACCTTTACCGGAGTGCTGTATTCGCTGAGTTTCAATGTTTCTATCGTAGTCATTGCTATAACCACCGCCATGGTAATCATGCTTATAGGCAGCAACCTTGCCATCTCGCTTGGCATGGTCGGCGCACTGTCCATAGTGCGTTTCCGCAGCGCCATCAAGGAGCCCCGCGACCTCGCCTTTCTTTTTTGGGCAATCGGTGTGGGACTATCGGCGGGGACGGGCGCTTTCTTGATAGCTGGCGTGGGCAGCGTATTCATCGCCGTTTTTGTTTTCCTGTTCAGCGGGGCTGCCTATTCGGACTGCTGCTACCTTTTGGTGCTAAAGGGTAGTCGGATACAGCAGCAGGCCGCCGAGGACGCGCTCAGGGGATTTGGCATTAAATACAAGCTCCGCATGCAGAACAGCAGCTTTAATTACATGGAGATGACCTACGAAGTTTACCTAAAAAAGCACCGCCCACATGCCCTGATGGAGCACTTTTCAGGCAATAGCGAACTGGGCGTCGACGAGGTGAATCTCGTATCCTTCTCGGGTGAGGTGACTGGCTAAATGGGGGTATGCGAAAAGATGTTGATGGTGCGTTTGGAGCGCATACTGTTTGCAGTAAGCTGTTTGGGGCTTGCTCTTTGCATAGGCCTGGGCAACGATCTTTTTGCCATACACTGCGTTACGCAGCCGCATGAACACCTCGACGTCGTGATAAATGAGGTGATGCCGTTGAACAGGGGCCTGATTCAAGCAGGAGATGGCGGCTTTTTCGGCTATATTGAGCTATATAATGCCTTAAACAGTGCGGTGGATCTAGAGGGGTTTGGTTTGTCTGATGACCCGCAAGAGCCCTTCAAATGGATATTCCCCGCCATGCGGCTCGAACCGTACGGGTATGTTACGGTTTGGACCTCCGGCAAGGACAGACCAATAGATGAAAAAAGCGCGCACGCCAATTTCAAGCTTAGGGCAAACGACAACGTGGTAGTGCTCACCTCGCCCACCCGCGCGTGGCGCACGGCGCTACTTTTTGGGCACATGTACGAAAACATATCATACGGACGGCTACCGGATGGGAGCGATACGCTGTATTGGTTCGACGGATGTACAGCGGGTGGCCAAAACGGCAGTGAACCGCTATGCGAAGGCAAGCAAGGGCAACGGCTCAGTGCGCCCACATACAGCCTACCCGCTGGATTTTATGAGGGAGATACGGTTTTAGAGCTTTCCTGCGAGGATGGCGTGGAAATACGTTATACGCTCGATGGCTCTGAACCCCAAAAGGATTCCGCGCAGAACGTAGGCCCCTTACTCCTGACAACGCGCGCCGAACCTTATGTCGTTCGCGCCTGCTCCTTCAAATCCGGCTATCCCCGTAGCGAGACCATCACCCGGACCTATTTTGTGGACGAAGGAATATCCGGCCGGTACGATATCCCCGTTATTTCTCTCTCGACTGCTCCCGCTAACCTTTTCGATTATGAAACCGGAATATACGTTGCTGGAAAGGTACGCGACGATTGGCTTGGGGCGCACCCCGAAACAGCGGGTTCGTTGGGATTGCCGGCAAATTACAATCAGGAGGGAAAACTTTGGGAAAGGCCCGCGTATTTTGAGCTGTTTGATCCCGGAGGGAAGCTCTGCATATCGCAGGGAGTAGGCGTTAGCACCCACGGTGGCTATTCGCTAGACCATCCCAACAAGAGCCTGAGCATTTTGGCAGATGTTGATTATGACGCTCGGGATATCTTCAATTATGACTTCTTTTCTGAAGGGGCGGACAAATATTTGCCCTTAAACGGCGTGATACTCAGAAATTCAGCTACTGATGCCAAGTACTCCCTGTTCCGTGACAGCTTTATCCAAAGCCTCGCCGATCCTGAAAAGCTTGACCTTCAGGCCTCGCGTCCCTGCATCGCCTTTATTAATGGTGAGTATTACGGTATCTATAACATACGTCCGTTGTACAGAGCAGACTACCTTGCACGTAAATATGGTTTTGAAACCGGCGATACGGTCATCATAAAAAACCCAACCGGAGGTATTGGCGACGAGGTGCAGGAGGGCTTTGCCGGAGACGAGCTTCCATACAGCGCCCTGCTCACCTTCATAAAAAGTGCGGATATAAAGAAGCCTGAGAATTACGCGTATGTAAAATCGCAGATCGATATAGATAATTATATCGAATACAATATTTTGGAGATATATTGCGGAAACAAAGATTGGCTTGCCAACAACGTGCGCATATGGAGAAAGCGGACTCAGACTTACGACCCTCAGGCCCCTTATGGACAGGACGGCAGGTGGCGTTGGCTGGTATATGATTTGGATGCCGGTTATGGCCTGTTTTATACAAGCTATGAGGAAAATTCGCTGGCGATCGCAACTGCGGCGGGAGGTGATCGGTGGTACAACACCGATGAGTTTACCGTAATGCTAAGGACGCTGCTGACAAACGAAGAATTCAAGACCAGCTTCATAACGCGCTTCGCAGACCTTTTGAACACCTCCTTTAGCGCCCTTAACGCCCAGGCACGGCTTGACGCCCTTCTCGAGATATACCTGCCCTATGTGCCGCAGCATATCCTGAGATGGAATCTGCACAACGGAAGCATGGACAGCTATCTCTCCGAAATCGATCGCATGCGGGCATACGCGCAAAACCGCCCCCACGTCATACGCGGCCATATAAGGGAATATTTCAAGCTTTCAGGCATAAACAGACTCAAGGTTTCCGTATCGGGCGAAGGCTCCGTGCGGCTGAATACGCTTTTGCTGGGGGCCGAAAGCCTGCCGTTTGTGGGCTTCTACTTCCCCGATATACCCATCACGCTGGAGGCCATTCCGGCTCAAGGTTACCGTTTCGTCGGCTGGGAAGGTTCGATAGCGTCAGAGAACCAAACGCTCGCTGTAAGCCTGACGTCGCCGGCAAAGCTGCGGGCTATCTTTATACCCGCCTCGCAGTAAGAAAGGAGGGTATGTTTTGAAAAAGCTCTACTATGCCTTTGTGCTGGTCGCCATATGTCTCTCGCTACTGATGTATCCGGAGACGCATTTCAGCCTGCTGGATGGCTTGAATAATACACTCGTACTGCTGCAGTTGAGCAATTTTTCCTACGGCGACCTACCCGCCGAACCTATTGATAAAACAAGGACGCAGGTTGTATTCATGTATGACGACGGCTGGGGCTCGGTATATTCGGGCGCCTATCCGCTGCTCAAGCGCTATGGATACAGGGGCAGCATCGCCGTCATTCCCGCGATGGTGCGAGAGAGGGAATATATGTCCTTTACGCAGCTTGCCGAGCTGTATATGGAGGGATGGGATATATTGAACCATTCTTATTCACATAAGGAGGATATGTATTTTCGCTGCGACGAGATGCTTCTCGAATTTATGCGCGCACGGGAATGGCTCGATAATCACTTTTTCACAAGGGGCATGAATATGGTCATAACCCCCCTTGGAGAGTGCAACCCTTATCTGATACCGCTGCTGATGAAAAAAGGCTTTCAAAATATTCGTACTTCCGACAATGTACTCCTGCTAAACCGGAACAATACGGCCTATTTCCCTGTAAAAACCATACATTTGCTTACGGATGTATCCGCAGAGACCGCTCAGGCTGAGCTTATGAGCTATTCGGGCGGCGGTGCGGCGGTACTGTTAAACCTCCACAAGATAGACGAAGCCAGCGATGGGTCGCAGATGTCTTTTTCGCTTCAAAAGCTTGAAACCATTATCGAGTTTCTCCACGCCAACGAGGATAAATTCCAGGTAGTGTCCTATTCTTGTTTGTTTGACTAGGACGGGCGCAAGCGCTCGGGCGCGAAAAAATCCGATTTCTAAAGTGGGGACACGCCATTGAAACTATAAAATACATGCTTTAAAGCGAGAACCGCCGATCGAGATGTTACGCTACATCTTGTCAGCGGTTCAACGGTTTGATTTGCTTAGTGTTTACACACGAGGTCTGCACAGGAGGTCCCCCATTCGAATATGCTAGGATAATAAGAGCAGCGTGGGTATTTCCCCATAATATCCGCGCATTCTCACATGGCCAGTGGACGTCATCACAGGCATAACGAAATTTACGTTCATTACAAACATTTATTTTATCTTTGGTAATTTCCCAATGTCGTACTGAATACTATACGTCAACCGCCAGATGCATGAAATTCAATCTCACTCCATGCTTAACAATCTGTACAAATGTGAGCTTTGCGGATAGACCCGCCCATGCTCCCACATTTTTTCGTTGTTCGGGAAGCGTCTATCCGCATTGCCAACCTTTCCTGGTTAAGCTTATGCTTTTCGCGGATCCCTCGAATCTGGAGCCTCGGCAACAAAAGCCAGCCGATCATTATATAACATCTCGGGATCGACGCCATAGGCCCAGGCACAAGCATTGCACGTTTCAAGAGTTACGAAATCCGGCCGCTTCTCAATATTCAATATGGTATCCCGGCTTTTACCTATTTGTGCGGCCAGTTGGCGCTGGGTTAACCTGCCTCCAAACGATAAAAGCGGATACGATCGCTTGCCGTATCCAAGCGATAGGTGTGGCGGCGTGGTTTTGCTTCAGTAGAATGGTACGGGGCAGGCGATGCGGACAGTGTGATAGGATTGGATTTTCGATACATCGGGCCGCGTAGGTGGCGAGGGTGTTTCCCTTATCGGCCTTGAAGGTGGAAACGGCCTTGATCAGCCCCACGGTGCCGATGGAGATCAGGTCGTCCGCATCCCGGCGTGGGGCGCTGTATTTCTTGGCGATATGGGCCACCAGCCTGAGGTTGTGTTCGATCAGCTTACAGCGCGCCTCCTGGTCTCCTCGGGCCAGGCGCTCGATCAGTTCCTTTTCCTCTTCCGCCGAGAGTTGGGGCGGAAAAGAGCAGCCCCCGCTCACATAGCCCGCGAAAAACAAGATCTCCCGGGCAAGGTTGAGGATCGCGTCCAGCATGGATACACCTCCCAAAATCAGGGTGTATCAGCTTATGTCTCTTCTTTGGGGATTATGCGCAAAATGCCGCCGGGCCGGATGGCCTGGCGGCATTTGCGGGATTGGACACGGCAGCGGTCGTTGCCCCGGAGAGGCCGCAATCCCTCTTTTGTAGAGATTATCGTTAGCCTTGGATCACCTCTCGGGCAACCTCGGCCACATGTTCGGCTGTAAAGCCGTATTCCGCAAATACCCTGGCAGCGGGCGCGGAAGCGCCGAAACGGTCGATGCCGATGGCCTGCCCATCCAGCCCCACGTATTTCTGCCAGCTCACGGTAGACCCCGCTTCCACGGAGACCCGCTTGCGGATAGCCTTGGGGAGCACGCTTTCCTGATAGGCGGCATCCTGCTTTGCAAACAGCTCCATGCAGGGCATAGAAACCAGCCGCGACTTATAGCCTTGGGCCGCAAGGATATCCGCAGCCTGGTAAAGCAGCTCCACCTCCGAGCCGGAGCCCATGAGGATAAGATCGGGCGTGCCCTGAGGATCGCGCAGCACATAGCCGCCACGGGCAGCCTGCTTGGAGGTATCGGGCAGCTGCGGCAGATCCTGGCGGGTAAGCGCCATCACAGCCGGGGCCTGGAGGCCGAGCGCCGCCAGATAGCAGGCAGCCGTCTCTTTGGCATCCGCCGGGCGGAAGACAAAGGTGTTGGGCGTGGCGCGCAGGGAAGCGATCTGCTCGATAGGCTGATGCGTGGGGCCGTCTTCACCAACGCCGATGGAATCGTGGGTCAGTACATAAAGCACGGGCAGCTGCATGAGCGCGCTCAGGCGCAACGCCGGCTTGAGATAATCGGCAAATACCAGGAAGGTAGCGCAGAACGGCCTTAGGCCGCCGTGCAGGGCCAGGCCATTGCAGATGGCCGCCATGGCGAATTCGCGCACGCCAAAGTGGATGTTCGCGCCCTCCGGCGTTTCCGAAGAAAAATAGGCCTTGCCCTTGAGTTCGGTTTTGTTGGAGGGCGCAAGGTCCGCGCTGCCGCCAAAGAGATTGGGCAGGTAGCCTGCCAGCTTGTTGAGCATTTCGCCGCCCAGGGTGCGCGTGGCCTTTTTCCCTTCGGCCATAAAGAGGCTCTCATCGGATAGCAGGGCCGCGGGCAGCTCGCCGCCGTGCCAGGCCTGCCATTGCGCGTAAATCTCCGGATAGGCCTTGGCATAGGCGGCCAGCAGGGCGTTATAGTCGTTCTCATATTGCTGGAAGCGGGGCTGCATAGCGGCAAAATGGTCGTAAACCGCTTGCGGCACATCGAAGGCCTCCGCACTCCAGCCGAGGCTCTCTTTATAAGCCTTGATGTTATCCTCGCCCAGCGGCTCGCCGTGGGCGCTGGCCTTGCCCTCCTTGGCCGTGCCATGGGCGATCTTAGTATGCACGATAATCAACGAGGGCTTTTCCTTTTGCGCCTTGGCCGCGGCAATGGCGCGGCCGATGGCGTCGATATCCTCACCATCCGCCACATCCTGCACGAAAAATCCGTAGGCTTCATAGCGTTTGGCCACGTTTTCGCCAAAGGCGATGTCCGTGCCGCCCTCGATGGTGATGCAGTTGCTGTCATATAGGGCGATCAGTTTGTTGAGCTTAAGGTGGCCGGCCAGAGAGGCGGCCTCGGAAGCCACGCCCTCCATCATACAGCCGTCGCCCATGAGGGTGTAGGTGTAATGATCCACTACCGCAAAGCCCTCGCGGTTAAAGGTGGCGGCCAGGTGCTTTTCCGCCATCGCCATGCCCACGGCCATGGTAAAGCCCTGCCCTAGCGGGCCCGTGGTGGCCTCCACGCCAACGGTATGGCCGAACTCGGGGTGGCCGGGGGTGCGGCTGCCCCACTGGCGGAAGTTTTGCAGATCGTCGATCGTAAGGCCGTAGCCGAACAGGTGCAGCAGCGAATACAGGAGCATCGACGCATGCCCGGCGCTTAGGATGAACCGATCCCGATCCTCAAAGCCAGGGTTCTTCGGGTTTTGTTTCATTTGGGAAAGCAACGCGTATGCCATGGGCGCAGCGCCGATGGGCAGGCCGGGGTGGCCGCTCTTTGCCTTTTGCACCGCCTCCGCTGACAGCACGCGAATGGCGCTGATCGCCTGTTTCTGAATCTGCTCCATAAGACCTCCTAATTCATCGTAAATTAACCTATCGTGTTGTATTATAATATTTTGCTCGGCGCATAGCAAGGCCGCGTCGGACAAACCCGCCAAGTCCACGGGATTTGCTAAACCTTTTTATGTGGGATTATGCGAAGGATATCGCCGGGCTGCAGGGGCTCGGCGCAGCCAATGAAAAGCTTTTCGCGGGGATGGGGCGTGCTTTTGCGTTTCTCTCCTTCTTCGTTCCAAATACCCGCTACGGCAAAGGCGCGGCCCACATCGCCCGGGGAAAGGATCGAAAGCAGATCTCCATCCAGGAATTTATTGCGCTGCTCAATGTGGGCCAGGCCCGTCTTTTCGTCATAGGCCAGCACCACCGCGCCGATGGGCGCATCCGCAATATACGCGGCGCTAGCCGCGGCCTGGATATCGGCAGGGGGGCCGCCCAGGGCAAATCCGGTGGTATAGGGCCGGTGCGAGGCCTTGTCCAACTCATCCAGGAGGATGGGCGGCAAGGTGTAGGGCCGGCCTTTGGCCATGCTTTGCGCATAGGCGTCCAGGGCCATGCGGTAGGCGTTGACCACCGTGGCCACATAGGCGATGGATTTCATGCGGCCCTCGATCTTGAGGCTGCTTAGGCCTGCGTCAATCATGGTTGGAAGGTACTCGATAAGGCGCAGGTCTTTAGAATTAAGCACATAGGAACCCTGTTCATCCTGCTCGATGGGGTAGGAGCCCTCGGAAGGCCCCCGCTCTTTTAGCTCATAGGACCAGCGGCAGGGCTGGGCGCATTCTCCCTTATTGGGGTCCCGGCCGGCGATATAGGCGCTGAGCAGGCAGCGGCCGGAATAGGATACGCACATGGCCCCGTGCACGAAGGCTTCGTATTCCATGCCCGCAGGGCCGCGCAGCCGCAGGGCTTTCATTTGCCCGATGGAAAGCTCCCGCGCCAGCACGATGCGGTTGACGCCCTGCTCCTGCCAGAAGGCGGCGGCCTCGGCGTTGAGGGTATTGGCCTGGGTGCTCAAATGCAGAGGCATGGCGGGCAGCAAGCGCCGTGCCAGCCGGATGACGCCCGGGTCGTTAACGATCAGCGCGTCCGCCCCGGCCTCCGCAGCCTGCTCGAGCAGGGCAGGCAGGCCGTCCAAATCCGCATCCCGGGCAAAGGCGTTGAGGGTCACGTAGACCCGCCTGCCCAGGCCGTGGGCCAGCGCACAGCCCTCGGCCAGCTCCAGCGGCGTGAAATTATCGGCAAAATTGCGCAGGCTCATGGCCTTAAGGCCCACATAGACGGCATCCGCCCCAAAGTTGAGCGCAACGCGAAGGCGCTCGGGGTTGCCCGCGGGCGCCAGCAGCTCAGGCAGGCGGAAGCCTGCCCGATCGCTATTCGTTTTTATAGCCAAAGAGCTCACTCTGCCCCAGCCGGGGTAGGCGTTGCGCCGCCCGGGGTGGGGCTGGGGTTTGCGGGCGCCGGGGTGGCTGTGGGGCTGGCCTGATAGGCTTCCTTATTTTTGAGGAAGTCGTCATAATCCTTAGAGAAGACCAGCTCCGTGGAGGTTCGGGCCTTCAACACGAAATAGAGGTAGCCATCCTTCTGATATTCCTCATTGGGCCAGAGGGCTGCGTTGATGGCCTGGTCGCCGGGGTTATCGATGGGGCCGATAGGCAGGCCGTCGTGGGTATAGGTATTATAGGGCGAATCGGATTGCATCTGCGAACTGGTGAAATCCAGCACGCCCTTGGTTTTGAAGATGTAGCGCAGGGGCGCGTCGCTCTCCAGGCGTTTACCCTGCTCCAGCCGGTTGTGGAACACGGCGGATACCTTAGCGAAATCCTCGGCCTGGGCCGCCTCCTTTTCGATCATGGAGGCCAGGGTGACCACCTCGTCCATGCTCAGGCCCAGCTCCTGTGCGCGGGCCAGGTATTCATCGGTGAATACATCGTTAAACCTGAGCAGCATCTTCGTGATGATAGTCTTTTCGGAAGAATCGGCGTAAAACTCGTAGGTAGCCGGGAAGAGATAGCCCTCCAGGGCATAATCCCGCTGCGCCACGTCCCCGCCATCCAAAACAGCGGCTACGAAGCTGTATTCGCGGAAATCCTCCCCGCCTTTGCACAACGAAAGGAACTTGGCGGAATCCGCCAACAGCCCTTCCTTGACCCGCTTTTCGGCGATAGCCTCGATATCCATGCCCTCGATCACGCGGAATTTCACGATCTGGCGGGGTGGGTTGCCCAGGCAGATCACATCCACGATCTGTGGGATATCCATATTTTTGCTCAGCACGTAGGTACCGGCCTGCAGGGTGCTGGATTTTCCGGTGAAATCCACGTATATCTTAAATGCCGCCTTGGAGCGGATCAGCCCCTCCTGCCCTTCGCCGCAGGCCTCATAGAGCGTTTTCGCGATGGTGGAAGCGCCGCTGCCCTTTTCGATATATATGGTAATGGGCGTAGCATCCCCTTCATCTACCGGGTAGATATATTCCCTGAGCAATATTCGAAGGCCCACCCCAAAAGCAAAGAGGCACAGACCCACGCTCAGCAGGGCGATGAGCAGCGGGCGGGCGGCCTTCCAGGCTTTGCGCCGCTTGCTCCGCTTGCGTCTGCTTCCCAGGCGGGCTTCCTCCGCCTCCTCCCCCTGCATCCATTTATCTTCCATTTATTACACCACCTTTGTGGGCCGGGGAGCCGCTAAGCTTCCTCCAGCATGCCCAGATCCACATCGATGGCCTGGGCCAGAATTTTGTATACATCCCCCACCATCTGGTTGAGGCGGAATTCGCTCATCAAAAAGGCGGAGGCGTCGGGATTTAAAAGCAGCACCTCGCCCAGCTTTTGCAGCTGCTGCAAAAGGGCTTCATCCTTTTGCCCGCCAAGCTGCGCCGCCTGGGCCTTAAGCTGGAGCTGGTGATATTGCTTGATCAGGCCCGCCGTGGTCTCGTTGGCCATGGCCTTTTCTTTATGCTGCTGATAGTCTTTATATTCCTGGCTATCGGTTATTTCCTTAGCCAGCTGCCTGGCGCTGTCGTATACCATGCTTCCCCCTATATTTCTATGATGATGGGCAGAATCATGGGCCTGCGCTTGGTCTGCTCATAGAGGTAGTTCTTCAATTCGTTGCGTATGTTGTTTTTAATGCCGCTCCACTCGCTCTTGTGGCTGGATTCGAATTTCAGCGCGTCCCTGCGCACAAGCTCCCGGGCCTCGTTGATCAGCTCCTCGCTGCTGCGCACGTAAACGAAACCACGCGAGAGGATCTCAGGGCTGGCGAGCAGGGCCCCGGTTTGCCGGTTGATGGTGACCACCACGGTGAAAAGGCCGTCCTCGCTCAAAAGCTTGCGGTCTCTGAGCACCACATTGCCGATATCGCCCACGCCGCTGCCATCCACCATGATGCCGCCGGCCTGCACGCTGCCGGCGATCTTGCCGCGGCTGCGAGTAAGTTCCACCACATCGCCCATTTCGGTGACGAATACGTTATCCTCCGGCACGCCCATTTCCTTGGCAAGCTCGGCGTGCTGGTGCAGGTGGCGCACCTCGCCGTGCACAGGGATGAAATACTGCGGGTTAGTGAGGCGGAACATCAGCTTGAGCTCCTCCTTGCGGGCGTGGCCGGAAACATGCACATCCGCCATGCGGTTGTAGACGACCGACGCGCCGATCTGGTAGAGCTGGTTGATCATGCGGCCTACGCTGCGCTCGTTGCCCGGGATGCTCGAGGCGGAGATGATGATCATATCCCCTTTACCCACATTGAGACGGTGCGAGGAATTGGCCATGCGGAACAGGCCGCTCATGGGCTCGCCCTGCGAGCCGGTTGTGATTACGCAGACCTGGTCGTCGCGGTATTTTTTGAGCTTTTCCACGGCCACCACACTTTCCTCCGGCAGGTTCAGATAGCCCAGCTCCCGGGCGATGGCGGCGATGTTCTCGACGCTGCGGCCCTGGAAGCAGATCACCCGGCCATAGGCGATAGCCATATCCGCGATCTGCTGGATGCGGTAGATGTTGGAAGCGAAGGTAGCCGCGATCACCCGGCCCTTGGCTTTTTCGAAGCAGGACTCAAAGGTTTTGCCGATCTCCCGCTCGGATTGGGTATGGCCGGATTGCTCCACGTTGGTGCTGTCGCTCAAAAGGGCCAGCACGCCCTTGGTGCCGTAATGGGCCAGGCGGCGGATGTCGATAGGCTCACCGTCTATGGGGGTGTAATCCACCTTGAAATCGCCTGTGTGGATCACGGTGCCGATGGGGGTATTGATGGCCAGCGAGCAGGCTCCGGCGATGGAGTGACTGGTTTTGATGAATTCCACGCTAAAGCAGCCCAAGCGGATGGTATCGCCGGGGCTCACGCAGTTGAGCCGCGCGCCGCTCACCTTGGCCTCTTCCAGCTTGTGCTCAATGAGGGCGATGGTGAGCTTGGTGCCGTATACCGGCACATCCAGCTTTTGCAGGGCAAAGGGCAGCGCGCCGATATGGTCCTCATGGCCGTGGGTGATGAGGAAGCCGCGCAGCTTCTCCGCGTTCTTTTCGAGGTAGGTCATGTCCGGGATGACCAGGTCGATACCCGGCATGTCGTCATCAGGGAAGCTGAGGCCACAATCTACCACCACCATGTCCTTGCCATATTCGATGACGGTCATATTCTTGCCGATCTCGCTCACCCCGCCTAAGGGGATGATTTTTAATTTGGATGCCAATGTGCTCTTCTCACTTTCTTTATCATCTGGCTTTCGTTCTTATTCAAGAGCCGCTCTAAGCGGCTTATATACGTATTGCCATTTTAACTCATTCTTATTATACTATCAGTTTTTCCCGTTCACAAGCGGGGAAGATTCTTTGCCGCAGCAAAGATGTAAACAATCGTTGAACCGAGTCGGCGCAATTGTGGCGCAGGGGCCATAAAAGGCCATATTCGGCCCCTTTTCGCTCCAGCTTTTTCGTACCCGCCCCTTATCTTGAGGTTGAACGGCGGGGCCGGCTGCGATATAATGAGGGGTACGATGCGCCGTAACGCGCCGGTATTAAAGGAGAATGTCCGATGCCCGATGCCCCCGCACCCCGCCCCGCTGCTCAAACCCGGCGGCCCCATCAAGCGGTTCAAACCAAAAAGCGCCCCCGCTCCCGCCTGCCCCGCCTTCGGGCTCTGACAGGCCGCGCCCTCATCCTGTTTGTGCTGCTCTTTACGGCGGGCCTCTTGGTGCGGGGCCAGTTTTTCGCGTTTCCCAGCCAAAAGAAGCTGCGAAAATATTTAAATGAAGGCACCTTCCTCAACGGCATCGTCGTCAACGGCAAAAACGTGGCCGGGATGACCATCGACGAGGCCCGCACGGCCCTTTTGCCCAACGTGGAGCAATCCGCCGCGGCCATCAACATCGGCGTGCGGCACGAGCGCTCCCTCTGGATTTTCACCGCGGCGGATCTTAAGGCCACAAGCGATTTGGATGCCGTGCTGGCCGAGGCTATGCTTTGGGGCAGAAGCGGCACCCGCGCGGAAAATAAAAAGACCATCCGCGACCTTTCCGAGAACGGCCATTCGTTCGCCTCCTCCTTTGAGGCGGACGCCAGCGCCCTTTCGGCCCGCCTGGCCGTCATCGGCCAGGCGATCGACACCCTGCCTGTGGAGCCTTCTGCCGAACCCTATGAATTTTGGGCCTCCAGCGAAAGTAAGATGCCCTCCTTCACCTATGCCGAGGGCGTAGACGGTTATATGCTGGATGAAGAAGCCCTGGCCGTGCAGGTCATCGAGCGCCTGCAGGCTGGCGATTATCAGGCTGTTCTGGATCCGGAGCTGGTGCTCACCCCTCCCAGCACTACGCTGGAGGCGGTCAAGGCCAGTACCCAACTGCGCGCTACCTACCAAACGGATTTTTCGAGCCGCAGCGGCCGGGATAAGAACCGCGTAGGCAACATCCAAAAGGCCACCACGCTGCTCAACGGGGCTATCGTCAAGCCCGGCGAAACGCTGGATTTTAACGAGTTTATCGGCCCCCGCACCGAGGCGGGCGGCTGGCCGCTGGCCCCCGGCATCGTCAATGGCGACCGCTACGAGATGCAGCCGGGCGGCGGCATCTGCCAGGTTTCCACCACGCTCTATATCGCCCTGCTCGAAGCTGGGGCCGTGCGGAGCGATGCGGATACCACAGTTTCCAAGGCTCCCGCAGCCCCCATCAACATCACCGAGCGCAACAAACACTCCTGGCCCAGCGCCTACGCGGATAGGGGACTGGACGCTACGGTCTCCACAGGCGGCAAGAACCTGGTCTTTATCAACCAAATGGAGACGCCGCTCTATATCTTTGCCGATTGCGATCAGGAAAACTATAAGATGACCATCTACATTTACGGCGCACCCCTGCCCGAGGGCCTGCGCTACGTCCCCGAGGGCGTAACGGTGGAAGTGATCGAACCCGGCGAACCCGAGTATACGGATAACCCGGCCTGGCCCATGGGCTATGAGAAGTTGGACGCCAAGGCCCGCGAGGGTTATATCGCCGAGGTCTACATCAATACCTACCAGGGCGAGGAGCTGATCTCCCGCGACCTGATCTATACCGACCGCTACCGCGCCGTACCCGAAAAGATCATCCGTGGCACGGGGGACGCCTCCCTGCCCGTACCTGCGGCCACCGCGGCGCAATAATCCACCCAAGAAACAGCACATACGTTGCCTTTGCGGGATTTGCGCCGCCGGCAATTCCGGCTGAAAACCAGAGTCTCCGCCAGTTCTGGCCATAGACTTTTCGGCGGGCAAAATCCCACTTGCTTCATTTTTGCCGGCTTTAGCAAAAGCGCCCGCCCACTTTTATGGCTATTTTGCATTAAATATCTTTATTTCTTGCAAAAATCGTGTTATAATAAGCTGAGAAAAAGGCCGATCGCTTCTCCTTATGGGTTTATATAGCGCTTTCGCCATACGAAAGCCCAGCAGCCGTGCTGTTTTATTTATGACACGGTGTTTGTTGCGTTAACCTTTGCGCTCGGCATGCTTCCTATAAATCAACGACCAGGAGGTAAGCTTGCCCATGAAATTTTCCGGCAAGATCGAGCGGTGCCTACTTTCCCCGATCCGCAAATTCTATCCCTATCAGGTAGAATACAACAAAAAGGGCATCAAAATCTACCACCTCAACATCGGCCAGCCCGATATTGAAACGCCGCCCACCTACTTCGAGGCGATCCGCAATTTTGAGCAGCCCGTGCTCGAATATGCTCCCAGCCCCGGTGTTCCCGCGCTGATCCAGGCGACAAGGGATTATTTCGCCCGCATTGGCATCGCGTATGAAACGGAGGATATCCTCATCACCACGGGCGGCAGCGAGGCGCTGCAGATCGTGTGCAGCTGCATCTTGGATGAAGGCGACGAAATTATCATTCCCGAGCCCTTCTACCCCAACTACAACACCTTCGTCAGCTGTGCCGGCGCCAAGATCATACCCATCCGCACCACCCCTGAGGAAGGCTATCATTTTGCCTCCCGCGAAAAGATCGAGCCGCTGATCACCGCCAGGACCAAGGCCATCATGATTACCAACCCCGGCAACCCCACGGGCGTGGTGCTCACCCCCGAAGAAATGCGCTTGATCGCGGATATCGCCAAAGCGCATGATCTCTTCCTCATTGGCGACGAGGTCTACCGCGAGTTCGTTTACGGCGGCGAGCGGCTTCAAAGCATCGGCCAATATGCGGATATCGCACAGAACGCCATTATCATCGATTCCGTATCCAAGCGCTTCAGCGCCTGCGGCGCGCGCATCGGCGCGATTATCACCAAGAATCAAGAGCTGCTGCTGCACGCGCTGAAGATCTGCCAGGCCCGCCTTTCTGTGGCTACGCTTGATCAGATCGCTTCCGCCGCCCTCTACGAGGTAGATCGCACCTACTTCGACGCCGTGCGCACGGAATATAAAAACCGCCGCGATACCATCTATCGCAAGCTGCTGGAAATTCCCGGCGTGGTCTGCAAAGAGCCCCAGGGCGCTTTCTACCTCATGGCCAAGCTGCCGGTCGATGATACGGATAAATTCCAGACCTGGCTGCTCACCGAGTTCCAGGATAATAACGAGACGTTGATGTTCGCCCCCGGCGCCGGCTTCTACAGCAAACCGGGTATGGGCATGGATGAAGTCCGTTTCGCCTACGTGCTCAACTGCCAGGATCTTGAGCGCTCCATGGACCTGCTCAAGATGGGCATCGCCCAATACAACGCCCGCTAAAGCGCATCTGGCCAAGGTTCGGGTTTCTTCGGAAGCGGATCGTGGTTCAAAGGGAAGGGACGGCTGCTTCGGCCGTCCCTTCTGCTTGTCAAAAAAGTGGCTGCGCCACTTTTTTGAGGATGCACGCCTTGCCTAAACCGCTGTGCGTTTCCGGGCGGCAAAGCATGAGAAGTAAGAAAGCCTGCGGCTTTCATCCGTTTCGGCGTACAGAAGGTGAATTGCCGCAAAGCGGCAAGAGAGGCTCCCCTGAGGGGTGTCGCCGAAGCCGGAATGGAAGTCAAGGGGCCACGGGCCCTTGACAATTGCCGTTTTTTTGACACTCTGAAGGGCGGCTGCTTCGGCCTTCCCTTCCCAATTATCATTATCAATAAGTGGTGCCATCATAGCGCCCATACGCCGCTCGCGCCAAAGATATCCGCAGCCTGCACGGCATGGGCCGAGGCGCTGAGGAAACGCCCCGGCGCGGGCTCAAGGTCGTAGGCCAGGGGGCGGAAAATCCCCTCCCGCACCTCGCCCAGGGCTAGATAAGCAAGGCCCCCTTCACGGGGTGAGACGCGCGCCTCCCGGCCCTGCCGCTCGACCGCCAGCGCAGGCGCGGGGAGCGTCGGGGGTTGAAGGCCATAGCTGAGGCTTACCTCGCACGGCAGGGAGAAAAGATCGAATTCCTGCTGGGCCAGGAGCAGTCTTTTACGCAGCACCAGAAGGGACACGGGCGAAGCGTCGACCGCCACGAAGGGCCGCTCCAAGCGGGCGGCTACGGCGGCGGTGGTGCCGCTGCCCGAGAAGAGATCCATCACCAGGTCGCCCGGCCTGCTGGAGGCTTTGATGATGCGCGCAAGCAGCGCCTCGGGCTTTTGCGTGCTGTAGCCCGTGCGCTCCGGATCCCGCTGGTGCAGGTGCTCGATATCATCCCACACATCCCCGGGATAGATAAGCTCGTCCTCGTGATAGATATATTCCTTGCCCCCGGCGCGGATAGAATAACTGATCTTCCCTTCAGCATCCACCAGGCGCTTCATGTGGTTGCGGCGTTGCGGGCCGCGCGGCTTGCCCACGGCGCGGATATCGAAATACATGCTCTTGCTTTTACGATAAAGTAGGATGTTATCATGCTTGCGGGAAAAGTGGCGGGTGGAGCGTCCTCCGGAGCGATAAGCCCAGATGATCTCGTTAACGAAATTCGCCTGCCCAAAGATCTCATCCAGCAGCAGCCGCAAATGGGCGCTCATGCGGTGATCGATGTGCAGGTAGAGGCAGCCTGTGGGCGCAAGCAAGCTATGGCAAAGCGTAAGCACCTGCCGCATCATGGCAAGGTAATCCGCTTGGCCCAAATCGTCCGCATAGGCGGGAACCTGCACCTTCTCCCCGCCCTGCCCCAGGCGGGCAGTAAAGGTATCCCCCGTGCCAAATGGCGGATCCAGGTAGATCAACTGCGCCCGGCCCGCATAATCGCCAAGCAGCGCCTCTGCCGCATCCTGTGCCCGCTCGAGCAGGAAGCGTCCGCCGCCCGCCAGCGTTAGCCTTTCTCCCAAACAGGGTATGCGATCCATACGTTCCTCCTTTTCCGGCCCGCGTAAACCGGCCCAAGCGGGAAGAAAAGCTCCCCGCCAAAGCATATTTAAAAATCTGGGCAAGAAAACCCGGCGCAGAGCGCGCCGGGGCCGTATCATTCCATATCGGATTTGAGGTGGGCGTTTGTCACGTGCCTTTCCATCGCTGCTTTGGCTTCCACCGGCCTGCGGCCTTCCAGCGCCTGGAAGATCGCCCTGTGTTCCAGCAGGGAATCATGGGGCCGATCCGGGCTGGTGAGGCTGGACCGGCGGGCTCTGCGGGCATTTTGATGCAAAGAGGCCAGCACATGCTTGAGCATGCGGCTATTGGCGGCGCTGTAAAGCACGTCGTGAAATTCGGAATCCAGCCTGGCCAGCTGCGCCACATCGTTGCGGCGGGTATACATTTCCATCAATTCCAGCGTTTCGGCCAGCTTATCTAATTGATCCTGCTCGATGCGCTCGGCAGCCCACCAAGCCGCTTGCCCTTCGAGCAGGAGGCGGATGGTATAAATGTCGTTTAAATCATCGTCGCTGATACCCTGTACCAGCATGCCCCGGTTGGGAATGCTCTGCACCAGGCCCTCCAACTCCAGCTGCTTGAGCGCCTCTCGAATGGGCGTACGGCTTACTTCCAGCTCGTCGGCTAGCCTGGTTTCAACCAGGTAATCGCCGATCTTATAGCTGCCGTCCAAAATGCCGTCCCGTATGTGGTTATACACCTTGGTGGTCAGCGATTGTTTATCGCTCATATCAAAAAACATACGAACGCTTTGCTCCTATGCATGCTTATAGCATCTATTGCTATTGTAGTCTATCCCCCATTATGTTGCAAGAAAAAGATGCGCGCTACGCATACTGATAGATATCATCCACAAAGGAAGCCGACATGAAACGTAGCCTTGTTTTGCTTTATGCACTCTTTGTTCTCCTTTTTTGCGCCTGCGCCGCCCCCGCCTACGGCAGCCTTGCCGAGGCGGCGGAAAGCGGCGCGCGCCTGGGTGAGAACATCCGCATAGACGGAGTGGACGTATCCGGCCTCACGCCTGCGGAGGCCGAGGTACTATTGGATGAAGCCCATCAGGCCGCGCTTTCCGCCCAAAGCTATCCTATTTTGGCGGATGGGGAAACTCTGGAGATCCCCGCAGCCAGCCTGCCCATTGCTTTTGACACGGAGGCCGTGTTGCTTCGCGCCCTTGCCCTGCCCCGCTACGCTCTGGCAAGCGAGGCGCGTACTTTCACCTGCACCCCCTATGCGGAGCTTGAGCCCCTCCGGGCCGCCCTCAGCCTGCATACCGCCCCCCTCAACGTGCAGCCGCTGGACGCAACCGCTTCCTATGACCCCACGGCAGAAGGCCGCTTCGTCATCACAGAGGAGGTGGCGGGCCGCCAGACGGATGTGCACAGCCTGGCGCAGGCTTTGCAAGGCCGCATCCAATCCGGCGATACGGCGCCGCTGGAGGCCGGCTTTCTGGCGCTGCTCCCTGCCTATACGGCGGATCAGGCCCGGGCGGATACGCAGCTTGTTTCGAAATTCTCCACCTCCTTTGCGGGCAGCACCTATGGTGTGAAGAACCGGGTGTTCAACATCAAAAAAGCCGCCTCGCTCATCGATGGCGCCATTTTGGCCCCCGGTGAGGAATTCGATATGAACGCCACGCTGGGGCCGCGCAATGAGGAGGGTGGCTGGAAGATCGCAACGGGCATCCTCGACGGAACCTATGTGCAGGAATACGGCGGCGGCGTTTGCCAGGTATCCACCACCCTCTACAATGCCGTGCTAATGGCGGATCTCACCGTGATCGAACGCTACCACCATTCCTGGCCGCTGGGCTACGTGGCCGTTGGGCGGGATGCAACCATCAGCACCGGCGGGCCCAACTTCCGCTTTGTGAACAGCTCGGAAGTGCCCGTCATCATCTCCGCAACAGCGGATACCAAGGAAAAAACCATCACCGTGCGCCTCTATGGCCGGCCTCTGGCCGAGGGGGTGACTATTTCCCTCAAATCTAAAAAAACCGCCACATTGGCGGATTTGGGCACCGAGTACACCGTAGACCGTTCCCTGCCTCCAGGCCAAACGGAGGAGGTGCGCAAGAGCCGCCGCGGCTGCATCGCCGTGACCTGGAAGGAATACTATAGCGCCGAAGGTGATTTCATCCGTAAAGTGCAGGTTTCGGAGGATAAATACCGCTCCATCAAAGGGCTGATCAAGGTTTCCGGGCAGCAGGTTTCGCCCCAGCAAAACATCAGCGCGGCGCCATGAGTGCGCCGCGCCATAGGAATTGCTTCAATTACTTTTCTTCTATGGGCTCGAAGTATTTCGCCGGGGCCTTGCAAGCCGGGCAGAGGGTTGGAGGCTCTTCCCCTTCGTGAATGTAACCGCAGATCTTGCAGCGGTATTTCATGGCGCATACCTCCTATGGAAAATTCTAAGTGGCCGTTATTCTACGTAGAGGTTATTCCGGTTCATTTTGTAACAGAGGCAGAGCAGACTATCCGTCATGTGCAGGTTTTCCACCGGCACCTCCATCTCGGCCAGATCCATGGGCGCGAAATTCCAAATGCCGCGTACGCCCGCAGCCTGCATGCGGTTGGCGATATCCTGGGCCGCGCTGCGCCGGGCGGCGATGATGCCGATGCTGATTCTGTTCTTTTTGATGTAATCTTCCAGATCGTCCGTATGCAGCACAGGCTTATCGTTAATGCACGTGCCGACGTGGACCGGATCGATGTCGAACAGCGCCTCAATGACGATGGAATCCCGCTCGAAGCCCTCGAAATTGGCCAGCGCCGTGCCGATGTTGCCCGCGCCCACTACCACGGCCTTATAGGGCTGGTTCAGGGAGAGAATGTTCTTGATCTCGGACAGGAGTGTGCTCACGTTATAGCCATAGCCTTGCTGGCCAAAGCCGCCGAAGCAGTTAAAATCCTGCCGCACCTGCGATGCGTTGAGCCGCAACTGCTGGGCCAGCTTGCCGGAGGAAATGCGCTCCACCCCCGCTTTTTGAAGGATCAGGAGATGCCTATAATACTTTGGCAGCCTGCGAATAACGGCTTCGGATACCTTGCGAACCTCCATATTTACCTCCAAACATCGTATTCCGCGTATAACAGGTGTAAGCTTTTGTTCACAATAGATTTCACAATAATTAAATTATATCGTCCCGTTTCATTTTTCGCAATGGCAACTTTCTGCCCTGCGTTATTTTTCTGCTTGCGCATCGGGCCTGAAAAGGGCGTCGCCGTCCGTCTCCTGCCAGGTTCCGCTCACGCCGCCGTGGGCCGCGCCCAGCTCAATGTGCAGCATGGCGATACCCAAATCCACTCCGCCGTAACCGAAGTTGCTGCCAGTCTGGATCAGCTCGATGCCCTTTTCGCTTGGCAAAAAGCGCCAGGGCTGCCTGTTGACCGCGCTGGGCGCGAGGCGCGCGCAGGAAAGGGCGCATTGCTGCCATTCGGGCAGGGCCTGGAGCTCCTCCTGCGAGAGGTCCGTCAACTCCTCCAGGCTTTTTCGGGGGCGGCCCGTGTAGCTCTCTGCGGCCACGCCCAGCGGGGTCACCGCCACGATACGCTCCCCTTCCTCTAATGGAACGAGGCTTTGCGCCAGCTTCTTTTTGTAGCTCGCGCCCACCCAGCAGGTGCCGATGCCCAGGGCCGTGGCCTCCAAAATGAAAGCTTCGCCCATATAGCCCAGGCTGTGGGGGCTTGCATCGGCCTTGGCCACAAAGGCGGCGAAGCGCTTCGTGCCTACTATCTTGCCATACCAGAGGAACATGGGTTTGAAGAGCCGCTCGTCCCGGCCTAAAAGGATACGCACGCCCCTGCCGCTGATGCGCGCCGCCGCTTCTTCCAGTGCGGCCAGTTCCTCCTCGCCCGGCTCTGCCTGGTAGCGACGGACGGAAAAGCGCGCCTGGGTGGCGCTGTGCCAGCGTTCCATGTTGAATGTCATGGTTATACCCCCAATATTTTTTTAAGATACTGCCCGGTATAGCTTTCCTCGCAGGCCGCCACCTGCTCCGGCGTGCCCTGGGCCACGATCATGCCGCCCCGGTCTCCGCCCTCGGGGCCCAGGTCGATGATATGGTCCGCCGTTTTGATCACGTCCAAATTATGCTCGATCACCAGCACCGTACTGCCGTTCTCCACCAAGCGTTTAAGGATATCCAGCAGTTTCTCCACATCCGCCACATGCAATCCGGTGGTCGGCTCATCCAGCACATACATGGTGCGGCCGGTATCCCGCCTGGATAGCTCCGTGGCCAGCTTCACACGCTGGGCCTCGCCGCCCGAAAGGGTGGTGGAGGGCTGGCCCAGGCGCACATAACCCAGGCCCACATCATAGAGCGTTTGCAGCTTGCGCTTAACCTTGGGCAGGGCGGAAAAGAAGGAGAGCGCTTCCTCCACAGTCATATCCAGCACATCGGCAATGGATTTGCCCTTATATTTGACTTCCAGCGTTTCTCTATTATAGCGCTTGCCCTTGCAAATCTCACAGGGCACGTAGATATCCGGTAAAAAGTGCATCTCGATCTTGATGATGCCGTCTCCCCGGCAGGCCTCGCAGCGGCCTCCCTTTACATTGAAGCTGAAACGGCCATTGCCATAGCCGCGCACCTTGGAATCCGGCGTCATGGCGAACACATCGCGGATCAGATCGAACAAGCCCGTATAGGTGGCAGGGTTGCTGCGCGGGGTACGGCCGATGGGGGATTGGTCTATATCGATGATCTTATCGAGCTGTTTGATCCCCTCCATGGCTTCATACGCACCGGCGTTGCGTACTTTGGACCGGTTCAGTTCCCGCAGCAGGGTTTTTTTGATCACCTCGTTGACCAGACTGCTCTTGCCGCTGCCGGAAACGCCTGTAACGCAGGTAAAAATCCCCAGGGGGATATCCACGTCGATATTTTTAAGGTTATTGGCCTTCGCCCCCTGGATGTGCAAAAACCGCTGGCTTGCGCACCGCCCCTCGGGCAGCGGTATGCTGCGCTTGCCGCTGAGGAACTGGCCGGTGATGGAGCTTTCGCAGGCCATGATTTCCGCCGGCGTACCCGCGGCCACGATCTCGCCGCCATGCTCGCCCGCGCCCGGGCCGATATCCACCAGATAATCGGCGCTCAGCATGGTTTCCTCATCGTGCTCCACCACGATCAGGGTGTTGCCCAAATCGCGCATGCCCTTGAGGCTAGATAGCAATCGGGCGTTATCCCGCTGGTGCAGGCCGATGCTGGGCTCGTCCAGAATATAAAGCACGCCCACCAATCCGGAGCCAATCTGCGTGGCAAGGCGGATGCGCTGGGCCTCGCCGCCCGAGAGGGTGGCGGCCCCGCGCGAAAGCGTGAGGTAATCGAGGCCCACATCCACCAAAAAGCCCAATCTGGCGTTGAGCTCTTTGAATATCTGGTCCGCGATCATCCGCTCCGTTTCGCTCAGTTTTAAAGCGGCCATAAAGGCACGGGCTTTGGCGATCGTCATATCGCTAAGCGCCGCGATGGAGAGGCCGTTCACCGTAACCGCCAAGCTTTCGGGCTTGAGGCGCTTGCCATTGCAGGAGGGGCAGGGCACGCTGGACATATAGGCTTCCAGCTCCTGCTTTACGCCCTCGGATTGGGTCTCGCGGTAGCGGCGCTCCAAATTGGGGATGATACCCTCGAAGGAAGCGTCAAAGGTACCCGCGCCGAACTCCTTTTGATAGGCGATGTGCAGCCTTTCGCTGCCTGTGCCGTAGAGGATGGCCTTACGGGCCTTTTCGGGCAGGTCTTGGAACGGAGTGTCCACAGAAAAGCCGTAATGCTCCGCCATGGCGGTAAAATACATATTGGCGATGCTGCCCGCGGCTCCGCTCTGCCAGCCGCTCACACTGATCGCACCCTGCTTAAGGCTTAAAGCCCGGTTGGGCACGATCAGCGCTTCATCCATCTCCAGCAGCATGCCCAGGCCCCCGCAATGGGGGCAGGCGCCGAAGGGGTTGTTGAAGGAAAACATGCGGGGCGTCAGCTCCTCGATGCTCACGCCGCAATCCGGGCAGGCGTAATTCTGGGAGAAAAGCAATTCCTCTTTGCCTACTACATCCACCTTGGCGAGGCCCGCGCCAAAGGCGAAGGCCGTTTCGAGCGATTCGTTGAGCCGGCCTTCCACCCCAGGTTTGATGGAGAGCCTGTCCACCACCACGTCGATGGTGTGCTTGATGTTCTTTTCCAGCTTGGGCGCCTCGTTGATATCGTATACCTGGCCGTCGATGCGCACGCGCACATAGCCATCCTTGCGGATCTGCTCGAGAAGCTTCACATGCTCCCCCTTGCGGGCGCGCACGGCCGGCGCGATAATCTGGATGCGGCCTGCGCCAAGCGCCATCACCTGGTCTACCACCTGGTCGATGCTCTGGCGCTCAATGGGCTTGCCGCACTGCGGGCAATGGGGCTTGCCGATGCGGGCATAGAGCAACCGCAGGTAGTCGTGAATCTCCGTTACGGTGCCCACTGTGGAACGGGGATTGTTGGAGGTGCTCTTCTGATCGATGCTGATGGCCGGGGAAAGGCCCTCGATATAATCCACCTCGGGCTTTTCCATCTGGCCCAGAAACTGGCGGGCATAGGAGGAGAGGGATTCCACATAGCGACGCTGCCCCTCCGCGTAGATGGTATCAAAGGCCAACGAGGATTTTCCGCTGCCCGAAAGGCCTGTGAAAACAATAAATTTATTTCTGGGCAGGGTGAGGCTCACATTTTTGAGGTTATGCTCTCTGGCGCCCTGTATGCGCAGTTCTTCTTTCATATAGCTCCTGTCGTTTTCTGTATACGCCCGCTCTATTTGCGGGTACGGCCCCTGGCCTGCTTGCGGCTGCCCGGCATACCGGGGGCGATCTTTTTATGCTGTTCCTGCTCCGTAAGGGCAAAGAACTGGTCTCTAAGCTTGGCTGCCGTTTCAAAATCGAGCTCCGCCGCGGCCTGGCGCATCTGCTGCTGCAAAAGCTCGGCCCGGGCGGCCTTATCGGCCGCGGGCAGGCTCTCGGCCCTAGGCTTGCTGCTGATCTCCAAAATGCCGTGCACGGCCTTGGTGATGCTCTTGGGGGTAATGCCGTGCGCTTCGTTGAAGGCCATCTGTTTTTTGCGGCGGCGCTCGGTTTCGCCGATGGCCACGGCCATGCTGGGCGTGACTGAATCCGCGTACATAATCACCTTTCCCTCGGCGTTGCGGGCCGCCCGGCCAATGGTTTGGATGAGCGAGGTAGCGGAGCGCAAAAAGCCCTCCTTATCCGCATCCAATATGGCCACCAACCCCACCTCGGGCAGATCCAGGCCCTCTCTGAGGAGGTTGATACCCACCAGCACGTCGAACTCGCCCAGGCGCAGGTCGCGGATGATCTCCATGCGCTCGATGGTTTCGATGTCGCTGTGCATATAGCGCACGCGGACGCCCAGTCCGTCGAGGTATTCCGTGAGGGTTTCGGCCATGCGCTTGGTCAACGTGGTCACCAGCGTGCGGAAGCCCTTGGCCGTGCGCTCCCGGATCTGCGAGAGCAGGTCGTCCACCTGGCCCTTGACGGGCCGCACCTCCACGGGTGGGTCAACCAGGCCCGTGGGCCGGATGATCTGCTCCGCCACCTGGCTGGCAAGGCCCAGCTCATAATCCGCGGGCGTGGCCGAAACGCAGATCAGCTGATGGACGCGGCCCTTGAATTCGTCAAAGGTGAGGGGCCGGTTATCAAAGGCGCTGGGGATGCGGAAGCCGTATTCCACCAGCTCCTTCTTGCGGGAGAGATCGCCCGCGTACATGGCGCGTATCTGGGGCAAGGTAGCATGGCTCTCGTCGATCATCAAAAGAAAATCATCCGGGAAATAATCCAGCAGCGTAAAGGGCGGCTGGCCGGGCTTGCGGCCGTCAAAATAGCGGGAATAATTCTCGATGCCCTGGCAATAGCCGACCTCCCGCATCATCTCCATATCGTAGCGGGTGCGCTGCTCGATGCGCTGGGCCTCCAGCAGCTTGTCCTGCGCCTTGAGTTCCTCCACGCGCAATAGCATATCCCGCTCGATCTCATCAAGGGCGGCCATCAGTTTTTCCCGGCCCGTGGCGTAATGGCTGGCCGGGAAGATGGCCACATGGGCCCGGTCGAGCAAAATTTCGCCCGTAAGCACATTTACCTCGCTAATGCGCTCGATCTCATCCCCAAAGAATTCCACCCGCAGGGCCTTTTCGGACCAATTCGCAGGGAAGATATCCAGCACGTCCCCCTTGGCCCTGAAGGTGCCTCTGGCGAAGTCGTATTCATTGCGCTGGTATTGAATATCCACCAGCCGCCGCATCACTTCATCCCGCTCCATCGTCATGCCCCGCCTAAGGGAGATGGAGAGCTTGAGGTATTCCTCCGGGTCGCCCAGGGCATAGATGCAGCTCACCGAGGCCACGATGATCACATCCCGCCGCTCGTTGAGGGCGCAGGTTGCGCTGTGGCGCAGCTTGTCGATCTCATCGTTGACAGTGGCCACCTTTTCGATGTAGGTATCCGAGGCGGCGATGTAAGCCTCGGGCTGATAATAGTCGTAATAGCTGACGAAATACTCCACGGCGCTCTCCGGGAAAAACTCCTTGAGCTCGCCGCACAGCTGGGCAGCCAAGGTCTTATTGTGGGCGATGACCAGCGTGGGCCGCTGCACCCGCTCGATTACCTTGGCCATGGTAAAGGTTTTGCCGCTGCCGGTCACGCCCAGGAGCACCTGCAGCTTGTCCCCCCGCTCCACGCCCTTAGCCAAAAGATCAATGGCCTGGGGCTGGTCTCCCTGGGGCTCGAAAGGGGAAACCACCTTAAATTCGTTCATGCGCGCCTATTCTACCTCAAAATCCACCGAAACGCCGTTTTGCAGGTATTGGTGGATGTATTCCTTCACTTTTATGTGGGCCGGGTGATTCGCATAAACGGCCAAGGCCTCCCGGCTTTCCAGCGTAGCCACCAGCGCCAGATCGTAGCTGCGGGCGCTGCCCATAAAATCCGCCCCGGCTTCCATGCTCAAAAGGCCGGGCACCCGCCCCACCAAGCCCCGCAGCATGGGGGCAATAATCGCCGCCTGGGCCTTATCCGTATATTGATGGCACACGATATGCTTGACCATATTCTTGCCGCTCCTTCCACTTTTGCGTCATTTTATAGTGTATCATATTATCGCTAAAACACAACTACCTTCACCAAAGCCTTCCCGCCTTTCCAGCAGCCTCCTATCGCGGGATACGTATAAATCATGTTACCATGTAGGTGCATATTGGAGCCGCGGTCGGCGGCTATGAACGGAAAGGATGTGCCCTCTTGAATATCGCCTTCATGCTTTACGCGGGCATCATACCCGTGGTGCCGCTGATCGGCGCGGAAATCTTCAAACGCCGGGCCGATACGCCGCGGCGAAACGTTTGCTATGGCCTCTTCGGCCTGCAATTGCTCCTGAGCATTGCCGCCATTGTTACGTATTTGCGCGGGTAGGTCGCTGCGCCAATATAGTGGCTGTTACCCCCGCCCGCCCATTTTGCCAATAACCGCCACAGGAAGGGCCGCTTTCGCATCCTGCAACAAATCAAAAGGTTCCGTCCAACGGAATCCTTTTTGATATATAGCAGGACAAACCTTATTATTTTGGGTTTGTCTACTTTTTGCTGTTTCATTTGTTCAAATATGATTAAATGCCCTATCGCAGGCCCTCCTTGGCTAATCTGCGCATTTCAACGGCCGCTTTACGCGTTCACTTTTACAGCCCCACCCAATATGCAAAGCACGGCATCCTATAAAGCGCCGTGCTTTCGATGTTGTGTTTTGATGTTCCTGCGCACGCCTCTTCCACGACCACTGTGAGGCTGCCGTCGCTACAACGTACCTGCCTTCAGTCCGGAACAGAACGCCTGCGGCAGACCGCTGTCCGAAAAGGACGGCCCAATCTGCCGCAGGCATATCGCTTGTTTCTCTCTTTACGAAGGCTCACCTTCGTAGCTTTCAGTTTTATTCGGCGTCCGCTACATCCTCCGGTAGGCTGAATTCATCCGTGATGATCTCTTCATCTTCCGCTTCCGCCTCGACGGGTACAATTACGAATTCGGAGAGATACGCCTCTTCGGGAAGCCCTGCCAGTAAAGCGGGCAAGTTGAGGATGATGCCATCCATGCTATGCGGCAGGCGAAGCGTTATGGATGTGGTTTTCTCTTCGCCGCCCTTGGTTTCGGTAAGCTCAACGAGCATGGAGAATTTTTGGCCGATGCAGGTCGCCATGCCTCTATTTTCTCTCACCTTATCATAGAGCTTCGCTACCTGCTCACCGTCTACGAATACCACAACCTTGTAGGGGGCGGTATAGGTCTGCCCGTTGTATTCGATAGACTTGTTGTCCAGGTATACGGTATGCCCTCTGCCGATAATGAACATGGCGACTGCAATGAGGAGCAGAAGCGCTATCGCGCCTGTTCTAAACAGGATTTTGCGTTTTGCGTTCATTTTTTAACCTCCTCCAGCTGCGCCAGTTCCAGCTGCCTACCGGTTCTTCCCTTGGCCTGGCGTTTTTTCGTCTCATACATGATAAGAGCGACCGTGATGACACCATAGGAGATGAATACGCGGAAGTATTCACCGATCATGGAATCCCCCGTAATCTGTGCGCCTGCCAACGGCGCCACGATAAACATCAGATGGAACAGGGCAACGCCGAAGAACACATTGCCGATGGAGGCCTTGTCAACCGACGCGCCGCCAACGAGCAGCGCGGCAATGCAAAACATACCGATCTGCGAATGGGAGTTGTAGGTCGATAGGTTGCCCATATTCTGCAGGTAAATGATCATGCCCAAACCGGCAAATACCGTAGACATGACGATGGAGATGATTCTCGTTTTCTCCACATTGATACCCGCGTCGCGAGCGACCTCCATATCCTGGCCGACCGCCCGCATATCCTGGCCCAGCTTGGTTTTTTTGAACCATATGATAAACAGGCAGAGCACGCCGATGAGGAGGAAGGTCAGCACCGGGATCTTAACGCCGCCGATATGGACGGCGAGCAGGTTATCGATGCATTGCCGCATATTCAGAAGGCTCACGGTATTGCGAATGCCGTAGCCTCTCGGCAGCATAATGGAGGAATGCTTGATCGGAATGATCGGGCCCATCATGTAGAGGACGACCAGCTGGTACAAACCGTTGATAAAGAAACTGATGATGTAGCTGGTGATCATTTCCCTCCCCTTGGCCCGGTTGAGGAGCGATCCGCAAAACATACCGAGGGCAGCGGAGATCGGGATCGAGATGATCATTGCAAGGACCACGCCCGGAATGCCCCATATCTGCCAGTCGGCAACCAGGATCAGCCCGATTTCCCCGGCCATGGCGCCGAGCGTCATACCAAAGTTTAGCCCCATGCCCGCCAGGATCGGGATTAAAAGGCACAGGATCAGGAAGATGTTTCTTCCCATTCTGGTAACGATCTCGTCCAGAAGATAGCCCGTGGAAAAGCCGGAGAGCGGAATACATATGGCGCAGATAAGCACAAACATAATCGGCACGGTGTTATTGCGCACAAAACTACCCAGCCCACTGCCGATATCTACCTTTTGTCCATTCTTCTTACTCATCTTGATCCCTCCGTCTTTCTGGTCAGAGCGTAGAGAATCATGCCGTTGGAAACGACGATTCGGATAACCTCGCTCATGTCCATATGGATCATGGAATTCATCACTGTCGGTGTCATGGTTACAATGCCTTGGAATAGGAAGGTGCCGAGGATCACATTGAGAATAGACGCCTTATTGACCGAAGCGCCGCCGATGAGTATCGCCGATACCGCGGGTAGCGCCATCGTGAAAGGAGCCGTATATAGCTGAATAAATCCGAATCCCTGTTGATAAACCAGAATGCCGATTGCGGCAAGCCAGGTGGACATGACGACCGAGAGCGCTCGCATCTTGTCGTTATTGATTCCGGCCGCCTTGGCAAAGGAGGGGTTTGAACCGACCGCCGTCATAGCGGTACCGGTCTTGGTGTGTAAGAATGCCCATATTACAAGCGCAAGCGCTGCAAAGAGCAGAATCGAACCCATCGGGATCGATAGCTTTCCGATATTGATTTTCAGGAAGTTGGCCAAAACCTTATCGTAAAAGCCTTCCAATGAAATCGTAGTGCGAAGCCCCGTGCCGGACAGGCCCCAAACCATGGTGGGGCTATGATACGGCAGCAGAAGCCACATCATGCACATAAAGGATACGGAGGAAAATCCAACGTACGTGGCAATCATCATTTCGCCGCCCTTGATTTTATTCAGCAGCCATCCGTACCCTGCGCCGAATATCAACGAAAAAGGCGTCGCTATGACGATGGCCATGACAAAACTCATGACGCCGGTAAAGCCAAACTCAATGGACAGCGTAGCGCCGAGAAGTCCGGAAATGATACCAAGCGGGAGACCGAAGTTCAATCCACAGCCGGAATGGATCATCGGCACCATGGCCAATACGAGAATCGCATTCCAACTGAACCGGTTGATCGTATTGGTCAGCTGCGTAGCAAGATCCGCCCCAACAAGCGGCGCCATGATAAAGAGCAGCACGAGGAATCCGGCAATAATCAGCCTCGGCAATCCAAAGCTGTGAATGAATTCGCTGATTCCGCTCTTTTTTGTATGTTCTAATGCATCAGTAACTGTTTTACCCATGCTATCCCCCTTACTTTACCTGACTCACCATCAGCATGCCGAAGTCTTCCGACGAATCGGTTGCCGGAAGGATGCCGGCGATTTTGCCGCCTGAGACAATAGCGATCCTGTCGCAGGTCTGCCTGAGCTCCTCAAGCTCCGAGGAAACCATGACGATCGTAACCCCTTTTTCTTTGTTGAGCTTTTTCAGCGCATTCAGAACAAGGGATTTAGCGCCTACATCGATCCCTCTCGTGGGCTCGGATACGAAAAGGAACTTGGGTTCCAGGGCAAATGCCTTGGCAAGACATATCTTTTGCTGATTGCCGCCGGAAAGTTCTTTGGCCTTCTGCAAAGAGCTGGTACATTTGATCATAAGCTCGTCGATGTATTTATGCGTCACTTCGCGTATCGCTTTTTCATCTCTCCACTTGATCAAAGAACCCAAATAGTTCTTGAGGAATTTATTCTGTATCTGCATAGCCGGAAAAGCGATGTTCCACTCCAGGGTTTCGTCAAGCAAAAGGCCGACGCCTCTCCTATCCTCAGAAACAAAAGCGATAGAAGCATCCAAACACTTTCTCGGGTTGTTGAGCGCAATCTCCTGCCCTGCAAACTCCACCGTTCCGCCGGCATCATAAAGGCCCATAATTCCATTGGGGATCCCGAGCTTGCCCTGCCCCGCAAGGCCTCCGATCCCAAGGATCTCGCCTTCTTTAACATCGAGGTTGACATCGCGTACCGTCTCCCCGGGCATGTCCACCCAAAGCTTGCGAATGGACATAATGGCCTTGGCGTTAGGATCGATCCTTATGTCTGATGCAGCGGCAGCATTAACGCTCCTGCCCACCATCCATTTTGTGATCTGGGGGACATCGGTTTCTTTTGCGGGGACGTCTTTGACCACGTAACCGTCGCGCATGACCACAACATTATCACATACTGTCAGAATCTCATGCAATCTGTGCGTGATGAAAATTACGGCAATGCCTCTTGCGGCCATCCCTCGTATGGAATCCAGCAGCGCCTCCGCTTCTTTTTCTGTGAGGACGGCTGTCGGCTCATCAAGAATCAACAGTTTTAGTTGATCCTTGCTAAGCTCCCTTGCGATCTCCGTGAACTGCTTGTGCCCAATCGGCATGTCGTTGACAACCATATTCGCATCGATCCTAAAGCCCATTTTTTCAATGGCCCGTTCGGATCTCCCAGTCATTTCATTGTAGTCAAGGGTATTCAGTCTATCTCCAAAAATCTCTGAAATGAGATTTGTCTTTTTTGGTTCCCGGTTGAGCAGGATGTTTTCGGTGGCCGTGAACCCGGGGATTAGAGAAAACTCCTGATGGACCATGCCAATGCCTGCTGCAAGCGCGTCAAAGGGGGTGGAAAATTCGGTTTTCTTACCATGTATGAGAACATCACCCTCATACCCTCCGGTTTCCTTGATAACATCCATTCCGAAAAGAATCTTCATCAAGGTGCTTTTGCCGGCTCCGTTTTCGCCAACAAGGCCAAGAACCTCACCTTCTTTGAGTGTGAGGTTGATATCGCTCAAGACTTGATTGCCAAAGAAGTCCTTTTTGATATTTCGCATCTCCAGTAACGGAGAATTGTTATTTACCATAGCTACACCCCAACATATAAACAAGCGGGGGAGGATCGAGACCTCCCGACCTCCCCCTGATTTTACAAGGAATCGTTTGCTGCCGAATTACTTGGTGGTGAAGTACTTTTCGGGAACCTCAATCTTGGTTGCGCCCATGTAGCGGCCCGGTTCGCCCATGATGTAGGTATCCTGATAGACCAGGAAGGTGTTGTCGGACTTAACGCCGGTTTCAGCGTTGGTATAGCTGGAGCCGTTCCACTCAGCATTCGGGGAGAATACTTGATAGGCCTTGGAGATATCGTCGATATCAGCAAGCTCGCTCTCGCCATCGATAACATTCATGGCGTGCTGTGCAAGGCCAGCGGAAACGGTGTAGCCGTAGGAATATGCCCACGTACCGAATTTGCCCGCGCCGCCCTTTTCAACGACAGCAGCCTCTACCTTGGCAAGAATCTTCTCGAAATCACCGGCCTCAGCGGTCAGGTCAAGGCCCAGCGCGCCGGGATAGCCCATGAGCGGAGAGGGCAGGTCTGCCTCGATAAAGTATCCGCCGTACGCAAGGAGCTGCTTGAGCAGCGGCTCGGTGTGCGCATCGTTGGTGCAGAAGTAGGCGGCATTCTTGCCATACTTGTCAACCCACTCGGGGACTTTCTCAAGAACGTAAGCCTGCGCTCCGGGAGTGCCCACATCGGAGGTGGGGTCCGGCGCGGTCTCGAGGACGAACTTCATACCGAACTCTTCACAAGCTGCCTTCATGATGGCAACACGGCGGCTCATCGTCTCATAAGCCATGTGCCGCGGGAAGGAGATGTGAACAAAGGTGTCGCAGCCCAGCTCGTGAGCAGTACGGATGATCAGGTAGCCGCGGGCAACGAAGTCGTTGTTGCAAACCAGGTCCGCCGCGCTGCCGATCTCGGGAAGATCTTCATGGGCTTCGCCTGCAAGGCAAAGGATATCGGATCTTTTTTCTTTAATTCTGCGGAAAGCTTCCGTTGTGCCGGGAACCGCCTGGTTAACGATGATAGCCTTCATCAGAGGGTCGTCGGAAAGGTTCACGATCGTCTGGATGGTGGTTTCAAGCTCCTCGGTGAAGTTGTCGGGATAGATGGCCAGCGTAACGCGATCTTCGCCGTACATGGCCTGGAAGGCCTCGGCGCCGCGCCTGTCATCCTCGGACTGGGAGACGGAGCCGGTTACGATACCGATGTGGTAATCCTCGTCTGCAGTTTCCTGAGGCGCTGCTGCGGGCGCCTCGCCGGCGGGTTCCTGCGGCGCTGCGGGCGCTGAAGGGGCAGCGGCCGGCTCGGCGGTTTTACCGCAAGCTGCAAATACGAAAATCATTGCAACTACGAGTAACATACTAGTAATCTTCTTCATAGATGTACCTCCATTGTTTTTGTGTTTTAGGGCTGTTACTATCATACCATCAATTTTGATTTTATCAATCCGTTTCTCATCATTTTATCACCATTATTATTAAAAACAAAATATTTTTCCTTTTTGTCGTTAGCAAAACCCCAGGGTTTCTACTGCTTTTCCGTTTTATAAGCCCAACCCCTCCGGCCCGCGGTATAATCGTATTTACCGTGATCTTCCCATTCTTCTGTTATATGTTATATATGTTTCAATTTGCAGGCTTTAATGCTTGCGGAAATGAAGCCTAGCCCCGTATCAGGCCGTATACCAGGCTGGTAACAGCTTGGAGATCGGCCAAGGCGATGGATTCGTGCACGCTGTGGGCCTGGCGCATACCTGTGCCCGTGTTCAGTGCCGCTATGCCGTGGGCGTTGAGCCAGGTGGCGTCACAGCCGCCAAAGGTTCCCTCCACCCGCACCTGCACGCCCATGGCCGCGTATAGTTCGCGCACCCTGGTAAGCAGGGGGCCGTCTTCGGCAACATAGAGCGGGTCACTATGGCGCTCCAGGGCCAACTCATAGGTCGCTCCATAGGTGCGGCAGGCTTTTTGCAGCGCGCTCTCCGCTTCGCGAATGTGCTTTTGTAAAAGCGCCTCTGTAAAGGAGCGGATCTCCATATCGAAGGTAGCCAGGTCCGGCACGATGTTTGTAGCGCCCTTTGAAACGAAATTAGCCACGTTCATCACGGACATATCGTCCGCCTGGCCGCAGGTAATATCGGCGATGGCTTCAGCCGCAGCCTTGAGGGCATGCACGCCCTTTTGCGGCTCGATCCCCGCGTGGCAAGCCTTGCCATGCACCCGGATGTGGAGGTGGACGATGGCGGGCGCGCGGTTTTCCACCCTGCCGATCTCACCGCTATCCAGCACTAAGGCCTCTTTGCTCTTAAAGTGGCTGTAATCCGCGTGCCGCGCGCCCAAAAGCCCACGCTCCTCACATAGGGAGAAGAGCAGCTCAACGGGCCGGTGGGATGCGCCTTCTTCGAAAACGCGCTCCAATGCCTCCAGCACGGCGGCGATGCCGCTTTTGTCATCCGCCCCAAGGATGGTATCCCCGGCGGAGCGGATTACGCCGTTTTCCAGAATGGGCAGGATGCCCTGGCCCGGCGTTACGGTGTCCATGTGGCAGCTGAATAGGATGGGTTCCCCTTCGCCGGGGATGCTGGCAATCAGGTTCCAGCCGTTGGAGCCTATCGCCTCGCCCACCGCATCACGCAAAAAATCGATGCCGAGGCGTTGGAACTCTTCCTCCACCAGCTGGCAAAAACCCTGTTCGTTGCCGGATTCGCTGCCGCACCGCACATATCGAAGGAATCGCTCCGCCAAACGCGTTGCATCCATTTATTTCCCTTTCTAACCCCGCACCATACATATACATGAATATATGCATAATTGTATAATATGCCGCTCCCTTAGGTCAATATGTCAGTCATCGGAAGCGGGCGGTAAATTTCGGATAGCGAGCTGATTTTTGGCCTAGCTGTTCATCTTGTGAATCATGGCCAACCCCTCCAGGGTGAGGATGGGGTTGATCTCATCAATGCGATCCGTATCGCTGGCGATCATGCTGCTCATGCCGCCCGTGCCGATGGTATGCACCTCGTAGCCCAGCTCGCGCTCGATCTGGCGGATGATATAATCCACCTGGCCCACATAGCCGCGAATGAGGCCGGATCGCATGCCGTCCTCGGTATTGGTGGCGATAACGCGCTCGGGCTTGATAAACTCCACCTTCTGCAACTGTGCCGTGTGCTCGATCAAAGCGTCCGCGGATACCATGAGGCCGGGGCAAATGAGGCCGCCCAGGAAATCTCCCTCGCGGTTGACCACGGAAAAGCTGGTGGCGGTGCCAAAATCCACCACCACGACAGGGCCGCCGTAGGTCCTATAGGCTGCCACGGCGTTACAGATGCGGTCCGCGCCCAGCTTATCGGGGGAATCGTAGAGGATGCGCAGACCCAGGTTCATTTCGCTGTTTACAAGCAGAGGGCGCCGGCCGTGGAAATACAGCTCGCACATGTGCTCGAGGGTATAGTTGACCCCCGGCACCACGCTGCTCATGATGATGCCCGTAACCGCGCTGGTGGGTAGATCCATATGCTGGAAAAAGGTCTCCATCCGCATGCCATATTCATCTGACGTGCGCTTGGGCTCCGTGGTGAGCCGCCAGGAGGAATAGAGCTTGCCCTCCTGGAAAAGGCCGGTTTTTATATTGGTATTGCCGACGTCCATGACCAAAAGCATGCGGCGGTATTCTCCCTTTACGATTAACTATTGCCAATTAAGATACTTTTGCGGCCAGCCCGCTCATTTGCGCGTCAGCATGGCCTTAAGGGCCTTGCCCACGGCGCAGCAGAGGATCACCGCGGCCACAGCCTCCAGCACGCCGTTGAGAGCAACGATGCCAAGGAGCGCCTTAAGCAGGGCAGAGCCGGTTACGCCCATGATCTGTGCCGTTTGGGCATTGGCCAGCACATAGAGGCCGCCCAAATAAAACACCGTGTTGGTTAGGCTGCCCACAAAAGCGGCCGCACCCATGGCCGGCACGTCCCGGCCGGTTTTTGCAAGGGCCTGGTAGAGCAGGGCGCTGAAAAGGCCCGTAAGCACCCGGGGCAAAAAAATAATGGCCACGACCAGCAGCAGATTATAGGGGCCGAAGCCCGTAGCCGTGCCCAGCACCACGGCGGCCGTGGCATCCGGCGTAGTAAAGCAGCGGATGAGGCTGGTGAGGCCAAAGAAGAATCCCAGCAGTGAGCCGCCCTTGGGCCCCAGGGTATATCCGCCTACGATCACGGGAATGTGCACGGTAGTGATGGCGGCTATGGGCAGCATGATATAGCCCAGGGGCGTCAGCCCCAGGAGGAAAATAAGCGCAACAAAAAGCGCATAGAACACCAGGAGCCGGGTATTGATCCGTTTTTCCATGGAGTGCCTCCTTGTCTTATTTGATAGATTGTACCACACGCCGCCACATTCGTAAATGGCGAAGGCCAGGCCCCATTGTTTTAGAAATCTTCATAATCTTCTCCTTTACAGTAGACAAGCCCATCACGTATAATCATGGGGTATAGGGCCGTGTATCTGATTTTTGCCCGCATTTGGCCTGTTTTTTGGATGGGCATTTGCATAGCGCCTTGGTGGAACTCCTTGCTTATGCCGGGGTTTTGAGGGAAGGAAGAATAAATGGAAACAGACGTACGTACTACAAAAAAGAAAAAAAAGAAGCGTAAAAAGAGCCGTTCCGGCATTAAAATCGCCATTATCGTGCTTTCGGGCATCCTTGTGCTGGTGGGCGGCGTATTTGCTTATCTCTATTTAGATGCCCAGAACAAGGAGCAACTGCGCCAGAACATCATCGAATCCGGCGTGTTTCACGAAGGGGTCAGCATCGGCGGCGTGGATGTTTCCGGCATGTCCCCGGCGGAGGCGCGCACGGCTCTTGCCGCAGTAGAGCAGCAAATTAAAGATAACATCTACTTTAATTTTGTATGCGACGGCAAGAGCTACCGAGCGGATAGCTCCTATTTCGATATCGCTTTCAATACGGAGCAAGATATCGAGGAAGCGCTCAAGCTGGCCCGCAGCGGCGATCTCGCGTCCCTGCAGGCAGAACTGCAAAGCATCAAAACCGAGGGCCGCTCCTATGGCCTCGAATATACCGTGGCCCCTACCCGCGTAGAGGCTTTCATCCATTCCTTTGCGGACGCCCTCACCACCGAGGCCGTTCCCGCCAGCGTTGCCGTAAAGGCCCTGCCTATTAATGAGGATACCAAGGCGCAGGCGGCTGTCAACATTTCCCTTCCCAAGGATGGCAGCATCAAGGATAAGCGGGATCTCTTCTTTGATTTCGTACCCCCCGTAGATGGCTATGGCATCGATATCGAAGCCGTGATGGTAGAAGTAACCCGCCGCACCGCGGATAAGGATTTTGGCGACCTGGCCGTGGCCATGACGAATATACCTTCCGAAATCACAGTGGATGCCCTTAAGGAAAACCTGGTGCTGCGTTCCAGCGCCTTTACCTCCTATAAGAGCACCCGCAGCAACGCCAACCGCGTGTTCAACCTTAAAAAGGCCACGGGCTTGGTTTACGGCACCGTGATCCAGCCCGGCGAGGAATTCTCCGCCAACGCCATATTGGGAGACCGCTATGAAAAATACGGCTGGATGATGGCCCCGGCGGTGATCGGCGGCGGCGCGGGCACGGAGGATCAGCCCGGCGGCGGTGTGTGCCAGATTTCCACCACGATCTACAACGCCGTTCTCAAGGGCGATTTGGAGGTCACCTACCGCCGCAACCACTCCAGCCGCAGCGGCTATATCGATGGCGGCCTGGACGCTACCATCAACACGGGAACCATCGATTTCACCTGGAAGAACACCACCGCCAGCCCGGTCTATGTATTCATCTGGGTGGATACTTCCGATTATACCGTGGTCTGCGAGCTGTATGGCGAGCCCTTCCCGGATACCTTCGATACGATCGAGCTGTCCTCGGAGCTGGTAGAAACCATCCCCGCCCCCGAAACCGTATATGAGGTGCAATCCTGGATCACAGCCCCCTATTGGATGAAATATAAGTCCGCCAAGGATGGCTATATCTACCAGAGCTATGCCACCTACAAAAAGAACGGCGCGGTGGTGGAGACCAAACCTATTGCCACCAGCAAATACAACGCTCACGCCCTCACCTACTACGTATGGCCCGGCTTCCTCGCCGGCTCCGGCCTGGACCCGGCCTACGAGATCGTCAAGAACCAGGATGGCAGCACGGCCCTGGCCAATCCCAGCCTGCTTTCCCCGCCCGTATCGGACGCGCAAGTGCAATAAAAAAGCCTCGGCTTTTCAAAAAAAGTGGCAATTGCCACTTTTTTCGCTTTGCAGGATAGATCCGTGCAGGAATATCGTTTATTTCTTCGTCTTTGGCGTGAAGATCAGCGCGTTGAGGTAGCCGAAAAGGATGGCTGCGGATACGCCGCCTGCGGTGGCTTTCATGCCGCCTGTGAAAGCGCCGATCACGCCGCTTTCCATGGCGCCTTCGATCGCGCCCATGCCCAGGGAATAACCAAAGCCCGTGAGGGGTACGGTAGCCCCCGCGCCCGCCAGCTCCACGAGCGGTTCATAGAGGCCCAGGGCTGTGAGGAACACGCCCGCCGTGACGAAAACCACCAATATGCGGGCGGGTGTGAGCCGGGTGAGGCTGATAAGCAGCTGGCCGATCACGCAGATGCCGCCGCCGATGAGGAACGCCCAAAGATAATCCATCGCTTTTCCCTCCTCTTATTTGCGCTCCAGCACCACGCCGTGGGCAATGCCGGGAATGCTTTCGCTCTGCATGCCGCTGGTGGGGCTCATCAGCGCACCGGTGGCCATAAAAAAGATACGGCGTAGGTCCCCCTGCTCAATGCGATCCAGCAAGTAGGCATTGAGCACGCTGGCCGAACAGCCGCAGCCGCTGCCGCCGCTATCCACCTTCTGGCTGCCGGAAAAGATCAGGTTCCCGCAATCAAGATGCCGCCGCTCCGCGTCTATTCCGTTATCCTTGCAAAGCTCCAAGAACATCTCGCTGCCGAAGCCGCCCAAATCCCCGGTCACCACCAGGTCGTAATCGCGGATGCTGCGGCCCGTATCGCTCAGGTGGACGGATAGGGTATCCGCCGCAGCCGGGGCCATGGCCGCGCCCATATTGCTCGCATCCGTAATGCCCAAGTCAATCACCCGGCCGATAGATGCTGCCGTTACGAACACATTGCGGTAGAGCATCTGGCCCGTGTAGCCGCTTTCCGCCAAGATGCTGCATCCCGCGCCGGTCACGGTACGCTGGGCGGTGGGGGTGGTTTGTCCGCCCATTTCCAGGGGCAGGCGATATTGCCGCTCGGCTGTGGAAAAATGGCTGGTGGCCGCGCAGGCCACGCGGGAGGCATAGCCCCCGTCGATCAGCATGGAGCCGAGCAGCAGCCCCTCCGCCATGGTAGAGCAAGCCCCATAGAGGCCCAGGAAGGGTGTTTTCAGCTCCCTTGCGGCAAAATTGGCGGAGATAATCTGGTTCAAGAGGTCGCCGCCCAAAAGGCAGTCCAGCTCGCCGGTTTGCAGGGATACCTTTTCCAGGGCCCGGCGCACGGTCTGCTCGAACATTTTGCGCTCCGCTTTTTCCCAACTATCCTCGCCCCAGGTATCATCCGTGAGCACCTCGTCGAAATAGCTGCCCAGCGGGCCCTCTCCTTCCATCTCGCCTACGATGGCCGCCGAGGAGATCACCTGAGGCGGCGCGCTGAAGACCAGGGTCTGTCTGCCTGCGCATTTGCTTTTCATGTATTCTCCCCCTATCCGATCAGGCAGGCGATGAGGCCCACCAGGATGGAAGCGCTTACGCCATAAACCAGTACGGGCCCGGCGATGGAAAAGAGCTTGGCGCCCACGCCCATCACAAAGCCCTCCCGCTTGAACTCCATAGCAGGGGAAACAATGGAGTTGGCAAAGCCCGTGATGGGCACGATGCTGCCCGCGCCCGCCCAGTTGCCGATCTTATCGTATATGCCGAGGCCCGTGAGGGTTGCGCCTAAAAAGACCATTACCATAGCGGTAAAGGCGGCGGTATCATCCTGTGAAAGGCCCAACGGCCCTTCCCCCAGATCCCGCACGGCTTGTCCGATGCAGCAGATGATCCCCCCGGACACAAAGGCCCGAATACATTGGGAAAAGGTATTGCTGCGGGGCATCTTTTCATTTACCCGCTGCTGATATTGCTTTTGCTGTGCTGTTTGCGGCTTAGGCATGACCGATCTACTCCTTTTAATCTGTGCTTTTGTCGGATTGCGGTTTGCGCTGGTATATTTTGGGCGAATGGGCCTTATAGCGCACCTCGCGCTCAGCCCGCAGGGGCGCGTTTGGGCCCGAAGGCGGCAGGTTTGCATAGGCTTTACACATAGTCCGCTTCCTCCGCGCTAACGAATTTGGTGCCGCCGGAGGGCGCGCTCTCCTGCCTGGCCCAGCCAAGATACAGCAGCAGTGCCAGCGCCAGCAGCACCCCTGCCATCAACAGCATGAAAATATATCGCCTTGCTTTGCTCATATTGCCCTCCCGCGTAATTCGCTCTGCTCTAGTTTGCGCACTTCCCTTCTTTTTCACACGCATACAAAAAGCGCGGAGCCGCTCTTAGGTTGAGCCTCCGCGCCTGTTCTTATGAAACAATCTTGCTTTTTGCGCGATTTTTTAACGATGTTTTAACCTTTGACCATCCCTGCTAAGGCTTCAAGGCAAATATCCACCTCTTGGGCCGTGTTCGTATGGCCAAAGGCGAAGCGCACCGTGCCCTGGGGGAAGGTACCGAGGGTTTTGTGCGCCCTGGGCGCGCAGTGCATGCCGCAGCGGGTCATCACACCGTGCTCGCTATCCAGCCCGTAGGCGACGGCTGCGTTATCCAGCCCCGCGGGCGTAAAATCCAGCGATACCGTAGCAACCCGGCCCTCCTGTCCGTCTACGCCTACGATGCGCACGCCCGGCAAGGCCCGCACACCCGCGAGGAAGCGGCCGCAAAGGGCCATTTCCGCTTCATAAATGGCCGCAGTGCCCGTTTTGAGCACATATTGCAAGGCGGCGTTAAGCCCGGCCACACCGGGCAGGTTCATGGTGCCGCTCTCAAACCGATCCGGCAAAAAGACGGGCATGAATTCCGTGTCCGATACGCTGCCTGTGCCGCCGCTAATGAGCGGCTCCACTTCTTTGGCGAAATCATCGCTTATCAGCATGCCGCCAATGCCCTGCGGCCCCAGCAATCCTTTGTGGCCGGTAAAGGCGATAGCGCTCGCGCCTAGCTTCTTCATCGAAAGGGGCAGCACGCCCGCCGTTTGCGCGGCGTCGATCACAAAGCGCAGGCCTCTTGCGCGGCACAGGGCCGCCGCTTCCTCGATGGGCAGCACCGTGCCGCACACATTGGAGGCGTGAGTCAACACCACCATTTTGGTTTCCGGCCGGATGAGCGCCTCGACCCGCTCGATGGGCAAGCGCCCATCCGCATCGGCCCGGGCGGCATCAAAGGATATGCCCAATTCGGCCAACTGGTTCAGTGGGCGCAGCACGGCATTGTGCTCCAAAGAGCTCACAATCACATGATCGCCCTTTTTAAGATACCCCTTGAGCAGCATATTGAGAGACTGGGTGATGTTGCCGCTAAAGGACACGTTTTTAGGGTCGTCCCAATCGAGTAGCCTGCAAACAAGCTCCCGGGTATCCAGCACCATATCCGCTACGTGGTAAGCGCCCGCATAACCCCCCCGGTTGATGTTAAAAGCCGAGGTAGCCAGCAGGTTCGCCATGGCCTCCCCCACGCCCGGCGCCTTGGGGAAGGAAGTGCTGCCGTTATCAAAATAGATCATCCGCATGCCTCCGGCTTGTCCCGTATTCTTTCCCAAGTATACCCCAGGGCTGCGGATTTGTCTGTCGATTTTCTACATATTTATAGTTTCTATAAATTAATTCCTTGCATCGTTATTATCTATAATTTGAAGATCCGGCCTGTTTCGCTCCTTTTCTCGCTTTATGCCGCATGACCAGATAGCTTTTCTCTATGCCGTTGCTTCTTTTGCCGGATGTTTCTATTTGAGTTTGCGAGCCCGCCTTTATATGATGAAGCTGTTGGGACTCACACATCACAAGCATACATATTAGGAGGTATCATTCGCATGTCATTTTTCAAAAAGCATGGCCTGGTCGTCGGCACCGGGCTGGTCGTGGGCGCAATCGCCGTTGCTCTGGTGGCCTTTGGCAACCCGAAAAACATGGGGTTTTGCATTGCCTGCTTCCTGCGCGATATCGCGGGCGGCGTAGGGATGCACCGGGCCGAGGTTGTCCAATATGTGCGGCCTGAGATCATCGGCCTGGTGCTGGGCGCACTGGTCATGAGCCTAATCGGCAAGGAATTCGCCCCCAAGGGCGGCAGCGCCCCCCTGACCCGCTTCGCGCTGGGCTTTGCCGTGATGGTGGGCGCGCTGATGTTCCTGGGCTGCCCCTTGCGCATGATGATCCGCATCGGCGGCGGCGACCTTAACGCCGTGGTGGGCCTCATCGGCTTTGTCGCCGGCATCCTCATCGGCATCTTCTTCCTCAATAAGGGCTTCAGCCTCAAGCGCACCTATGACCTGCCCAAGCTGGAGGGCTATATGCCCGGCCTCACCGCCATCGGGCTGCTGCTTCTGCTCACCCTGGGCGCCGGCCTCCTGTTCTTTAGCGAAAGCGGCCCCGGCTCCATGCGCGCGCCTGTGGCCATCGCCCTTATCGCCGGCCTCGTGGTGGGCGCGTTGGCCCAAAAATCCCGCCTGTGCACTGTGGGCGGCATCCGCGACGCTGTGATGTTCAAGGATCTTCATCTGCTCTATGGCTTTATCGCCATCATTCTCACGGTGCTTCTCGGCAACCTGCTTACGGGCACGGGCGTGAAGTTCTCCTTTGCGGGCCAGCCTGTGGCCCATACGGACGGCCTTTGGAACGCCCTGGGTATGGTTCTGGTGGGCTTTGGTAGCGTTCTATTGGGCGGCTGCCCGCTGCGCCAGCTCATCCTGGCGGGCAGCGGCAATGCGGATAGCGGCGTAGCCGTGCTGGGCATGGTGGTGGGCGCGGCCTTCTGCCACAACTTCAAGCTGGCTTCCTCCGCCGACGGCCCCACCGCCAATGGGCAAATCGCCGTGATCCTCTGCCTGGCGTTGGTTGCGCTCATCGCCGTGCTGAACCTGCAAAAGCAAAAGGACTAAGGAGGGCATATGAAACAGATCGACGCGCGCGGCCGGGCCTGCCCCGAGCCGGTTCTCATGGCCAAGCAGGGCCTCAAAGCATCCCCAGCCGGGATCGAGGTGTTGGTGGATAATGCCGTGGCCCTTGGCAACGTGACCCGCTTTGCGCAAAACGCCGGTTATCAGGTGCAAAGCGCACCCGGCGAGGGCGATACCCACAAGCTGACCATCACCAAATAAGCCGAATGGATTATCTCGCCACCTTTTATACCCATTTTGCCGCCCAAACCTTTGCCCGGCGCTTGCATAAGCAGGGCAACGAGGCCCGTATGATGCCCACGCCGCGCTCCGTGAGCGCCTCTTGCGGCAGTTGCGTGCGCTTTGCCTTGCATGGCGATTTCCTCCCTCTGCTCGTGGAGGATACGGAGGCCGTTTATCGCTGCGAGGGCGAGCGCTATACCGAGGCGTGGCGGCATCAGGACCCATAAGAATGTAGCGGAGGGGCGGGCATCATGCCCGTCCCTTTTGCCCCGCCTGCCTGCTGTTGTGCGGGGGAAGCATTCATGATACAATCAGGAAAGTTCGATCAAGCAAGGAGAAACCCATGTCCGAGGGAGAAAAGACCTACCTTTCCAAGATGACCTCCTGCGGCGGCTGAGCTGCCAAGATAGGGCCGGGCGTCCTGGAAAACATGCTGACGGGGCTGCCGCGCCTCTCCGATCCCAACCTGCTGGTCGGGATGGAGACCAGCGACGACGCGGCCGTATACCGGGTGAGCGACGAGCTTGCCCTCATCCAGACCGTGGACTTTTTCCCGCCCATGGTAGATGACCCCTTTGCCTTTGGCCAGGTAGCCGCCTCCAACGCCCTGAGCGATATCGATGCCATGGGCGGCATTCCTAAGCTGGCGCTCAACCTGCTCTGCTTCCCTTCGGATAAGCTGCCCCCTCAAGATGTGCGGGCCATTCTGGAGGGCGGGGCTAGCAAGGTGGCCGAGGCGGGGGCCTGCCTTTGCGGCGGCCATACCATTGAGGATAAGGAGCCGAAATACGGCCTTTCTGTCACCGGCTTTGTGCACCCCGATCACATTCTGACCAACAGCGGAGCCAAAGCCGGGGATGTGCTGGTGTTGACCAAGCCTTTGGGCAGCGGCATCCTCTCTACAGCCGCCAAGGCCGAGCTTCTGGATGAAGCGGGCAGCAATTATTTGATCAAGGTGATGACCACCCTCAACGCCGCAGCCCAGCGGGCCATGGAGGGCCTTCGCGTACATGGCTGCACGGATATCACGGGCTTTGGCCTCTTGGGCCATGCCCACGAACTGGCCGCCGCCAGCGGCGTAAGCCTGCGCCTGAACGCGGCCAGCCTGCCGCTGATGCAGGGAGCGCTGGCCTTCGCGGCAGAGGGCCTTATCCCCGCCGGGGCCTACCGCAACCGCGATCACCTCGCGGGCAAGGTGCGCTTCCTCCCGGGCGTGCCCCTGGCTATGCAGGATGTGCTGTTCGATCCGCAGACTGCGGGCGGCCTGCTCATCAGCGTGGCCGAGGCGGACGCGGAGCGCCTCTTGGCCGCCCTGGGCGAGGGCGATGCAGGCTGGAGCCGCGTCATCGGCCATTTGCTGCCGTTGGGTGAAACGGCCATCACAGTGGAATAAATAAGCTTAGGCTAGCCGGACACGGCGCGGGGAAGCAAGCCCCCACGCCGTTGGCGTTCGCGGGGCGCTATTGGCAAAGCGGAACATACTGGAAGCGCTTCCCATTGCGGCAGGGGACAAAAGGCTATATAATAGTATGAAATGTGCGAAAAATATCGAAGGAGGGCGAATGCCATGGAGCAGCGTCAGGAACCCCTCGCGGCCTTGCGCGCGGGCAATGCCGAAGCCATACGGGCTTGGGCCGCCCAATATGCGCCTAAGGTGCGGGAGGTTGGCCTTACGTATCTGGGCGGCGCGGAGGAAGCGGCGGCTCTCACCAAACATATCTTTGCCCAGGCGCTCAGCGCCATCCACGCAGGCTATACGCCCGCGGATATGGAGGATTGGCTTTTAAGCTTGGCCCGCGCCCAAGGCTCGCAGGCCGCGCTGGCCAAACCGGCCCAGCCCCTGCCTGCCCAAACGCCCCAGCCCATCCTGCGGCCTGCCGCAGTCCCCGCCGCGTACGGCACGCCCGCCGCATACGATAACGACACGCCCGAAATGCATGATATGCTTGAAGCGTGCGATACGCCCGAAGAACCGCCCGCCGTATTGGAGGAGCCACCCGTGGCCGAAGGGTCGCAGGGCGCTTCCTCGGAAACGGAGCCGCCTGCGGCGTACGGTACGCCCATAGCGTATGCCGTACCCGAGGCGAAGGCCACGGCCCCGGTTTGGGAGCCCGAACCCATTCTGCAATCCACCCCCAAGCCCGCGCCCATCCTGCTCTATGATGATGAAGAGGAGGAGCCAATTTCCCTCTTCGCGGATGAGCCCATTGCCCGCCGAACCTCTCCTTTCAAACGCTTCCTGGGCACGCTGGCCATCCTCATCCTGCTCTCGGCGGTGCTCACCCTTATTTGGGGCCTCGCCGGGCTGCTGATGCGCCTTCGTCTGATCCCCGCATACGACCTGGGCTATAGCTGGTTCAACGCCAACATCCATCCCTTTTTCTAGGGTTATCCATCAAAAAGGCGGCCTTGCAAGCCGCCTTTTGTTATATGCGCGGGTTCATTCCACAGGGGCGAACTGGCTGTTGTATAATTCGGCGTAAAATCCATCCCTCGCTAAAAGTGCGGCGTGCGAACCCTGCTCCACCACATTGCCCGCGCGCATCACCACGATCACATCCGCTTCGCGGATGGTGGAGAGCCGGTGCGCCACAATAAAGCTGGTGCGGCCCTTGGTCAAGCGGGCAAATGCCTGCTGGATACGCTGCTCCGTGCGGGTATCGATGGAACTGGTGGCCTCGTCAAGAATCAGCATCGGCGGCAGGCAGAGCATGATGCGGGCGATGCACAAAAGCTGGCGCTGGCCCTGTGAAAGGCTGCCGCCCTCCTCCCCCATAACCGTATCATAGCCTTTGGGCAGGCGGCGGATAAAGGAATCCGCGTGAGCGGCCTTGGCCGCGGCCACGATTTCCTCCAAGGTAGCCCCGGGCTTGCCCAGGGCAATGTTATCCCGAATGGAAGCCGCTTGCAGCCAGGTATCCTGTAGAACCATGCCGTAGCTTTTACGCAGGCTCTGGCGGGTGATATCGCGGATATCCGTGCCCTCCACCCGGATGGAGCCGCCGTCCACATCGTAAAAGCGCATCAGCAGATTAATGAGGGTGGTTTTGCCGCAGCCCGTAGGCCCCACGATGGCGATCCGCTGGCCCGGTGTTACATGGAGATTAAAATGCTCGATCAGCCTTTGTCCAGGGCTGTAGGAGAAGGCAACATCCCGCAATTCCACACAGCCCGCGGGCGCAGCCAGCAGGCGGGCATCTACAGCATCCGGCTCCTGCTCCTTGGCGTCCAGAAGCGCGAAGATACGCCCGGCGCAGACCAGGGCGTTTTGCAATTCCGTGAGCACGCCGGAGATCTCATTAAAGGGCTTGGTATATTGGTTGGCATAGCTGAGGAAGATGGTGAGCGAGCCCACGCTCATGCCGCCCGCAACAACCGAGAGAGCGCCTGTCAGCGCAACCCCCGCATAGACCACGCTGTTGACAAAACGAGTAGCGGGGTTGGTCATCGAGGAAAAGAATATAGTCTTGAGCGAGCAATCCTCCAGCCGCTTATTGATCTTTTCAAAGGCTTCGAGCTCGGCCTCCTCGCGGCCAAAGGCCTTAACCGCCTTCAGTCCGCCGATCATCTCATCGATAAAGCCCGTTTGCTCCGCCCGGATATCCGACTGCGCGCGGAACAAGGAGGCTGTACGGGTGGCGATGAAGCGGGCAACGAAAAGCGAAAGGGGGGTAACGCATACCACCACCAGCGTAATGCCAGGGTGAATGGAGAGCATGAATAAGAGGATGCCCGATATGGTCATCACCCCGCTAAAAAACTGGGTCAGGGCCATCAGCAGGCCGTCCGCAAATTGATCCACATCCGCCACCACCCGGCTCACGATCTCGCCGGTGGGCTTTTGATCGAGATATTGGAAGGGCAATTCCTGAATTTTACGGAAAGCGTCCGCGCGGATATCCCGTATCACGCCAAAGGCGAGGGCGTTGTTGCAGGCGTTCATCAGCCATTGGGCCAGGGCCGTTATGGCGGCCAATATTCCCGCTTGGATGAGCAAGGGCAGGATGGCGTCAAAATCTACCCTCCCCGCGGCCACGATGTGATCGATGGCCCGGCCGATCAGCACCGGCACATAGAGTGTCATCACCACGGCCAGGGCGGCCAGGATAACGGAGACGATCAACTGCGGCCAGTAGCGCCGCAGATAACCGCCGATGCGGCGGATCGTCCCTTTCTGCCGGTTGGGCATAGGCTTCATGCTCATTGCGCCACCTCCGGCGGAAATTGGGAATCGTAGATCTCCTTATACACGGGGCAGGTCTTCAGCAATTCCGCATGCGTACCCATGCCAACCACACGCCCATCCTCCAGCACGATGATCGTATCCGCATGCGCGATAGAAGCAGCCCGTTGGGAAACGATGAACACCAGCGGCCTTTCGGGCAGAGCGCGCAGGGCACGGCGCAAGCGCGCGTCCGTGGCGTAATCCAGGGCCGAGGCGCTATCGTCCAATATGAGGATATCCGGCTTTTTCACCAGCGCCCTGGCGATGGTGAGCCGCTGGCGCTGGCCGCCGGAAAAATTCCGCCCGTTTTGCTCCACCCGTGCTTCGAGGCCGCCTCCCTTAGCCTCGGCCACCTCGCTAGCCTGGGCCGTATCCAGGGCATGCCAAAGGTCGTCCTCCGCCGCCGACGGATTGCCCCAGCGCAGGTTCGCCGCGATGGTGCCGGAAAACAGCAGGGCCTTTTGCGGCACGACGCCGATCTTGCGCCGCAGGGCGGAAACGTCCCATTCCCGCACATCCCGGCCCTCGACCAGCACCCGGCCACGGGTAGCCTCGTAAAAGCGGGGGATCAACTGCACCAGGGTGCTCTTGCCGGCGCCCGTGCCGCCGATTACGCCGATGGTCTGCCCCCGCCGGGCGCTAAAGCTCACATCGCTGAGGGCCTCAGCCCCGGCCCCTTCGTAGGCCATGCCCACTTCGCAAAATTCCACGAGGGGCGCATCTTGATCAAGGCCGATCTTTGCGCCGCCTGCGCTCTCGTTGGAGGGCGACAGCTCCAGCGCGGCCACCACGCGCCGGGCGCTGGCCAGCGCCCTGGTCATGGTAACGATGAAGTTCGCCAGCTTGATCAGCTCCACCAGAATCTGGCTCATATAGTTATAGAGGGCCACCACCTGGCCCTGCGTGAGAGCGCCCAGCTCCACCCGCAGCGCCCCCGCCCAGATGAGGTAGAGTACAGCCGCATTGATCAGCATATAGGTGAGAGGGTTCATAAGGGCGGAGATGCGGCCCACATAGCGTTGCTCGTCGAAGAGAGCGCGGTTGCTTTCATCGAAGCGGGTCGTTTCCGCCGCCTCCTTGCCAAAGGCGCGCAGCACCCGCGCGCCCGTAAGGTTTTCCCTCGTGATGCGCAAAACGCCGTCCAGCCTGCCCTGCACGCGGCGGTAAAGCGGGATCGTCCAGCGCATGATGCCAAACACCACCAGCGAGAGGGCCGGGATGGCGCAGGCAAAAACCATTGCCGCCGGTGCATCGATGGTAAAGGCCATCACCGCCGCCCCAAAGACGATAAAGGGCGAGCGCAGGAAAAGACGCAGGGTCATATTTACGCCGGTTTGCACCTGGTTTACATCGCTGGTCATGCGGGCGATCATGGTGGAAGCGCCCAGCTCGTCGATCTGCGAAAAGGAAAGGCCGCAAAGCCGCTCGAGCAGCGCATACCGCAGCTTGGCCCCAAAGCCTACTGCCGCCTTGGCCGCGTAGTATTGCGCGGTAACCACGCACGCAAGGCCGATGAGGCCCAGCGCCACCAGTCCCAGGCTAAGGCGCATAATCAACGCTTTATCGCCGCCCGCGATGCCCACATCGATCATGCGAGCAATCATCAGCGGCACCAGCAATTCAAAGCAGGCCTCCAGCATCTTGAAGAGCGGGGCCAGCACCGTCTGTTTTTTATAATCCCGCAAATAAACCAGCAATCGTTTCATCCGCATCTTGTCCTCGCGTAATATAACAGTTCTACCATTGTATCGTATTTGCCAATAAAATGGTACCCCGCGCGCCTAGCTAGCCTTGCCCGGGTTCGCCCGGCATGCTATGATAAAAGCAGCCTTTTTCAGGAGGGATATGTATGCAAAAGCTTTTTGAGGCTTTAGCCGCGGAACTTAGCGCGGGCCGCCCGGCCACGCTCTGCACGGTGATCGAAAGCCACGGCTCCGCCCCCAGGGGCGCGGGGGCCAAAATGGCCCTCTTTCAAAGCGGCGAGGCCATGGGCACCATCGGCGGGGGCATTATGGAACACCTGGCCGAGGCGGAGGGCCGCGAGGCTCTCTCCGAGGGCCGCTCCCTGGTACAAGCCTTCTCCCTCTCCGCCAACGACGCGGCCAGTATCGGCATGATCTGCGGGGGCAGCGTGCAGGTATTCTTCCAGCATTGCGCACCGGATATGGCCCCGCTGTTCGCGGCCATTGCCAAGGCCCTCTCCGGGGATGGAGATACCTGGCTGGCCCTGCAGGGCAACGCGGAAGGTTGGCGGGCCGGGCTTTATGCGGCCGATCAAACCCCGCTCTTTGGCGAGACCTTCCCGCCCGACCTGCTGCAAGGCCGCCTAGGCAGCCAGCCCGCGCTCTTTGCGCAGGAGGGGGAATCCTTCCTCTTCATTGAGCCGCTGAACCGTTCGGGCTTCGTTTATGTCTTTGGCGGTGGGCACGTTTCGCAGGAGCTGGTGCCCGTGCTCGCGCATCTCGATTTCCGCCCCGTCGTTTTTGAGGATCGGCCCCAGTTCGCAAGAGTCGAGCTTTTTCCCGGCGTTGCGCGCACCATTTTAGGGGATTTCGCCGCCTTTGGGGAACATGTCCAGCCCCGCCGGCAGGATTATATCGTGATCATGACACGCGGCCACGCCGCCGATCACGAGGTACTGGCGCAGGCGCTCCAATCTCCCGCCCAGTATGTGGGCCTCATCGGCAGCCGAACCAAGTTTGCCGCCACCTGCGAAAAGCTGCGGGGCGCCGGCTTTGGCGAAGAAGATATCGCCCGCATCCACAACCCCATCGGCCTGCCCATCCTGGCGGAGACCCCGGCGGAGATCGCCATCAGCATCGCCTCTGAGCTGATTGAGCACCGGGCCAGGCATGCCCGCGTTTAGCAGGAGGGACATATGGAGACCATCTATTTCGCCAAGCTGCGACCGGAAGCCATCCTCCCCTCCAAGCGGGAGGAGGACGCGGGCTATGATATCTACCTCTGCCTGAACGAGGAAGCCGTTTGCCTGGCCCCGCACGAGACCCGTGCTCTGCCCAGCGGCATCGCCAGCGCCTGTTCGCCTGATTACTATTTCCAAATCTTCGAGCGCGGTTCCTCGGGCACCCGCGGCATAGGGCAGCGCTGCGGCGTGATCGACAGCGGCTACCGGGGCGAGTGGTTCATCCCCATCACGAACCACAACCCCCTGCCCCTCTATATCGCCAAGCCCGGCGCCCGCGAAGCGCTATCCGCCGAGGAAGCCGTGGGGGCCTGTATCCTATACCCGGCGGAGAAGGCTATCGCCCAGATGGTGCTTTTGCCCGTGCCCAAAACCGAGGTGCGTGAGCTCACCTATGAAGCGCTCTGCGCCCTTGCATCCGCGCGCGGCGCTGGAAAATTGGGGAGCAGCGAAAAATAGGGACGGCCATCAGCCGCCCCCTAGCGTGTCAAAAAAGTAGCTATGCCACTTTTGAGTTTCCATGACACAACTGCTCATGCCTCGCGGTCGTTGTTTCATGCAGAGAAAGCCTTGGCAAGCAAGGCTTTTCGCTCGCAGCGCACACGTGTCCCAGGGCATCCTCCCTTGCCGCTTGCGCGGCAATTCGCCTTGTCCGCCGCTCCTCACGATTAAAGTCTCCGGGAGGCGGAGCCGAGCGCCGCCTATGGCGGGTCTAGCGAGGCAGAAGCCCAGTGAGCAAAGGAGCAACGCGACCTAAAGGGAGCGTCGCGTCTATTGCGAACTGTATGCGGCCCCCGATCCCCCAGGGACTCTTTCGACAGTCTAAGGGGGCGGCTATCCGCCCCCCTACTAGGTCAATGTACAGGCATCCCACGAAAACAAGCGGCCTTATCCCCTAATAACCGCCACAAACGCCGGGCCTCGAGCCCGCCGCCCGCTAGAGCACCTTAGCCAGGAAGCTGCGGAGCCGCTCGCTCTTGGGATGGTCGAAGACTTCCACGGGCGTGCCCTGCTCCACCATCTGTCCGCCATCCATGAAAAGAACGCGGCTGGCAACCTCGCGGGCAAAACCCATCTCGTGCGTGACCACCACCATGGTCATGCCCTCTTTGGCCAAGTCTTTCATCAGGTCGAGCACCTCGCCTACCATCTCCGGGTCAAGGGCGCTGGTGGGCTCGTCAAAGAGCATCACATCCGGGCTCATGGCCAAGGCTCTAATGATGGCTACGCGCTGCTGCTGGCCGCCGCTAAGCTGGGCC
>JAYFPE010000020.1:0-5195 GCA_034928145.1 Candidatus Pelethousia sp. | reverse complement strand
ATCGTGAGCGGCGGCGTGTACGCCGCGAGCGAAAAGCCTTGCTTGCCAAGGCCTTCTCCGCATGAAACAACGACCGCGAGGTACGAGCAGTTGTTTCATGGAAACTCAAAAAAGTGGCATAGCCACTTTTTTGACAGACTGTGATGTCGCCAAAGGCGACATATTAAGGACGCGGCCAGCAAACCCTGCGAGGAAAGCCTTGCTACGCAAAGTCACCGCACCTGTGCCCCAGGGCATCCACTCTTGCCGCTTTGCGGCAATTCACCTTGTTCGCTGGCGGCGATTAAAGCCTCCGGGAGGCGGAGCCGAGCGCCGCCTATAGCGGATGAAGCGAGGCGGAAGCCCAGTGAGCAAAGGAGCACCGCGACCCAAGGGGCGCATTGCGGCTATTGCGAACTGTGAGCCGCCCCCGAACCCACAGGGAGGATATAGTCTGGCGGCCCGGCGAATAAATGCGCCGGGCCGCTATGTATAAACGTTCGGTTTTAGGCGTTCTTGGCCTTAATATATTCATCGATGCTATGGGCGGCTTCCTTGCCAGCGCCCATAGCCAGGATGACGGTGGCGGAGCCGGTCACGGCGTCGCCGCCCGCATACACGCCCTCGCGGGTGGTCTTACCGCCTTCATCGGTGACGATACCGCCCTTGCGGGTGGTCTCAAGGCCTGCCGTGGTGGATTTGATGAGGGGATTGGGGGAGGTGCCGATGCTCATTACCACCGTATCCACGGGGATCTCGAACTCGCTGCCTTCCACGGCTATGGGGCGGCGGCGGCCGCTCTCATCCGGCTCGCCCAGCTCCATCTTGAGGCAGCGGATAGCGGCCACGCCTTTGTTTTCGCCTGCTAGGATGGCCACGGGGTTGGTGAGAGTTTTGAAGATGATGCCCTCCTCCTTGGCGTGCTCCACTTCTTCCGCGCGGGCGGGCAGTTCCGCGTCGCTGCGGCGGTAAACGATATATACCTCCTCCGCGCCCAGGCGCTTGGCGCAGCGCGCCGCGTCCATGGCCACGTTGCCACCGCCCACCACGGCCACCTTGTGCACCTGGCGGATGGGGGTGGGGGAATCGGGCCTATACGCCTTCATCAGGTTGATGCGGGTGAGGAACTCGTTGGCGGAATAAACACCGTCGAGGTTTTCGCCGGGGATGTTCATAAAGCTGGGCAGGCCCGCGCCGCTGCCGATGAATACGGCCTCAAAGCCCTCTTCAAACAGCTCGTCCACGGATTGGGTTTTGCCCACCACCACGTCGGTTTCGATGATGACGCCCAGCTTTTTGAGGGTGGAGATCTCAGCCTGCACGATGCGCTTGGGCAAGCGGAACTCCGGAATGCCGTACATCAGCACGCCGCCCGCCGTATGCAAAGCCTCGAAGATGGTAACATCATAGCCGCGGCGGGCCAGCTCGCCCGCGCAGGCCAGGCCGGCGGGGCCGCTGCCGATCACGGCTACCCGGTGGCCGTTCTTTGGGGGCGCCTCCACAGCGCCGTCGGTATGCTCAAAATGCCAGTCCGCCACGAAGCGCTCCAGGCGGCCGATGCCAACGGGCTCATTCTTGATGCCGCGCACGCAGACCTTTTCGCATTGGGATTCCTGCGGGCAAACGCGGCCGCAAACCGCGGGCAGGGAGCTTGCTTCCGAGATGACCTGATAGGCCGCCTCAAAATCCCCCTCGTTGATCTTTTGGATGAAGGCGGGGATATCGATGCGCACAGGGCAGCCCTGCACGCAGGGCTTGTGCTTGCAGTTGAGGCAGCGGGCGGCTTCGTCGAGGGCGACATCCTCGGGGTAGCCCAGGGCCACCTCTTGGAAGTTTTTATTGCGAACGTCCGGCTCCTGGGCCGGCATGGAGTTTTTATCAACGCGCATGTTAGGCATAATCAAATTACCTCCTTGGCGAACAGGTTACAGGCCTCCTCGCGGGCATGGGCCTCGAATTCTTTATAAGCGCTGCTGCGCTGCATGGCCTCGTCGAAATCCACCAGATGGCCGTCGAAATCCGGTCCGTCCACGCAGGCGAACTTGGTTTCCCCGCCCACGGTAAGGCGGCAGCAGCCGCACATGCCTGTGCCGTCGATCATGATGGGGTTCATGCTTACCACGGTCTTAATGCCATATTCCTTGGTGAGCTTGCAGACGAATTTCATCATGATCAGAGGGCCGATGGCGATGACCTGGTCGTATGTTTCGCCGCTCTCGATCAGTTCTTTTAGTGCGTCCGTTACCAGGCCCTTGGCGCCCCAGGTGCCGTCGTCGCTCATCTTTTTAACCAGGGTGCTGGCGGCCTCGAATTCTTCTTCCAATATGACCAGATCCTTGCAGCGGAAGCCGATGATGGAGTGCACCTCACAGCCCTGCTCGTGCAGGCGCTTGGCTACGGGGTAAGCGATGGCGCAGCCCACGCCGCCGCCCACCACTGCCACCTTTTTAAGGCCCGCGGTATGGGTTGGCGTACCCAAGGGGCCGACAAAATCCTGCAAAAACTCGCCCGCTTTTTTATAAGCCAGCTTGATGGTTGTTGCGCCAACCAGCTGATAGATGATGGTGACGACGCCCTTCTCCCGATCGAAATCGGCCACGGTCAGCGGGATGCGCTCGCCTTCCTCATCTACACGCAAAATGATGAACTGGCCGGGCTGGGCCTTGGCAGCCACCCGCGGCGCGCGTACCTCCATACGGAACACCGTGGGGTTTAGCGGTTCGTTATGCAAAATCTCAAACACAGCTCCAAATCCTCCATTTTATGTTGTTCGCCGGGCGCGCGCCTGCACAAGGCAAAGCAAGCCGGTTTATTTTGCCGCCCGCCGCTTTAAACCATCCCTATTGTAATATTTCCGCTGGCTAAAGTAAAGGGCACGCTTTTTGAATCCGCCGCCTGGTGTCACCCTGCCTGCGCGTATGCCCCGCTGCGGTTGCCAGCGGGTCGAAATGAATAAACATTCCTATATACAAGCGGTTTATGCATAAAACAGGCATAAAAACGAATAAATTTTTCAAAAAGGGCTTGATTTATGCATATAGTGTGTATTATAATAAATTTCGTCAGCCGGGGGATCCCGGCGAAGCTGCATTTGCATTGCTAAATATGTTTTGGAGGATATTGCTATGAAGAATCTGAAAGTGATCCTGGCGGCCGTGCTGACCATCGCGCTGCTGTGTGTGGGCTGCGCCCCCGCTTCCCAGCCTGTTTCCGAAGCCCCCGCCGCGCAGGGCGGCACGTCCGCTGTGGATAAGATCAAGGCCGCGGGCAAGCTGGTCATGCTCACCAACGCCGGCTTTGCGCCCTATGAATTCCTGGGCGAAGACAACAGCGTCATCGGCGTGGATGTGGAGATCGCCACCGCCATCGCCAAGGAGTTGGGCGTAGAGCTTGAAGTCGTTGATATGGACTTTGACAGCATCGTCTTCGCGATCCAGTCCGGCAAGGGCGATCTGGGCCTCGCCGGCATGACCAACACCGAGGAGCGCAGGCAGACGGTGGATTTCTCCGTCAACTATGTGGACTCCCTGCAGATGATCATCGTGCCCGAGGGCAGCGATATCACCGGCCCTGCGGATCTTGCGGGCAAGAGCGTGGGCGTGCAGATGGGCACCACCGGCGACCTGTTCGTTACGGATAGCATCGAGGGGGTCAATGTGCAGCGCTATAAGACCGGCCCGGACGCCGGCGCCGAGCTGGCCGCCGGCAAGCTGGATGCCGTTGTGATCGACGCGGGCCCCGCGGTTCAGATCGCCAAGGCCAACGCGGGCCTGATGGTGCTGGAGACCTCCGCTACCGATGAGCCCGAGCAATACGCCGTCGCCATCGCCAAGGGCAAAGACGACCTTAAGGCCGTAGTGGACAGCGTGCTAAGCAAGCTGATCGCCGATGGCCAGGTGCAGGCCTGGATCGACGAATACAACGCCATCGCGGCCGGCGAATAAGCCGTGCCGGCGCCGTTTACCAAGCTTTGATACGCAAGGAACAGAGGAAGCGACCTTTCCTCTGTTCCTTCTATAACGGTATAACCAAACCGTAGGGGGACGCATGTGGGATAATTTCGGACAACAGCTTTACGACAATATCATCCGCAACGACCGTTGGGCGATGTATCTGGATGGCCTCAAAAACACCCTGCTGCTCACCGTGGGCGCGGCGGTGCTGGGCATCCTTTTGGGGAGCCTGGTAGCCATCTGCAAGGTTTACCTCAAAAACAAGAAAAAGCCCAGGAGCCTTCTGGGCAAGTGGGTGGATTGGCTGCTGGCGGCCATCTGCGACCTATACCTCACGGTGATCCGGGGAACGCCCATGATGGTGCAGGTGTTGATCTTTTGCTGGATCATCTTCGCCAAAGCCTCCATCGCCATGAATTTCTACGCGGCTATGATCGCCTTTGGCATCAACTCCGGCGCGTATGTGGCGGAGATCGTGCGCGCGGGCATCAACGCCGTTAACATAGGCCAAACGGAGGCGGGCCGCAGCCTGGGCCTCACCGGCGGCATGACCATGCGCTTCATCGTGCTGCCCCAGGCCATCAAGAACATCCTGCCGGCCCTGGCGAACGAGGCCATCATGCTGGTAAAGGAAACGGCCATCGTGGGCTATGCGGCCCAGCAGGATATCACTTACGCGGCCACGATGATCCGCTCACGCACCTATAGTCCGGTGCCGCTGCTCTTCATCGCGCTGGTATACCTGATCATCGTAATGATCATGACCTATGGCACCAAGAAGCTCGAAAGGAGGCTGGCAAGAAGTGATAGAAGTTAAAAACCTGCATAAATACTTCGGCCAGATCGAGGCCGTAAAGGGCGTGAACCTATCCATCGCAAAGGGCGAAAAGATCGTAATCATCGGCCCCAGCGGCTGCGGCAAGAGCACCTTCTTGCGCTGCCTCAACCTTCTGGAGGAGCCTGCGGAGGGCGAGATCTGGTTTGAGGACGCGCTCCTGACGGATCCTAAGTGCGATGCGAACAAGCTGCGCCAAAAGATGGGCATGGTCTTTCAGCAGTTCAACCTTTTCCCGCACATGACCATCCGCGAAAACATCACCCTGGCCCCGGTCAAGCTCAAGCTGATGAGCAAGGAGCAGGCGGAGGAGAAGGCCCACGCCCTGCTTGGGCGCATCGGCCTTACGGATAAGGCCGATGCCTATCCGGCCCAGCTTAGCGGCGGCCAGCAGCAGCGCGTAGCCATCATTAGAGCCTTGGCCATGA
>JAYFPE010000023.1:0-56369 GCA_034928145.1 Candidatus Pelethousia sp. | reverse complement strand
TTCTTCGCTAATCAAAGAAATAGAGATTTTTCCGTGTGACGAGGCAGAGTTGCCTTTGAAGTCAATTTTATTCAATTTTCCTGTTTATAAAGACGGTGGAGATGTTTGTGGGTTTTTGTGGGACAAAAGTACGCACGTCTCCACGTGCCCCGTATGTGGGAACATATCCACCGGCTGCACATGGCATAGCGTATAGCCGCCCTCTGAAAGGATGCGGCAATCCCGCGACAGGGTAGCCGGGTCGCAGGAGATATAGAGCAGGCGGGGTGCGCCGCTTTGCAAAATGGCGGTAAGGGCAGCCGGGTCGCAGCCTTTGCGGGGCGGATCGAGCACGATCACATCCGGCCGCAGACCGGAGGCCACCAGCGCCGGAAGGGCTTCTTCCGCCGGGGCGCAGAGGAATTCCGCATTGGTTAGGCCGTTGGCAAGCGCGTTCTGTTTTGCGTCCTCTACCGCCTCGGCCACGTTTTCGATGCCGATCACCCGCTTGGCCCTTTGCGCCAGCAGCAGGGAGATGGCGCCGATGCCGCAGTAAACATCCGCCACGGTCTCGTTGCCACGTAGATCGAGCAGGGAAAGGGCAGTGTTGTAGAGCACCTCTGTCTGTACGGGATTCACCTGCAAAAAGGAGGCGGCGCTGACGCTGAAGCGAAGGCCGCAAAGCGCCGCATCCAGCCGCCCGCTGCCCCAGACGGTCTCATATATTTCGCCTAGGATCACGTTGGAAGCCTGCGGGTTCTTGTTATGCACGATGCCGGCAAGGCCCGGCACGCGGCTACGCAGGATCTCGATGAGTGTCTCTTTATGCGGCAGTTCCCCAGTGGTGACCACCACGGCCATCACCTCTTCTTTGGATGCGCGGGCCATGGCATGGCGCAGGATGCCGCTGTGTGTTTCTTCATCATAGGGTTGCACGTTGCATTGCCGGGCCCAATCTCGCACGGCCATGGCCGCCGCCATCACCCGTTCATCCTGGATAGGGCAATCCTCCAAAGCCACAAGGCGGTGGCTGCGGGGCGCGAAAAAGCCGATCTGCACCCCTCCCTCTTCCGCCGCCACGGGAAAGCTTCCCTTATTTCGGTAACGCCATGGGTCGGCCATGCCCAGGGTAGGCTCCACACGGATATCCAAAAAGCCGCCCAGGCGCACCAACGCATCCCGCACTTGCTCTGTTTTGGCCGCCAGTTGAGCGGGGTAGTCCAGATGCTGCAAGGCGCAGCCGCCGCAGCGGCTAAAGGCCGGGCAGGGCGGCTCGATGCGGCTGGGATTTGCCTGCAAAACGGCGGTGAGCTTGGCCACGCCATAACCTCCGCCAGCCTTAATCACATGAGCCCGTACAACTTCACCCGGCAGCGCGCCGGCTACGAACACGGCATAGCCCTCTACACGGCCCACGCCCTGTCCATCCGCGGTGAGGCCCTGGATGGGCAATTCCAGCATATCGTTTTTTTCTATAGGCGGCGTTCGCTTTATCAAAATCTTACGTTCTCCTTGCCCAGGGTATTGGTCAAAAGTGTCAGCAGGGCTTCCGAGGTGTTGACATACAGTTCCCTGGGCACGATGCGCTGCTTTTTGGTTGCGCCGTCATAAAGGACCACGGCCACGTCGCCCGGGTAACGGCGCAAAAAATCGCTCACCTGCTCGAGCGGCCCGCCTTCTTCCAGGCTCAGGCGCAAATAGAGCTTCTTTTCCCCACCCTTTTTTAGCGCGCGGATTTCATCCACCAAAATGGTATTCTTCTGCTCCTCGCGGATATTCAGCTTGCCGGAAGCGACGATGACGCTGTCCGTAGCCAGAAGGGAGACATATTTTTGATAAACAGAGGGGAAGAGCGTCAGTTCGAGGTTGCCGGTGAGGTCCTCTAGCGTAACGTAGGCCATGATGCCGTTGCCGGAGCGGGTGGGCTTGGTGCGCAGGCCCGTAACGATGCCGCCCAGGCGCAGGCGCTGCTCATCCGCGTATTGGCCCGTGCCGTCCGCCTCGAGGATGGCGGATACGGTAGTACCCAGCTTACAAAGCTCGTCGTTAAACTCGATCAGCGGGTGGCCGCTGATGTAGATGCCCAGCACCTCCCGCTCCATAGAAAGCACGGTGTTCATATCATATTCCGGCACGCTGGGGATGGCAATCTCCATCCGCGCCTCCCCCTGCATGCCGCCGGCCAGGTCGAAAAGAGAAATCTGCCCCAGGGCACGCTGCTTGCGCTCGCCTGCGGCGTTGTCGATCATCTGCTCGTATACGGGCATCAGCTGGGCCCGCCTGAAGCCAAGGCTCTGGAAGCAGCCCGCCTTGATCAAGCCCTCGGTCATGCGCTTTTTGGCGTCGCTCCTGCGGATAAAATCATAAAAATCGATGAAAGGGCCGCTCTTCTCCCGCTCGGCCACGATCTCGTCGATGAAAGCCTCGCCCACGTTGCGTATGCCGGCCAGGCCAAAGCGGATCTTGCCATCTTCCACGGTAAATTTGGCGCGGCTCTTGTTGATGTCCGGCGGCAGCACCTCGAGGCCGTTGATCTTTGAGCAGTAAATATACTCGGCCATCTTTTCGATGTTGCTGCCCATAAAGCTGTTGATAAGGGCGGTGAGGAACTCTACGGGGTAATGTACCTTGAGCCAGGCCGTGCGGTAAGCCACCACCGCATAGGCGGCCGCGTGGGATTTGTTGAAGGCGTAGGAGGCAAAATCCATCATTTCGTCGAAGATGCGGTTCGCCACCTGCCTGGGCACGCCGTTGCGCACGGCCCCGGGCACCACCGCCTCTCCGTTCTCCACGATGCCGTTGATGAAATATTCCCGCTCCTTTTGCATGACCTCGGGCTTCTTCTTGGCCATGGCGCGGCGCACCAGGTCGCTCCGGCCCCAGGAATAACCCGCCAGATCGCGCACGATCTGCATAACCTGCTCCTGGTAAACCATGCAGCCATAGGTCTTTTCAAGAATGGGCCTTAGGCGCTCATCCGCGTAAACTACGCTCCTGGGATCGTTCTTGCCCCGGATATAGCGGGGGATCTGCTCCATGGGGCCCGGCCGGAAAAGGGCGATACCGGCGATGATATCCTCAAAGCAACTAGGCTTGAATTGGGTGAGGAACTGCCGCATGCCCGCCGATTCCAACTGGAAGATGCCGTCCGTATCCCCGCAGGCGATCATTTCGTATACGGCCGGGTCGTCGTTATCGAGCTTGGTCAGATCAGGCCGCTCCCCGCCGCCCTGTTCGATGAAATCCAGCGTGTCGCGGATCACGGTAAGGGTACGAAGGCCGAGGAAATCCATTTTTAACAGGCCCAGCTCCTCGATGGTATCCTTGGGGAACTGGGTGGTGACGGCGTCCTCGTTGCACTGAAGGGGCACATACTCCACAGTCGGCTGGGCGCAAATCACCACGCCGGCCGCGTGCGTGGAGGCGTGGCGGGGCAGGCCCTCCAGGCGTTTGGAAAGGTCAAGGAGCTTTTTGACCCGCTCGTCGTTTTCATAGAGGCCCCGCAGCTCACCAGACATATCCAACGCCTTATCCAGCGTGATGCCTAGGGCATTGGGCACCAGCTTGGCGATGCGGTCCACCTCCGCATAGGGCATATCCAGCGCCCGGCCCACATCGCGAATTACGGCCTTGGCAGCCATGGAACCGAAGGTAATGATCTGGGCCACATGATCCGCGCCGTATTTTTGCACCACGTAATCGATGACCTCCTGCCGCCGTTCGATGCAAAAATCGATGTCGAAATCCGGCATGGAGATGCGCTCCGGGTTAAGGAAACGCTCGAAGATGAGCTCATATTTAATGGGGTCCGTATCCGTGATATCCATGGCATATGCCGCGAGGCTTCCAGCGCCGCTGCCCCGGCCCGGCCCCACAAAGATGCCGTTGCGATGGGCGAAATCCACAAAATCCCAAACGATGAGGAAATAATCCACAAAGCCCATCTGGATGATCACATCCACCTCGTGGTCAAGGCGGTCCACGATATCCGGCCCCGCGCCGGGCATTTTGCGCGCTAACCCTTCGTGGCAGAGCCTTCGTAGATAGATATTGTTATCCATGCCTGCCGGGGCGGTGAAATCCGGCAAGTGCTGCTCCCCAAAGGTGATCGTAACATCGCATTTGGCCGCGATTTTCTGCGTGGCTTCGATCGATTCGGGATAATCGAACAGCATTTGGCGCATCTCATCCTCGCTTTTGAGGTAAAACTCATCAGCGGACATTCGCATGCGGTTGACCTCGGTGACCACCTTGTTGGTCTGGATGCACAAAAGCACATCCTGGGCCTCCGCGTCGTCTTTATGCACATAGTGAATGTCATTGGTGGCTACGGTCTCGATAGAAAGCTCCTTGGCGATGCGTACCAGGCCCGGCAGCACCTTCTGCTGCTCGGGCAGGCCGTGGTTTTGCAGCTCGATGTAAAAATCCTCGCCAAACATGCCTTGCAGGCGGCCTGCCAGGGCCTTGGCGTCTTCATACCGATCCTGCAAAAGAAGCTGGGGAATATCCCCGGCGAGGCAGGCCGAAAGGCAGATCAGGCCCTCTTTATATTCCTCCAACAGGCCGTAATCGATGCGGGGACGGTAATAAAAGCCCTCTACAAAGGCGATGGATGAAAGGCGCATAAGGTTTTGATAGCCCCGCTGGTTTTTTGCGAGCAGGATCAGGTGGGCGTATTCGCGAAAGCCCTCCTTATCGTGCAGGGAGCGGGGCGCCACATAGGTTTCCATGCCCAGAATGGGTTTCACGCCTTGCTTTTTGCATTCTTTATAAAAATCAATCACGCCATACATGGCCCCATGATCCGTAATGGCCATGGAATCCATGCCCAAAGCCTTGGCCTGGGCTACCAACTCCGGAATGCGGGCCGAGCCATCCAAAAGGCTGTATTGGGTATGCACGTGCAGATGGGTAAACGCCATGTTCTATTCCTCCGTTTTATGCCGGCCCGCGCCCTGTTCCCGCAATTCTTCGGCCAATTGGCCGAGTTTGGCGAAACGGTGGTTGAGGCCGGATTTGGAAACCTCCGCCAGCTCCGAGAGCTCAGAGAGCGTCGCCTCGGGGTTGCTCAGGCGCAGCTCGGCCGCCGCTCGCAGCCTGGGCGGCAGCGTATCAAGGCCCCGGGCGCTTTCGATATATTCGATATCTACCAACTGGGCGGCGGAAGCAGCCGCAGCCTTGTTCATATTGGCATCTTCAAAATTGCGGATACGGTTGACGCTGCCCGCCACCTGCCGCACCACCCGCGCCTCCTCAAAGGCGAGTGTGCTGTTCATCGCGCCCACCAAGGTGAGGAAATCCGAAACCATCTCCCCTTCCTTCAGATAGGCCACATAGGCGCTTTTGCGGGAGGAGCTGCGGGCGGGCAGGCCATATTCGCCCAATAGGGCGCAAAGCTCCTTTGCAAAGCGCTCGTGCCTGCATACGATCTCCAAATGATAGCCCTTGCGAGGGTCGCTCACGGAACCGGCGCCAAGGAAAGCGCCGCGCAGATAACAGCGCCGCTCCTCCTCCCGCGCCACGAGCGAATCGGGGATGTGACCCAGCGTCAGCTCCTCGCCGCTCAAACAACCCGCATCGAGCAGCAGCGCCCGGCAGCCTTCGCCCGAGAGCCGCACCACCGTGCAGCGCGCGCGCAAGCGGGCGGATTCGCTTAGGCGTATGGCCGTTTCCACGGCGTAAAGCTCCATAGCGAGCTGTGCGATCAGCCCGCCCACGGCGCCGTTCTCCGTGGTATACTGCACGCCCAGGCCCTCCCGGCCCAGGGTGATGGAACCGGCGCTATAGGTGAGGGCGCACAGCAGCGAGCGCTTTTCGCCCACGGTTTTGAGGCGGAGCCGAACCAGCTCCTCTTTCGCCTCCGATGCAAAGGACATGTTAACCGATCCTTCCTTTGATGGACGCCGCCTCGATGGCGATATCCCGGTGCTGCAAAGTGGTGTGATAGCGGCCCCGCATGCGGTTATGCAGCTCTTCCGCAACGCATACGGAGCGGTGCCGCCCGCCCGTGCAGCCAAAGGCCACCAGCAGGCGGCGCTTGTCCTGCTCGATATAGCGGGGAATCAGCCGCAGCAGCATGCTTTCGACTTGATCCAGTGTAGCGGCCACATCCGCATCCGTGAGCACATAATCCCGCACGGCCGCATCCTGGCCGGAAAGATTTTTAAGGTCGGGCTCATAATAGGGATTGGGAGAAAAACGCATATCCATCACCATATCCGCTTCAAAGGGCACGCCTCGCTTGAATCCAAAGCTCATGATCTCGAGGGAAAAGGGCTCATCGCGCACATCCGCCACCCGCTCCAGGGCCTGCCGCAGCTCGATAGGCTGCATGCGGGAGGTATCGATGATATAATCCGCCCGGTCCCTTAGACCGCCCAGGATCTCCCGCTCGGCCTCGATGCCCGCGCGCACATCCGGTCGCAAAGGGTGCGGACGGCGGGTTTCGTTATAGCGCCGCTCGAGGATCTCATCGCGGCATTCCAGAAAGAGGATCTCATAGCGCACGCCCAGAGCGGATAGCCTGTCCAACGCGGCCACGGCATCGTACCCGAAAACGCGCTCGCGGCTGTCGATAACCACGGCCACCTTTTCGACAGGCGGATCCGCCTTTTCGCAAAGGGCGGCGAAGCCATCCAGCATTTCGGCAGGCAGGTTGTCCACACAAAAATAGCCCATATCCTCAAAGCGCCGCAGGGCCTGGGATTTCCCCGCCCCGCTGAGCCCCGTTACTACCAGCATCCGCTTCATGGCTGCTCCCTCCCGATAAATTTGATCTCCGGTTCCAGCAGCACGCCGCTGTGTTCCAGCACCTTCCGGCGAACGAGCTCGATCAGCGCGCGCACATCCGCGCTGCTGGCATTCCCCGTGTTGATAATGAAGCCGGCGTGAAGCTCGCTCACCTCAGCGCCGCCCACGGCTGCGCCCTTTAGGCCCGCGGCCTCGATCAGCGCGCCGGCGAAGTGGCCTTGCGGCCGTTTAAAAACGCTGCCTGCGCTGGGGTAGGTCAAGGGCTGTCTCGTACGGCGCTTTTCGCTATATTCGCGCATACGCTCCCGCATACCGCCGTCATCCGGCGCCAAGCGGAAAACGGCCGCAGTGGCCACCCGCGCAGGCCAGGCGAAAGCGCTTTTGCGGTAGCCCATCTCCCCCTCCGCCGGTACGCGGCGGAGAAAGCCGCCCGTTTGCGCGTCGAAATATTCCACCTCGCTCAAAACCTGCCTGATTTCGCCGCCATAAGCGCCCGCGTTCATCGCTAAGGCCCCGCCTACGCTGCCCGGTATGCCGGCGGCCCATTCAAGGCCCATCAGGCCATGGTCGGCTGCAAAATTGGCCAGACTGGAAAGCAGGGTGCCCGCCAGGGCGAAAACCTGCCCGTCCTCCCCAAGTTCTATGCCGGAAAAGGCCGACCCCAGCTTGACGACCAGGCCTTCCACGCCCGCGTCGCTCACCAAAAGGTTGGAGCCGTTGCCCATCAGCGTTACGGTCACGCCCTCTTCTTGGGCGCTTTGCAGGGCCAAGGAAAGGGCCTCCCTATCCCCAGGCTCAAAAAAGAGCTGGGCCGGGCCGCCGATGCGAAAGGAAGTATGGGCCGATAAAGGCACATCCCTTACGGCGCCATAAGGGGCCAATATGGCAAAGAGACGATTGATCCGCTGCTCCATGGCACGCTCCTATGCTATCAATACTCAAATTATATTTTACTGTATTTGCCCTCGCATCACAAGCTCTTTCATCCTGGCCTCCAAGTCCACGCGGGCCGCGCTATAGCCGGCCAAGGCGCGCTTGGCCAGAGCAAACAGCTCATCCTGATAGCGCTGGTATAAGAAAGCGTTGGGCACTTGCGGCTCCACCAGCGCCGTTTGTACCGCCGCCACGATCTCCACCTCCGCTTCTTTTTCTTCCGCCAGGCGAACGGCGGGCAGCAGGCCCTGTTCCAATAGGGTAGCCTGATGATCCGCCCGCAGGATTAGCTCGAAATATGCCTCTATATAGGGAAGCTTGGCCGGTTCCGTATCCCGGGCCACGGCTAGGTATTGCACAAGGTCGGTATAGCTGCTTGCAGGCCAGGCGCGGTAGGTAAAGCCCTTGCCCGCCGTTTGCAGCCGGGTCATATCGCCCGCGTCGCGGATATCCCCCAGTGCCAAGGCCGCATCACCACCTTTGAAGGACTCATAGGGAGCGACCTGACATTGAAGGCCAAGAAGGGCCGCCATTAGCTCGCTGCCAGCCATGCCGTAGCGCTGGCGCGCCTTTTTACCATAGGTATAAGTGAGCGTATCCACGGCCTCGGGCAAATACGCCCGCCAGGTCTCCTCCGATAAAGAAACGCCCTTCTCCTGTTCCAATCGGCTGTTAGAAAGCAGCAAATAACCGCTCATGGCATAGGGCACCGCATAGGTTTCGCCCCCCTGCACGCCGGTTCCTTCGAGCGCAGGCAAAAGCTCGGCCTTGACATCCGGCAAGGGCTGGAAGCGCTCGGCATAACCCCAGCCCAGAGGAAACGAGTAAGCGTCCGCCCGCTCGCCCCGATTCAAGCGCGCCTCGAATTCCTCCGGCGTCATGGCCGTTACGTTGATGAATACGCCGAAATGCTTTTTTTCAAAGGCCGAGGCCCGGTCTGAAAGCCAGGTCCCCAGGCTGCCCTGATAGGGCTTGAAGCCTACGATATGCCAAAGGGTGATGATGCCCGAAAAGGTCTCGCCGCTTTCCTGTTTGCTCTGTAGCGTCAACTCCTGCCGCTCCGAAGCAAGATACCCCGGCATCAGCAGCAGATACGCCACAGCCAGCGCCGTGGCCAATAGGCCCAAAAGCCATTCCCGCATCTTCATCTGCATCACACCCCCTGCTATCCTATGTGCGGGAAGCTTTCGCAATGCAATACGCCCATGCCGTTTAGCAGGATGCGTACCGCCACAGCCGCAATAGGGCGGGACTTTTTGTGACAAAAAAGGAGCCTCGCACTGGAAGCGAGGCTCCTAACGAATCCGTCCGGTGGGTGCGGCGTGTGGACTGCCCTAATCCGCAAGCCGCTTGGTGAAGTAAAATAGTTCAGGTGTTTTGGTTTGGAGGAAAAACAATGAAGATTACTGCTCTTTACTCCGGACGGCGGAAATATTCTTTTTCTGATTTAAATACTAGCACCTTTTTCTTTAATATGCAACACTTTTTTAAGAAAAATCCTGTGTTTAGTAAGATTATTCATAGTTTCGTAACATTTTAACCAATTCTTCCGCCAAAAAGCGGCGTATAAGCCGCGTCGGCGGCCTCCATCTCCTGCACGAACACCTGCGTAAGCCCTAGGGATAGGCAATAATCCACGGCCCGTTGGTATTCCCGCCTGGTGAGCCGGCGGTTCAGAGGTGGCGTTACCGCCCGGTGGCAGGGCACATACTGGCTCATGAGGGAGATCCGGGTATTCCTGGGTAAATTTGCCGCGATGAAATCCAGCGCGCCCCGGGCCTCGTCCACAGAGCCAGGCAATACCAGGTGCCGCACGATCAGCCCCCGCCGGGCTATGCCTTCTTCATCTAGCTGCAGCACGCCGCATTGGCGCTGCATTTCCAGGATAGCCGGAGCCGCATATTGGAAGTAATCGGCGGCGCCGCTGTACTTTTGCGCGGCTACAGCGCTCACGTATTTTAGATCCGGCAGATAGATATCCACCAGCCCTTCGAGACTTCGGAGGGATTCCACCAGTTCATAGCCGTTGGTATTGTAGACCACGGGAATGGCAAGCCCGTCCGCCTTAGCTTTTTCGAGGGCTGGCAGCAGCACGCGCAGGTGGGGCGTAGGGGTCACCAAATCGATATTGTGCGCGCCTATCCCCTGCAGGCGCAGCATGAGGGCGGCGAGTTCAGCAGCATCCAGGCGGCTGCCGATAGCACCGCGGCTAATCTCATAATTCTGGCAAAAGAGGCAATCGAGGTTGCAGCCGCAAAAGAAGATCGTGCCTGCACCGCGCGTGCCGCTCAGGCAAGGTTCCTCCCACAAGTGCAGGGCGGCCCGTGCCACATGGGGCGTGGTAGGCGCGCCGCAAAGGCCGCTTTCGCGGCTCCGGTCCGCGCCACAGCGGCGGGGGCATTGCATGCAGGCGCTCATTCCTTGCGCTTCTTCCCAGCCTCGCCCTTTTTCGCGGCGGGCTGCTTGACCGGCCTCTTGGGGAGCTTAGCTTTTCTTTTAGCAACCTCCTCGGGCACCACCACATAATCCGCGTCCACCGCGCCCCACTCGTCTGCCCGTATCTCGGCCTGACGGGCCTGGCCATCCCGGCCCGGGCGGCTTTCCGTGGCCGGGCCCAAGGCAATGGCATTGGATACATAGCGTTTGACGGTAAAGGTGAAGCAGGTACCCTTGCCGATCTCGCTGGCTACGGTGATATGCTCATCCAGCTTATCGATGATAAACTTGGCGATGGAAAGGCCCAGCCCCGTGCCCGCGCTGCCGCGGGATTTATCCACCTTGTAGAAGCGCTCGAAGATATGCGGCAGATCCTCCTCGGGGATGCCCGCGCCCGTATCCTCCACGCTGATGAGCATGCGTTCTCCGCCTGCCCTCACCCGTATGGTGATGGTGCCCCCTTCCGGGGTGAAGCGCAGGGCGTTATCCAGCAGAATTATCAGCACCTGCTCCACGCGGTCCGGGTCGGTCAGGCCATCCACGGCCTGGCGGGCGTCCAGCGTGAGGCGGATGCCTTTTTGCTCCGCGGCAGCCGTATAGCCGCCCACTACGTCGCTCAAAAGCTCATGGATATCCACCCTGGAAATATCCACATATTCCGCACCGGATTGCAGGCGGCTGAGGGTCATCATATCCGTGATCAGCCGGGAGAGGCGCATAACCTCATGCAGCATGGTGTGGTAGTAGCGCTGGCGGGTTTCCTCATCCCGCACCATGCCGTCCGCCAAGGGTTCTAAAAGGCCCCGCACGGCTGTGAGCGGCGTGCGCAGCTCGTGGGATACATTGGCCACATATTCACGCCGGGTATCCTCCAACCGCTCCATCTCGGTCATATCTTTGAAAAGGCCCACCACGCCGTTGCGGATGCCGTCCTCATTGATCACCGGGGATACGGTAATCCACAGCGTGCGATCGCCGGGCAGCGAGTAGGTGATGGTTTGCGCCTGGCCGCTCTCGAACACCTCGTCAAAGGCGGACCAAAGCTCGCCATTCTCGGAGATATCCTCCCGCTTCTGCGCGTTCACCGCGCCAAACATGCGCATGAGAGCGCTATTGCAATGGGTGAGCGCGCCACTGCCGTCAAAGGCGGCCACGCCGTCCGTGAGGCTTTGCAAAATCTCATCCAGCTGGTCTTTTTCAAAGCGTAGCTGGTAAATGGTGCCGGAAAGGGTTTCACAAAGGTTGTTGAGGGCGCGGGAAAGCACGCCTACCTCGCCGGGTTCCTCCTCGTCAAGGCGCAGCGAAAAGTCGCCCTTGCACATGGAAATGGCAGCCTCGCTCATGGCGTGCAGCGGGCTGGTTTCCCGCTTGATGCGCAGCACCGTGGCCAAGAGCGAAAGCGGTACCACCACCAGCACCACCCACAGCAACAGAACGCTTAGCCTGCGGCTGGCCAGTGTAACCTCCCCCGCCTTTTTCATCAGCAGCACGCCGCCATGATCCGCCACAGGCACGGCGGCCACCAGCATGCGGCCGACTCCCCGCACCTCTACATCGCTCCGCGCCACGCTGCGGCCGGATAGGATATCCGCGATCACGGCGGAGAGCGCCTCCTGCACGGTAGCCTCCCCGGGATAGCCTTCCTCGGCCCCCACATAAGATAAGCGGCCTTGTGCATCCGTCACCAAAATGGCCGCGTCCGCCGCCTTCACAAAGGAAACGGCCAGGCGCTTGAAAGCCTCGTCTCCCATCTCCCCCGCGGCCCGCTCGATGACCAACTGGCGCAAAAGCTCAGCCTTGGCCTGCATCTCCTCCAGCTTGATATCCGCGTAAGCATTCTGCATCAAATAAGCATAGCCCCCAACCATAACGGCGGAGGCCAGCAGCATGCAAGCGGTGAGCGTCGCCAAAAGGCGGCGGAAGAATACGCTTTTCATCCCTTATTCCACTTCGAATTTATAACCCACGCCGTAGATGGTTTTGATGCTCCAATTAAGGCCCGTATTATCGAGCTTGGCGCGGATGCGCTTGATATGGGTATCCACGGTGCGGGTCTCGCCGGCAAAATCATAGCCCCATACGCGGTTGAGGAGCTGCTCTCTCGTAAAGACCTGGCCCGGGTTGGAGGCCAGCATGAATAAGATCTCAATCTCCTTGGGCGTGCAGATGATGGGCTTGCCGCGCAAGGTCACGGTGTAGCTCTTGATGTCGATCACCAGCTCCTGGTGGGAAACGCAGCCATCGTCCGCGCCCTGCTGCTGCTCACTGGTACGGCGCAGCACCGCCTTGATGCGGGCCACCACCTCGCGGGGGCTGAAGGGCTTGACGATGTAATCGTCCGCGCCCAGCTCCAGGCCCAGGATGCGGTCGATCTCCTCGCCCTTGGCCGTAAGCATGATGATGGGCACGCGGGAGGTCTTGCGGATCTCCTTGCAAACGTCGATGCCGCTCATGGCAGGCATCATGATATCCAGCACGCAAAGGGCGATCTCGCTATCCAGCGCTTCCACGGCCGCCTTGCCGTCGTAAACATCGACGGTTTCGTAGCCTTCGGCCTTGAGGTACAGGCCCAGGGATTCATGGACGACCCGGTCGTCATCCGCCACGAGGATCTTGTTCGCGCTCATCTTTTCCTCCTGTGTGCAGCAATATGTGCGGCAAAAAGTAATGTGCTATATTTCTTCCAGTATAGCACATTTTGCCCACGTTTCCATATGGGCGATCGGCCTTTTCACACAATCTTCTCAATTTTGCCCTTATGCCTTTTCCAGCGTAAAGGTGAAGGTCACCCGGCCGTCTTCGCTCTCGGCCCAGATGCTTTCCCCCAGGAGGCTCAAAATTTCGTAAGCGATGGAAAGGCCAAGGCCCGTGCCGTTGCCGGAATGGGCCTGATCCACCTTATAAAAGCGATCAAACAGGTGCGGCAGGTCCTTTTCGCCGATCTCGCCGGGGTTGGATACGCTGATTTGCAGCTTGGAGCCTTGATCCTGCGCAGTTAGGATGATCTCGCCCGCCCCCTCCGTGTGCTTGATGGCGTTATCCAGCAAGGCGATCAGCACCTGCTCCGTTCGATCGGGGTTGGTATTGGCCCGGAGGCAGTTTTCGGGCACGTTGGCCGTAATGGCCAGTCCTTTCTCCTGTGCAGCCGCGCTATACCGGTCCGCCACGTCGTAGATAAGCTCATCCATGCACAGGCTTTGCTTGGATAGGGCCACAGCCCCGCTTTGCAGGCGCGAAAGCTCCAGCAGATCGTCGATCAGGCGGGAAAGGCGCAGGGATTCGTGCAGGATATAGCCGTAGTAACGGGCCTTATCCTCTTCTTTTTTGACTAAGCCGTCGTTGAGGGCATCCGCCAGGCCGCGGATGGAAGCCAGGGGCGTACGCAATTCATGGGATACGTTGGCCACATATTCCGTGCGGGTCTTTTCCAATCGCACGGCCTCCGTAACATCCTGGATCAGCATCACCGCACCCTCGATGCGTCCGCCCTCATAGAGGGAGGTAATCGTAAAGCGCAGGATGGCGTCCCCCCGCTCCATCTCCCGCTGAGCCGTGCCTTCACCGGCCAGCACGGCCTTGATAGCCGGCAAAAGCTTTTCCAAAAGGGGCGAACCTGTCGGCTCCTGCCCCTGCTTAACGCCAAGCAGCCGCAGGGATGCGGGGTTAAATTGCGTCACCTCGGCGCTTGCGTCAAAGGAAACGATACCTTCGCCCAGGCCGTTGAGGGTGGCGGTGAGGCGGTTCTTTTCAAACGTGAGGTCGCCGATGGTGGCGGAGAGGGCGGCGCTAAGATAATTGAGGGATTTACCCAGGCTGGCGATTTCATCGCCGCCCATATCCGGCGCGCGGACTGTAAAGTCCCCGCCTGCCATGGCGTTGGCTATGGCCTGCATCTGACGGATGGGCTGCACGATGCTGCGCGAGCCGAGATAGGCCGGAGCGATCATGATGGCCGTCACCGCCACCATGCTGACGATGAGCGCCACCAGCAGGCTGCCGATGGCCGCCCGCACCTCGCCCAGGGGCTTGATGAGGAACACGGCCCCAATCACGCTCCCCCTCCGGCCGCGAACCGGCTCGCCGATGATCACGCCCAGGTTGTTTTCCGTATTGGGGGAGTAGAGCCGTTCGCCGCCCAAAACGGAAGGCAGGTACGCCGTGAGGGCCTCGGCGTTGGCCGCGGCCTCCTGGCGGGCCGGGTAGGCGAAAAGTTCGCCCCCGGCGTTATAAACGTAAACCATGGCGTCCCAGATGTAATAATCCGAACTGACGGCGCGGGTATAGCCCCGGCCATCGATGGCCCCTTCGAGGTATTCCGCCGTCATATCGGCGATGTATTTGGCGCGCGGCTCCATCTCCTTTGCCTTGATCCGCGAAAACACGGAGCGGCCGTAATAATTAAAGGTGAGGGCCGTGAGGGCCGCGCTCAAAATGACCGTGAGCAGGATTACAGCTACGATTTTTTTAAGGATGGTATTACGAACGAGCTTCATTCCCCAGCCTCGAATTTATAGCCCACGCCGTATACGGTTTTGATGCCCCAGCCCGTCTCCTCGGGCGGCAGCTTCTGGCGGATGCGCTTGATCTGCGTATCCACGGTGCGGGTATCGCCAAAGAAATCATACCCCCATACCTCGGAGAGGATCTGCTCCCTGCCGAACACGCGGCCGGGCTTGGATGCCAGCAGGTAGAGGATCTCGACCTCCTTGGGCGTAAAGCGCAGGGGTTCGCCGCCTACCCGCACATCATAGCTGGCGATGTTGATCTCCAGCGAGTCAAATCTGAGCACGCGTTCCGGCTCCTCCTTGGCTGCCTGGAAGCGGCGCAGCACAGCCTTGATGCGGGCCACCACCTCGCGGGCGCTGAAGGGCTTCACGATATAATCATCCGCGCCCAATTCCAGGCCCAAAATGCGGTCGATCTCCTCGCCCTTGGCCGTGAGCATGATGATGGGCACGCGGCTCCCCGTCCGAAGCTCACGGCAAACGTCTATGCCGTTTTTTTTGGGCATCATAATATCCAATATGATCAAATCCGGCCTGTAGGTGTCGGCCTTTTGCAGGGCCTGCTCGCCATCGAGCGCCGAATCGTATTCAAAGCCTTCGTTTTGCAAATATACGCCCAGCGTCTCGTGGATGATGGGCTGGTCGTCGCAGATCAATATGCGCTGTGTGCCGGGCATGGGCCATACCTCCCCTTTTTTATACGCCGATTATAATATGCCCCCGGCTTCCTTCGCAAGCTCTACCCGGGCATTGTCATAATTGTCCTTAATTGCGCCAAATTCATCCTTTTTGAATTGCCGCCTGTCAAAATACGCGCCATATGTTATAATGATGCCATGCTGAAACGAGATCTTTCTCTTTTGCGCCGCATGACGGCCTTTCTGCCGGCCCTCGCCGCCCTTTTTTGCTGCGTGGGCTGCGGTAGCTTTACCCTGCCCGTATCCTCCGGCGCGCAGGGCGCGCTGGTGATCAACGAGGTCGTCACCTCCAACGCCCTTTCCCTGGTGGATGAAGCGCTGGGCTCACCGGATTGGATTGAGCTGTACAACGCTTCATCTGCCGAAATTGACCTTACCGGCTATGGCCTGAGCGACAACCTTAAGGATCCCCATAAATGGACTTTCCCCGAAGGCACGAAGCTTCCTGCGGGCGGCTATCTTATTGTTTACGCCCTCAAATACAAGGGCGAGGCGAATAACCTGCTCTGCACGGGATTTGGTCTTTCCAAAAGCGGCGAATCCCTCTACTTGACGGATCCTTACTACAACGTGCTCCAGCAGCTGGATATCCCCCCGCTTTTGAGCGATGTTTCCTATGCCCGCGATGAAGCCGGCGAATACGGCTACTGCGCCGCGTCCACGCCTGGCCGGGCCAATGCGGATATCGTCTATTCCTCCGCCGCGGAGGCTATCACCGGCGGCGCCAGCGACGCCTTGCTGCTTACCGAGTGTATGCCCCGGGGCGGCTCGTTCCTGGCGGCGGACGGCGGCGCTTATCCCTGGGCCGAGCTCTATAATAACGGCACGGAGGCCCTGCTCCTTTCGGATTATTACCTTTCCGACAACATGCTCGAAACCGCCAAATTCCGCCTGCCCGGAACTACCCTGGCCCCGGGCGAATACGCCGTGATCTGGTTTTCCGGCGATGAGGACGGTGACGGCCTGCATGCCGCCTTTAAGCTGGGCGCAGCCGATGATACCCTCTGCCTGAGCGACGGCGCCGGCAACATCCTCTCCATGCTCAACTGGCCTATCCAAATGCCCCAAGGGGTCAGCGTGCTGCCCGGCGGGGCCTATACGGCTGCCGCCACCCCCGGCGCCGCCAATGCGGCCGAGGGGCAATTCTCCTCTTTGGATTTTGCGCAGATGGGCGATTCCGCCCCCGTGCGTTTAAATGAAATTCTCCTGCATAACGAATACAGCCTGCGGGACGATACAGGCGAGCGCGTGGCCTGGGCCGAGCTTTACAACAGCGGCGGCTCTGTCGTAAGCCTTTCGGGCTATTATTTAAGCGACGACGAGCAGGATCCCTTTAAATGGGCCTTCCCCGCAGATGCGCAGATTGAGGCGCAGAGCTACCTCATCGTGTACCTTTCCGGCAAAGAGAGCGAAGGAGCGCTGCATACCAGCTTCCGTTTAAGCAGCTCGGACAAAGCCCTGGTTTTAACCTGTGTAGACGATATGACGCGAGACCAGATCGACCTGCCCCGCAATCTGGGGGATAACGTTTCCATCGGCCGCACGGCCGAGGGCGGGCTTGCCTATTTCACCACCCCCACCCCAGGCGCTGCCAACACCACCCATGCTTTTGCAGAGCCGCTTGGCAGCGTCTATACGGAGATGGATGGGGTTTACATCAGCGAGGTTAGCGCCGTAAGCGCGGCCAAGAGCGGCAAAGCGGATTGGATCGAGCTGCACAACGCCTCGGGCCGCGATGTGGATCTTTCCGGCTGGCATTTGAGCGATGATTTGGACGAGCCTTCAAAATGCGCGCTTAGCGGCACGGTGCCAGCCGGCGGATATTTGGCCGTCAGCGCCTCTTCCTCCAGCAGCAAGGGCGCTACGGCGCCCTTTGGTATATCCCCTGCGGGCGAAACGCTTTTACTTACGGACTCTGCGGGCAACATCCGCGATATCTTCCGCACGGGCGCGCTGCGCCTGGGCGTGAGCGCCGGGCGCAGCGCAGGCAGCGCGGCCCGGGTCTTTTATACCAACCCTAGCCAAGGTGCGGCCAACCCAAATGTCGCCCTGCCCGGATTTGTGGCGGAGCCGGCTTTTTCCGACGCGGGCCTCTACCACAGCGCGGCCTTTTCCCTGGCGCTCTCCTGTGCCACGCCGAACGCCTCCATCCGCTTTACCCTGGATGGCAGCAAGCCTACAGCCGATTCCGCGCTTTACAGCGGCCCCCTTTCCATAGAAAAGAATACCGTAGTGCGGGCCGCGGCTTTTGCGGAGGGCCTGCTCTCGAGCGATATCGTTACCCGTACCTATCTCTTTGACGCGGCGCACACCCTGCCCGTGGTCTGCCTATCCGCACAGAGCGGCGATTGGGAGGCCATGTATTCCGTAGTTGAACGCAATTCCCGTGTGGAAAAGGAGGCCCACTTCGCCTTTTATGAGGCGGACGGCCGCTTGGGCACGGACTTCGGCTGCGGCCTTAGAGCCAGTGGCTCCTCCACCCTCACGGCCAGGCAAAAATCCATGGCCGTTTACCTTCGCGGGGCCTATGGCCAAAGCAAAACCGGCTACCCCTTCTTTAGCGACAGCGACGTAACCGTCTTTTCCTCCTTTGTGCTGCGCAATTCCGGACAGGACCGCAGCAAGGCCCGCCTGCGCGATAGCTTCTTTTCCAAGGTAGTGAAAGGAATGAAGATGGAATATGCCGAAACGCGGCTGGTCGTGGTTTATGTGAACGGGCAATATTGGGGCATTTATGATCTCAACGAAAACCAGAACGAGGATTATATGGCTGCCCATTATGGGGTGGACCCGGACGCGGTGGACATCATCCGCCGCAACATCCAGGCCCTGTCCGGCCGCAACAGCGACAACAAGCGCGTGCGCGCTTACGCCCTCTCTACGGATCTTTCAAGCGACGCCAAGTACGCCGAATACATCCAATGGGTAGATCCGGATTATATCGCGGATTATATCATCGCCCAAACCTTTTTCTCCAACGGCGACATGTTCAACCAGAAATATTGGCGCAGCCAGGACTATACCGTGCGCTGGCGGCCCGTGTATTACGATTTGGATTATGCCCTCTCGGCTTCCAGTCCCACCCGCAACATCCTGCCCAGCTACTTCAACGCCGCCGGCATCCCCTCGCAGGACGGTTCCCTTACCAACATGGATCTATACGTGGGCCTCGGCAAAAACAAGGCCTGGTGCGTGGCCTTTGGCGAGCGCTACGTATACGTGGTGCGCAATTTCTTTAACCCGGAGCGTACCACCGCTATTTTGGATGAGATGACGGATCAACTGCGGCCTGAACTGCCCCGCCACATCCAGCGTTGGGGCGAGCTTCGCTCCTTGAGCGCCTGGGAAAGCGAGGTGGCAGACCTGCGCAAATGCTTACAGGAGCGCCCCAAATACGCCCTGCAATACCTGCAAAAGCAATTCGGCTTTACGGATGCGCAGATGGCCGAGTGGGAAGCAAAGGCGGCCCAGAGCGCGCAAACGGTGAATTAAATGATAGGCTATCCCCCCTGTACGGGAGAGCGTGTATTAAAATATGGATACCTCCAAATAGCGAAGCGGCCTTGGCATTGTAACCGGGCCGCTTCGCGCCATAAGCCGCTAAGTCTATGCCCTCTCCCACACGCATTCGGGTAGTACGGGGGGAAGCGTAACATGGCGGGCCTTTTGAATAATAAGCTATAAATTCGCAGATAGTATTCATATTAAATCTACCGGAGGTGCACCTATGAAACCAAATCCCGATAATCGCAAAGATAACGTGGAAAGAATCCAGCGAAACATCGACATGACCATTCATAACATAGAAGCGGCCGATGAAATGATTGCCAGAACCGATAGCCCGCAAGCAAAAGATGAGCTTCGTTCTAAAAATGATAGGCGGGAAGAAGCTATAAAAGGTTTTCGTAAAGAGATTAAGGATGAGGCCGACGCCAGGCAAAACGATTATCAGCATTGATGCAAAAGAGATAAAACCGCCTGAAATACAGGCGGTTTTGCTTTGATTACAATAAAATCGGGAATTGGCAAGGGCTTTCGTACGAATTGCGCTTTGCCGCCCGAAAATACGCGGCATTGCAAGCAAAGCGTGCAAATTCGCACAAGCGGCGTAGTCGCTAACGCAGCCTATTCTTCGTCGGGCAAAGCGGCGTTGTGGTAAACTTCCTGCACATCATCGTTGTCGTCGAATCGGTCGAGCATGCGGTTCAGCTTATCGACCAGCTCCGCATCGGCTGTGGCATCCACCGTGTTTTGCGGGATCATGGAGACCTCGGCGGAAAGGAAGCTATGGCCCGCGGCCTCGAGCGCCTCGCGCACGGTGGAAAACTCGGCCGGGCCGGTGTAGATCTCAAAGGCGTCGTCCAGAGGCTCGAAATCCTCCGCTCCCGCCTCAAGGGCAGCCATCATCAGCTCATCTTCATCGATGGAAGCGCTGCGCTCGATGACCAATACGCCCTTTTTATCGAACATCCAAGCCACGCAGCCGGTAGCGCCCATGGAGCCGCCGCTCTTGTCGAAGATATGGCGGATCTCGGCCGCGGTGCGGTTGCGGTTATCCGTAACCACTTCTACGATCACGGCGGTGCCGCCGGGGCCGTAGCCCTCGTAGGTGATCTCTTCGTAATTGACGCTGCCCGATTCGCCCATGGCCTTTTTGATGGAGCGGTTGATGTTGTCGTTGGGCATATTGTTAGCCTTGGCCTTGGCGATTACATCCCGCAGCTTGGAGTTGTTAGCCGGATCGCCGCCGCCCTCCTTCACCGCAATAGCAATCTCGCGGCCAATCTTCGTGAATATTTTGCCGCGCGCAGCGTCGGTTTTATTTTTTTTATTTTGGATGTTTGCCCATTTGGAATGTCCTGACATATGTGTTCCTCCAAAGCTCGTAAATATATGAATATCTTATTATAGCACCTCCCTGGAGGGCTGTTCAAGTGCCAAGGCTTAGCTCCGCCATCTTTTCCCGAATGGCCTTCATATCCTCCCAGGCCTCCCGTTTTCGCGCCGGGTCGCGCAGGAGGGCCGCCGGGTGGTAGGTGGGCAGGATCCGCACGCCCTTAACGCACTTCCATACGCCCCGCTCACGGGTGATCCGGATGGCTGGGTCATAAAGATAGCGGGCCGCCGTGGCGCCGAGGCACACCAGGATGGCGGGCCGCACCAGGGCGAACTGCGCCCGCAGATAGGGCAAACAGGCGTGGGCCTCCTCTTCCGCCGGGGTGCGGTTGTTCGGCGGGCGGCATTTCACCACATTGGCGATATAGACCTGCTCGCGGGAAAGCTCGATGGCGGCCAGCATCTTATCGAGCAGTTGGCCGGCCCGGCCCACGAAGGGGCGGCCCGTGGCATCCTCATCTCGGCCCGGGCCTTCGCCTACCATCATGATGGAAGCCGCCGGGTTCCCTTCGCCGATCACCACATGCGTGCGGGCCTCGCAGAGGCCGCAGCGGCGGCAATCCGCCAATTCGTCATAAAGTGTTTGCCAATCGTAATGGGTAGCCATCTGCTCAGGCCTCCGCCAGCGTCTTGTCGATAAAGGCCAGGATATCCGCCACCACTTCATCCCGGTTCAACTCGTTGAGCAGCTCGTGGCGGGCGTGGGCATAGAGCAGCAGCTCTACCTCGTGCCCGCTTTTAACGAGGCGGTCGGCCACCAACTTGACCCCGCCGGCCTGCTTGCCGCCCACCGGGTCTTCCAGGCCGGAAAGCAGCAGCAGGGGGACTTTGGGTACCCTGGCTGCCCAGGCCGGATCGGATACTTCCATCAGACCCTGGAACAGATCGCGGTAGCCCGCGGCCGTGAAGGGAAAGCCGCAGTCTTCATCCGCCACATAGGCATCCACCCGGGCCTCGTCGCGGGAAAGCCAGTCGAAGGCGGTGCGGTTGGGCCGGAAGGGCGCGCCGTAGGAACCGGTCGAAAGCTTTTCCAGGTCGCGGCTGGGCAGCGCTCCCCGCCCTTGGCGGATCGTCCTCTCCGCCAGCCATTTTCCGATGGCCAGCGCCGGATTGGGCCCGGCCGTCCCCATAAAGATGAAGCCGCGTAACCCCGCTCCCTGCCGGACCGCATAAGCGCGGGCCAGGAAGGATCCCATGCTGTGCCCCATCATCAAAAGGGGCAGGCCGGGGTTTTGTTCTTCCACGCGCCGCCGCAGGCTGTGGATATCTTCAATCAAATGTTCCCAACCGTTTTCCGGGCCGAAATAGCCCTTGGGGGCGCCCGCTTGGCGGCTTTGGCCGTGGGAGGCATGATCCATGCCCACCGCCAGAATGCCGTGGCCACCCAGAAAACGGGCAAATTCATCATACCGTAGGATATGCTCGCTCATGCCGTGAACGGTGAGCAGCGCCGCCCGGGGCGCTTCACAGGGCCAGGTGCAAACGTGCAGGCCGCACACGCCCGTGCTGGATGGGAAGCTGGTTTCGCGCATAGGTGCGCCTCCTGTTTTGATATTTTACTTAATTAATGCAGCCGCCGTACCCATTAGGTTTTCTTATTGCAAAAATGAAGTGCGTGGGTTATAATTATTTATTATAGGTGTTTTGCGTCACGATTTCAACAACCATCGCGATTTGGGAGGTAGTCCGCATGCCAGCTGATTTGGATCTATACAGTATTTTCTGCACGGTAGCCCGCTGCGGCAGCCTCTCCCACGCGGCCAGGGAGCTTTATGTGAGCCAGCCCGCCATAAGCCAATCCATGCACAGGCTGGAATATACGCTGGGCTGCACCCTCTTTACCCGCACCAGCCGCGGTATCACCCTCACCAGCGAAGGCCGCATGCTCTATAGCTACGCGGACAAGGCCGTAAGCTTGATCACCGCGGCCGAGGATAAGCTCAACCGCATGCGCACCCTGCAATCCGGCGGGCTGATGATCGGCGCAAGCGACACCCTTTGCCAATTCTTCCTTTTGCCCTATTTAGAAAGGTTCCATACGGAATACCCCGAGGTCCAGCTGCAGGTCACCAACCGCACCACGCCGGATACGGTGGAGCTTTTAAAGGTGGGCAAGGTGGATATCGCCCTGGTCAACCTGCCCGTGGACGACAGCGCCCTTTGCGTACGGGATGTACTGCGGGTGCACGATGTATTCGTGGCCTCGGAGCGCTTTGCGCACCTCAAGGGGCGCCCCGTTTCCATGAGCGAGCTGGCCCGCGAGCCGCTGGTGCTGCTCGAGCAAGCCTCCAACTCGCGCAAGTATTTAGATGATTTCGCCTCCGTATGCGGCATCACCCTCCATCCCGAAATTGAGCTGGGCGCGCACAGCCTGCTGGTGGAATTCGCCAAGATCGGCCTGGGCATCGCCTGCGTTACCTACGAATTCGCTGCAAACGCCATCCAGAGCGGCGAGCTTTACGAGATCGAGCTCAACATGCCCATGCCCGCCCGCAATATCGGCCTCATCTCCCTGGAAGGCGTGCCTCTCTCCGCCGCGGCGGACAGGTTCATCAGCATCGTGATGGAAGAGAGCCGCATCCCGGGCGAAGCCTGAGAAAGGGAACCTACATGCCCCAGGGCCCGCAAACACAAACAACCGCAAAAGCATCCATCCTGCACCTGTATGGCCTCGTGATCGGGGCCATCCTTGTGTGCGTGGTTCTTTTTGCCGTTCTCTATGGCGGGGACGGGGCCGGGGTGCTCCTGGCGGAGCAGGAGGAGCAAAAGCAGGCCGCCCTGGCGGCCCTGCCCACGCCCTCCCCCACCCCGGAGCCCGCCAAGGTCTCTACGGCCGGGCGGTTAATCCCCTATCTCGAAAACGGCCTTTGGGGCTATAAGAACACGGCGGGCCAAACCGCCATTCCGCCCCAGTTTTCCGAAGTCTACGAATTCGAAGATGAAGTCGCCTTTGCCGGCCAGGATGGCCGCTATGGCCTGATCGACCGCAACGGCCTGTGGCTGGCGGATCCTGTTTGGAATGCCTTCCTTCCCTTTTCCGAGGGCCGGGCGGCCGTGGAAAGCGGCGACAAATGGGGCTTTATTGATGAAACCGGCGCGCTGGCCATCGATTACCAATTCCGCGAGGTGGGCAGCTTCTCCTGCGGCAGGGCCGTGGCCCGCACGGGCGCCAGCTATGGCTATATCGACCCCTTGGGCAACATGGCCGTATCCGAAAAATTCCGCTCCGCCGGTCTCTTTATGGATGACGTGGCCTTTGCCAGCTCCGGCAGCAGCACCTATATCATCAACAAGGCGGGCGACCCGCAATATACCCTGGATAACGGCGTATCCGGCACGAGCTTCAGCGAGGGCTTCGCCCTGGTGCAAAGCGGCGGCCGCTATCATTTCATTAACAAATACGCTCGCCGTCCTTTTGATTTGGAAGCGGAATATGAAGACGCCCTGCCCTTCTCGGGCGGCTTTGCCGCCATTAAAACGGAAGGCCTCTGGGGCTATATCAACGCCAAGGGTGAAATGCCTATCAAGCCCCAGTTCGCCGGCGCGGCCTCCTTCTCAAACGGCATGGCTGCCGTGCAAAACGAGGAGGGCCTTTGGGCCTATATCAATACCGGCGGCTCCCTCAAAACCGACTATGCCTACACCATCGCCCAGCCCTTCCTGGATGGCTATGCCGTGGTCAAGCGCGGATCGGACTGGCTGCTGCTCAACAAATCCGGCGAGGAAGTCCTTCTTTATTCCGAATTGGCCTGATAACAGCACATGTCCTCATTTGGGGGACACGTGTTTTCATTTGGTTTATTATCAATTTCTATAGCATTATTCAGCTCATTTCCCCCTTGCCGTATGCGGAAAATCGGGTTATAATGTCCGTATAACAAGGACACAGGAGGGCAATGCCATGCAGCGTATGATGGACGCCTTGGTTAAGGCGGAGGCCGGTACGGGCCTCAAGCTCATGCAGGTGCCGGTGCCCGAGCCGGGCATTGGCGAAGTTCTCATCAAAATCAGCAAAACCGCGATCTGCGGCACGGACGTTCATATTTACAATTGGGATCCCTGGAGCCAGCAGCATGTAAAGCCGCCCATGGCCATCGGCCACGAATATGTGGGCACGGTGGCAGCCCTGGGCCCCGGTGTATACGAGCATCACTACGCCATCGGCCAGCGGGTGAGCGGCGAGGGGCACATTGTTTGCGGGCATTGCCGCAACTGCCGCGCAGGCAACGGCCATTGGTGCAAGTTCACCAAGGGTGTGGGCGTAGAGAGGCCCGGCGCGTTTGCCGAATACCTCTGTATTCCCGAAACCAATGTGATCCCCATCCCCGACGGCATCCCGGATGATATCGTCTCCTTCTTTGACGCATATGGCAACGCCACCCACACGGCCACCATGTTCGACGTGGTGGGTGAAGACGTACTGATCACCGGCGCGGGCCCTATCGGCGTGATGGCTGCGGCCATCTGCGTGCACAACGGCGCGCGGCGCGTGGTGGTGACCGACGTGAACGACTACCGCCTTGATCTTGCCAAAAAGATGGGCGCTACGGCCACGGTGGACCTGCGCTCCCAAAAGCTCGAAGACGTTATGGCCGGTCAAGGCATCATCGAGGGCTTTGATGTGGGCCTTGAGATGAGCGGTACTGGCGCGGCCCTCAACCAGATGCTCAAAGCCATGCGCAACGGCGGCAAATGCGCGCTTCTCGGCATTGCCGGGCCTGGCACCGTGATCGACTGGAACGACGTGATCTTCAAGGGCCTCACCTTGCAGGGCATCTATGGCCGCAAGATGTTTGAAACCTGGTACCGCATGATGGCCATGGCGGAAAGCGGCCTCGACCTTTCCCCCGTGATTACCCACCGCTTCCACTATACAGAGTTTGAGCAGGGTTTTGCGGCTATGATGAGCGGCAAATCCGGCAAGGTTATTTTGGACTGGAACAAAAAATAAGGAGGCGCGCCATGAAGGACTGTATCAAAATCTACGAAGGCCAGCTCGCTTCTATCCGTGAGGCCGGCACCTATAAAGACGAGCGCATCATCACTACCCCCCAGCGCGCCCGCATCGATACCACGGCTGCCAAGGGCGTGCTCAACATGTGCGCCAACAACTACCTGGGCCTGGCCGATAATCCGCAAATCATCGATGCAGCCAAGGCCGCTTATGATGAATGGGGCTTTGGCCTATCCTCCGTGCGCTTCATTTGCGGCACCCAGCAAATCCACAAAACCCTTGAAAAAAAGCTGGCGGATTTCCTAGGTATGGAGGATGTGATCCTTTATTCCTCCTGCTTTGACGCAAACGGCGGTCTCTTTGAAACCTTGCTTAGCGAGGAGGACGCGGTGATCTCCGACGAGCTCAACCACGCCAGCATCATCGACGGCGTGCGCCTGTGCAAGGCCAAGCGCTTCCGCTATAAAAACAACGACATGGCCGATCTCAAGGCCAAGCTGGAAGAAGCCAAGGGCTGCCGCGTGAAGATCATCGCTACGGACGGCGTGTTCTCCATGGATGGCTATATTGCCAACCTCTCCGGCATTTGCGACCTGGCCGAGGAATACGGCGCGCTGGTGATGGTGGACGACAGCCATGCCGTTGGCTTTATGGGCGAGCATGGCAAGGGCACGCACGAGGCCTGCGGCGTGATGGGCCGGGTGGATATCATCACCGGCACGCTGGGCAAGGCCATGGGCGGCGCGAGCGGTGGCTATACGGCGGCTTCGAAGCCGATCATCGACCTTTTGCGCCAGCGCAGCAGGCCCTATCTCTTTTCCAACACCCTGGCGCCGGCCATCTGCGCAGCCAGCATCGCCGTAATCGATATGCTCACCGCCTCCACCGCCCTGCGGGATAAAGTGCACGAGAACACCCGCTATTTCCGCGCACAGCTTGCTAAGTTGGGCTTCGATGTGCCCGAGAGCACCCATCCCATCGTTCCCGTGATGCTCTATGATGCCAAGGTTGCCCAGGAGTTCGCGGGCCGCATGCTGCAAGAGGGCGTATACGTGGTGGGCTTCTTCTACCCCGTGGTTCCCCAGGGTAAGGCCCGCATCCGCACGCAGGTCAGCGCAGGCCATTCCAAAGAGGACTTGGATTTCGCCATCGCCGCCTTTGCCAAGGTCAAGGCGGATATGGGCATTTAAGCCGCCGTATCTCCTGCCGATGCGTGGCGAAATTTCCCTTGCAATGGCAGGCCGAACGTGATAGAATAGGCATGTTTGAGACTTGAATCATTGCTCGTATTCGGTAAGGAGGTGGAAAGCATGGGCAAATATTGCGAAGTATGCAACAAGGGCGTTATGTCTGGAAATAAGGTGAGCCATTCCAACCGCAAGACCAAGCGCGGCTGGGCCCCCAACGTGCAAACCGTGCACGCATTGGTAAACGGCTCCCCACAAAAGCTGAACGTCTGCACGCGCTGCCTTCGTTCCGGCAGGGTTGAGCGCAGCGTATAAGAGCACAGCAACTTAAACACATACCTGGTATCAAGCTAGGATGACCTTCACAGGAATATGATGTGAACCCCTATGGCAAACAGGTACGGAAAAGACAGCCGGACAGGAGAATATCCTATCCGGCTTTGCTTTTGGCGAGGGGGCGCAGAGAGTCTTGCTGTTTTTACCACAGGCAGCCAGATCTCATTCCGATACTCCTCGGCTTGTTAGTTACTTTCAAAGTACACCGCAACAGCGGCCCGCTCCCTACGAAGGTATGGTAAGGATTTAAACAACGCCGCCGACATAGGCTGGCAGAAGGTACTGCTGCAAGAGCTGATGGACTCCTCGTCTAACGACGTGGCGGTGCCGGCAATCCGCGTCGCCTATAGGGATGTGACATAATGGGCAGTGTGGAGCTGGTTTGCACAGAAGATGCCGCAGCCGTGAAACATGAAAACGCTGCATAAGTCAACACAAGGCGGATAGCGAAAGCTGTCCGTCTTGCATCTGAGCCCCAGCCCAATGCTGCCCCGCTAAACGAAAGCAGCTTTGATACCGGGCTTTCTGTTATCTATTTTAAACATTTCAAAATTAAATAATAAAGATAATCCAAACCCGAAACACCAGCGTAGACAGCGCGGCCAGGATCAATGAAAAGAGAAAACTGGCCCCGCAAAGAAGGAGCAAGGTTAGGCTGCAAAGAAACACCAGCCAACACCTTAGCGCCCGCCGCCTGATGCAGCGCCGCCGGACGTAAATCACGCTTGGCCGCCTTTGCATATGCATCCCCCCCATCATTGCCGCTTGCTACATAGTACGCGCAAAGCCCGCTAAGGGTGCGTACACCATACACGGCCCGGGGGAATACATTGTATGTATATCACCGTGGGGAGGAGCAGCATGGCACAAACCATTGTCGAGGCAAAGAATATTTGCCTTACTTACCATGAAATAAACGGCGAGACTAAGGCCGTGGACAATATCAGCTTTGCGGTTGGGCAGGGTGAATTCGTTTCCATCGTAGGCCCTTCGGGCTGCGGCAAAACCAGCGTGCTCTCTATGCTGGCCGGGCTGCTCACGCCCAGCTGCGGAGAGATCCGCGTGGAGGGCGGCAGGCCCGGCTATATGTTGCAGCGGGATCATCTGTTTGATTGGCGCACCATCGAGGGCAATGTGCTGCTGGGCTTGCAGGTGCGCGGTCTGCTCAACGAGGAAACCCATGGCCGCGCCCTGACCCTCTTGGATACCTATGGCCTGCACGATTTCATCCACAGCTACCCCCGCCAGCTCTCGGGCGGCATGCGGCAAAAGGTGGCGCTTATACGCACACTGGCCTGTTCGCCGGATTTGCTTTTGCTCGACGAACCGTTTTCCGCCCTGGATTACCAGACGCGGCTATCCGTGGCGGATGAGATCTTCGCGATTCTGCGGCAAGAGGGGAAAACCGCCATTTTGGTAACGCACGATATTGCGGAGGCCATATCCATGAGTGACCGCGTTCTGGTCTTTTCCAAAAGGCCGGCCCGTATCAAGGCGGAGCACGCGATCGTCTTAAGCGCGCCGGCTTCGCCCCTGCGCCGCCGCAACGCGCCGGAATTCAAGGAATATTTCGATACTATCTGGAAGGAGCTTGATCACAATGTCTAAGGATCAGGATCGGCTGCAAATTGAATACAGCCCGGAGCACCGGGCCTACCTGCAAATGCTCAGACGCAAGGACCGCTTCGTTACGGCCATGCGCTATCTTTTGCTCGTCGCCTTTATCATATTTTGGGAGCTGGCGGCCCGATTGGGGTGGATCGATCCCTTCATCGGCAGCTCGCCCTCCCGCCTATTTGCAACCATCCTACGGCTGTACAAGGCGGGCGAACTGTGGCTGCACATCGGCGTAACGCTGGCGGAAACGGTGGTAGGCTTCCTGCTGGGTACGTTGCTGGGCACCTTCATCGCCATCCTGCTCTGGTGGAGCACTACCCTCAACCGCATATTCGACCCCTATCTGGTGGTGCTCAACGCCCTGCCCAAGATCGCCCTGGGGCCCATCCTTATCGTGTGGTTCGGGGCGGGGATGAAGAGCATCATCGTTATGGGCCTGCTGATTTCGCTGGTGGTCACCATCATGACCGTGCTGGCGGGTTTCAACGCCATTACAGACGAAAAGCAGCTTCTGATGCGCACATTGGGCGCATCCAAGCTGCAAATCTTGACGATGGCCGTTTTGCCAGCCTCCGTACCCACGATCATGAGCGCGCTCAAGATCAGCGTGGGCATGAGCTGGGTGGGTGTGATCGTGGGGGAATACCTGGTTTCAAAAGCAGGGCTGGGTTACCTCATCGTATACGGAGGGCAGGTGTTCAATCTCGATTTGGTGATGGCGAGCATTGTGATCCTCTGCGTGCTGGCAGCGCTGATGTATTACGCCGTGGCGTATCTGGAGCGCCGCATCGGCCAACGCATGGTTTAGCTGCCCATAACAAACCGACCCCCCATCCCCTCCAGGCGGATCTTGCTTACAAGTGGGCGGCTATGGTAAAAACAAAAGTTCGCCCTCCGGGTATTTGCCGCCGAGGGTAAGGATACCCATGCTGCGCTTGGAGCCGCCCCTGGGGAAGCTGGGGCTGCCGGGGTTCATCAGCAGAAAATCGTCGCTCTCATCCAGAAAGGCTCGATGGGTATGGCCAAAGAGGGCGACGCCGCAACCAAGCTCACGCGCCCGCAAGGCTACGCGCAGGGGGTTATCCTTAACGCCATAGGTATGCCCATGGCAAAGGAATATGCGTGCGCCCGAAAGCTCTGCTACCCGTTCGCGCGGCCCGGTTGTGAAGGAATCCATATTGCCGCAAACGGCATATACGGGTTTACCCCCAGCCTCCAGAATGGCCGCGTCGGAAACATAATCCCCGAGATGGAACCAAGCGTCTACGGATCCGGCTGCAGCCAGGCAGGCGTTAAGGGCCCATTCCTCCCCATGGGAATCGCTGATGACGCCGATCCTCATTGCTGCGTTTCTTCTTCCCCGGCGAGGGCTGCGTAAAGGGCCTCGAGCGCCCGCTTGCGGTGGCTCACGCCGTTTTTTTCCTCTGCGCCCAATTCGCCAAAGGCTTTGCCAAGGGGCGGGTAAAAAAAGAGCGGGTCGTAGCCAAAGCCGCCTTGGCCCCTAGGCGCGCGCAATAGGCGGCCCACCGCCTCACCCCGCACGACGAGGGGCTCCTTCCCCCGCCGCGCAAGGGCCACCGCGCTCACGAAGCGGCAGCCGCGCGCATCATCCGCCACATTCGCCATATCGGCCAAGAGTTTAGCATTGTTGGCCACATCGTCATGGCCTTCGCCAGCATAGCGGGCGCTGTAGATACCCGGCGCGCCGCCAAGCGCATCCACCATCAGGCCGCTGTCGTCGCTGAGGGCCGCGTCCGCATCGGAGCAAACGGCGAGGATCTCCGTCGCCTTTTTCAGGGCGTTGGCCTCAAAGGTATCCCCATCCTCCACCACGTCTATATCGATGCCCGCCTCCCTTAGGGTGCGGATATCCGTAAAAAAGCCACCCAATATCTCTTTGATCTCCCGTACCTTGTGGGCGTTGTTGGATGCGATAATCAGCCGCATGCGTTTTCTCCTTTGTATGCTTATCTTTTGTTTAGATCCCTGTTATTTGAACTCGTTCACATAGGCGGAAACGCTCGCCTCGGTGGAATGCAAGGCGTATTCCTTGCCCTCTACATAGATATCCGCCCCGTATACGCTTTCCAGCTCGTTGGCCGTGAGGGCGATGGCGGTTTGCAGGGCTTCGCAGAGGCCTTCGGTCTCTGCCACCGCTTTGAATGCCGCCGATAGATCCACGCAGACCACGCCATCGGCGATATAGGCGCTCAAAAGCTCGGTGTCCGCCGGGAAGCCGGCCAAGCCCGCGTCCTTGGGCCCATCCACCAGCGCCTGCATCACCGAGGTCAGGGAGGGCTGCGCCTCGCTATAGCGGGTCACAGGCACATTGAGACTGGCCGAGGCATTGGGGAAGTAAAGGGTCATGGCGTGGGCGCTGTTGCCGGATACGGCCACTTCTCCATCCTCCGCGTTGAGCGGCAGGGTGGAGAACGCGCCGGATATATCCGTGCCATGGGGCAGAGCCGCCGCCTTGGCCCCATCCAGCGTAATGCGCACGGTCTCGATAGAGTCAAATTCCGTGAGCGTATTGACGATGCCGGTGACCATATCCTTCTCGGCCTCGGCATCCGCCAGTTTCGTAAGACCCGTGATATTTACCACCGCCGCGCCATCTTCGCCGATGCGTAGCGTAAAGCCCGCGCCCTCGGGCACTACGGCCCTAAGGCCCATGCGCTCCGCAGCCGCGCGGTTGGAGGCGTCATCCACCAGATAGCCAAGGGCCGCGCGACCGATGCCCTCCTCCCAGGGGATGCGCTTCATTACCGGCACGACGTAGCCATCTTCCGAAGCGTAATAGAGCACCGTGCGGCGGTAGCCCGCCTCCGGATCCTCCTCAAACACCGCAACCTCCGCCTCGTTCTTATCTTTGGCGCAGCCCGCCAGCATGGCGAGCGCCACAAGGCATGCAAGGGCCAAAAGCCAAAGCCGCTTACCCATACGACCATCCACCTTTCCCTATGAAATACTGGTTTTTATAAAACCTATTCGGGAAAAATGGGAAACATGATTCATTCTTGCTGTATGGCCTTAACTAAGCCCTCCTCCGGCGTAACATAAGCGGTTTTGTTGGTGGTATAAATCACCATGCCGGGCTTGGCGCCGGCAGGCTTTTTCACATATTTGCGGGGGGTATAATCCACAGCCACGTTTTCGCTCCCCCGGGCCTTGCTATACCAGGCTGCCAGCAGGCAAGCTTCATACAGAGCCTCTTTCGCGGGCTTGGCGCTCTTGAGGATCACGTGCGAACCGGGGATATCCTTGGTATGCAGCCAGATATCCTCCCCTACCGCCTTGGCTGTGAGCGCATCGTTCTGGCGGTTGTTCTTGCCCACAAAAATCTCCGTGCCGTCGCTTGCGATAAAGCGCAACGGCTTGGAAGGCGGCAGCTTCTGCTGCTTTTGCCTGCTCTGGCGGGCTTTCAGATAGCCCATCTGCCGCAGCTCTTCCGAAAGCTCAATTAGCTCCCCATCCTCGGTGCACTTGCCGAGGTTATCCAGCTGGCCTTCCAGATAGGCCAGCTCTTCCAGAACCTGGCTGCGGCGCTCCTCGGAAATAAGGCGGGCGGCTTTGGCCTTTTGGTATTTTTTATAGTAGCGCTGGGCGTTCTCATTGGGGGAATGCTGCGGATCGAGCGGTATGGCCATCGCCTCCGGCGGGTCGAGGTAATAATTCATTACAACCGCCTCCCGCGCTCCTGAGGCCACGCCATGCAGGTTGGCGGTGAGCAGCTCGCCGTAGAGCCGCAGGCGCTCGATGGTTTCCTCCCCCTCGATGGCATCCTGATAAAGGGCCAGCTTCTTTTCGCAGCGCTCGATGTTGTTTAAAAGCACCCGCCGTACACCCGCGCCGTGGCGCTGCATGCGGCCTAGGGTATCCTGGCTTTCGTAGAGGGTATCCAGCGCTTCCCGCATGGTGGGCACGGGCCGGATATCCGGCAGATTGGGTTGAAAGGGATATGCCGCTATCGGTTCCCCGAACTCGCCCAGCTCCAGCGCCGGGCTGAAAATGCCGGCATCCAGTTCCTGATAGAAGGTGTTGATGCTTTCCCCTAAGGCCAGGCGCTCGGCCCCGGTGAGGCTTTCACAATCGCGCTTGTCCGTTACGCGGCCGCAAAGGGCTGCGGCCATCTGCGGCGCGAGGCCGAAGAAGGCGGCGGAAAGGGCCTTGTCCACCCGGCCGGCCGTGAAAACGGCGGCGATCTGCGCGGCCGTAGCATCGCGCGCATCCCGCTTATCCTGGGCGGGCGGCGGTATGTAGGCTTGTCCGGGCAGGATCACGCGCACCGAGCTCATGCCCGGCCCCACCCGGCGGATGGCGTCCAGGATGCGGCCGTTCTCATCCGTAAGGATGATGTTGGAATACTTGCCCATAATCTCCGCGATCAGCTTGTAGGGCGCAAGGTCGCCCAGCTCGTTTTTGGTTTCGATGGTGATTTCCAGCACCCTATCCATATGCGGCTGCTCTACGGCAAGAATGCGCCCGCCGGCGATACGCCGCCGAAGCAGCATGCAAAAGGTTGGGGCTTCCAGGGGATTCGCCCGCTTGCAGTCCGTCAGCTGCGCCCTGGCCTGTGAAGGATTGGCGCAAAGCAGCAGGCGGTGGTTCTCGCCGCCCGCACGTACCAAAAGCACCAGCTCGTCCTTTTCGGGCTGGTGAATTTTATCGATCTTGCCGCCTGTGAGCCGGGCGATCTCCCGGCCAGAAGCGAACAGGTTCAGGCCGTCCATGGCCATGTCTTTTCCTCCTCTTATTCCAATAGCTGCACCGTGGAGCAGGACACCTCATAGGCTGTGCGCTCAACGCTCGAGCCATCCGGCAGACACTTTTGATAGCAGCGGCTTTGCAGCCGCCCTTCTACCCGCACCCGACCGCCCACGGGCAGGTCGCGGGCATAGAGCGCGTTGCGGCCCCAGGCGATGCAGGGCAGATAATCGCTTTTGTTATAGGCGCGGTTCACGGCCAGCAGCATATCCCCGATCTCCCGAAGGAAGGGGGTAGTGCGGTAAACCACGCTCTTGCATAAAAACCCCGTGAGCCGCACGCTGTTTTGCGGCGCTTCCTCCGGCCCCATCGGCTCCACCACTTTGGCGAATACCGTGATGGCTAAGCGGTTTGCGCCCTCCGCGCTCTTGTTATAGGAACGCAGCTGCCCGAATATGCGTATCCGCTCCCCCTCTGGTGGCAAGCAGGGACAGATGCGCGCGGGCAGGGTTACGGGCAGGATATCCGCCACGCCGCTTAAACGCTCCACCCGCAAACGGATGGTGTAAAACGCCTCCCCATACAGCTCGTGATCCAACAGCGCTTCCTCGCATACCGTGCCGCTCACGCATACGGCGTTGTCTTCATTTGCTCGCATCATGCATTATAAGCTCCTATGAAATGGTTGCTTATACATATTCGGATGCGAGTATAGTTATGCCCCCGGGGTGGATACGCCCGGGTGGAGTGGCCTTATAGCTTGCGCCGCGCGGCGGTCACCACGTCGTCCAGCAGGGCCATCACCAGCAGCATGCCTTTGCCGGCCCGGCTCTCGATCAGCACATCCTCGGTATTGACCTCGGTGACGGCGCCATGCTTTTGCTCCACGAGGAAGGCGTAAGGCTCCCGCACATACAGCGCCGCAGCCAGGGCCGTGCCGTTGGAGCCGTTCTTTTTGAAATCGAAGGCTTTGAGGCCCTTGCCGTTGCGGCCCTGCAATTCGTGGTCGAAAACGAAGCTGCGCTTGGCATAGCCCCGGTCGGAGATGGTAAGTACTTCGCCCTCCTCCCCTACCTGGCCCGCAAAAATGACCTCGTCGCCGCTTTCCAGCTTGATGCCCTTCACACCTCCGGCAACGCGGCCCATCTCGGGTACGCTCTCCCGCTCGAAACGGATGCTCATGCCCCGGCGGGTGATGAGCAAAATGGCGCTTTCCTTCTCCGGCTCCACGCCCAAGAGGGCGTCCTCCCCGCGCAGGGAAACGGCGGCCAAGCGGCGGGTCTTGGTATTATACTCGGCCCCATCCGTGCATTTGACATTGCCCTGTTTGGTATAGAAGTATAGCTTAGAGGCGCATTGGTCCTCTTCCAGACAGGCCACCACGGCCTCGCCCTTTTCAAAAGCGATGAGGGCGTTAAGATTGGCCGGGCGGGTGGTTTGGCGGGTCTCGGGTATCTCCTCCACGGCCAGGGTACAGCAGGCCCCCAGGCTGGTGAAGAAGCGCAGCCGCTTGTCCGTGGCCGTTTCAATCAGCTGAAGGGGCGATTCCGCGGCCAACTGCTCCACATTATAGCCCCGGCGGGGCAGCCGCCTAAGCTTGCCATCCGGCAGCAGGGCAATGAGCACTTCCTCCACAGGGTTGGTGTCCTCAGGCGCGAGCTCGATGACCTCGCCGCCATCCAGCAATTGCGTACGGCGGGGCACGCCGTATGTATCCCGTATCTCGGCCAGCTCCTTTTCGATAACCTGCCGCAGCTTTTTGGGGGATTCCAAAATGGCCTTCAGCTCCTTAATCAGGGCCTTAATCTGCTTATATTCCCGCTCGATGGAGAGGATCTCCAAATTGGTGAGCCGCTGCAGGCGCAAATCGAGAATGGCCTGGGCCTGGATCTCGGTAAGGCCGAAGCGCGCCATCAGCGCGTCCCGTGCCTCCTTGGGGGTCTTGGAGGCGCGGATCAGGGCAATCACCTCGTCGATATTGTTGACGGCGATCATCAAGCCTTCTAAAATATGCTCCCTGCGCTGGGCCGCTTCGAGATCGAAGCGGGTGCGGCGGGTGACCACATCCTCCTGGTGGCGAATGTAATGGCAGATCAGTTCCTTAAGGCCCATCTGCTGGGGCTTGCCGCCTGCGATGGCCACCATGTTCACGCCGAAGGTAGTTTGCAGGTCGCTGTATTTATAGAGGTATTGCAGGAGCTTGTCCGCATCCGCATCCTTTTTGACCTCTACCACGGCCCGCATGCCCGTGCGGTCGGATTCATCGCGGATATCCGCCACCCCGGCAAAGAGGGCCTTCTTCTCCTGGCTGAGGCTGAGGATGTTTTCCAAAGCTTTGGCCTTATTCACCTGGTAGGGCAGTTCGGTAATGACGATCAGCTTGCGGCCGTTTTTCTGCTCCTCGATGTGCACCTTAGCCCGCATGGTCAGCTTGCCTCGGCCCGTTTCATAGGCGGCGCGTATCTCTTCGCTCCGCAGCAGGTAGCCGCCCGTAGGGAAATCCGGGCAGGGCAGAACCGTCATAAGCTTTTCCAATGGCACATCCGGATCCTCCATTTGCAGGAGCACCGCATCGATGGCTTCTTTTAGATTATGGGGCGGGATGTTCGTCGCTAGGCCCACGGCGATGCCGCTGGCCCCATTTACCAATAGGTTGGGGAATCTGCCCGGCAGCACATCCGGCTCCTTCAGGCTATCGTCAAAATTGAGGCTGAATTTGACCGTGTCCTTATCAAGGTCGCGTAGAAGCTCCATGGCGATGGGCGCCATGCGGGCCTCCGTATAGCGCATAGCCGCGGCGCTGTCGCCATCCACGGAGCCGAAATTGCCGTGGCCGTCCACCAGGGGCATCTGCATATTGAAGCCCTGGGCCATGCGCACCATGGCGTCGTATACGGAGGTATCGCCATGGGGGTGGTATTTGCCCAGGCAGTCGCCCACGATGCGGGCGCTCTTGCGGTGCGGCTTATCAGGCGTGGTTCCCAATTCCAGCATGGTATAGAGGATGCGGCGCTGCACGGGCTTAAGGCCATCCTCCACGCGCGGCAGGGCCCGCTCCAAAATGACATGCTCCGCATAGGGAATCATGGAGTCGTGCATCACCACATCCATGCTTTTATCGATGATGATCTCCCCGCCGAGGGAGGTTTGAATATCTTTTTTAGCCAATGTTCGCCTCTCCCTTCCGGCTAGCCGTCATTTCGACTTTATCCTCAAAGGTATCCGCCTTGTTAAAGTTGGCGAATTCGCTGATATACTCCTTGCGGGGGGCCACCTTGTCGCCCATCAAGAGGGTCACGAGGTGCTCCACCTCCGCAGCGTCGTCGATGCTCACGCGGATGAGGGATCGGTTTTCCGGGTTCATAGTGGTTTCCCAAAGCTGCTCGGGATTCATCTCGCCCAGACCCTTGTAGCGCTGGAGGGTATAGCCCTTGCCCGCCTTCCGGGTAGCTGCGGCCAGTTCCTTATCGTCGTAGGCATAAATGATCTCCTTGCCCTTTTGCACCTTGTAAAGGGGCGGCATGCCGATATACACATGCCCGTCCGTAATCAGCTCCTTCATATAGCGGAAAAAGAAGGTCAGCAGGATGGCCCGGATGTGCGCGCCATCCTGGTCCGCATCCGATAGAATGATGATCTTGTTATACCGGAGGCTGCTCAAATCGAAATCCTCACCGATGCCCGTGCCCACAGCCGTGATGATGGAGCGGAATTCCTCATTGGCCAGCACCTGGTCGAGCCGCTTTTTTTCCACATTGAGCGGCTTGCCGCGGATGGGCAATATAGCCTGGAAGCGCCGATCCCGCCCCTGTTTGGCGCTGCCGCCGGCGCTGTCGCCCTCCACGATGAACATTTCATTGAGTTGCGGGTTGCGGCCGGTGCAGCTGCTCAGCTTGCCTACCAGGGGCGCGTTCTCGAGCTTGTTTTTTTCGCGGGCCATGCTTTTGGCCTTGCGGGCCGTTTCGCGCACTTTGGCGGCCTTCACGGCCTTATCTGCGATCTTCGCGGCGATTTCGGCGTTTTTTAAATCTTCCAGATACGGAACCAGCTTTTCCGTAACCACATATTCCACGGCAGGCCGGGCCTCGGTGTTGCCTAAGCGGGTCTTGGTCTGCCCCTCGAACTGGATGCTGTGCATCTTGAGCGAGATAATGGCCGTAAGCCCTTCGCGAAAATCCTCCCCCGAGAGCGAAGAATCTTTATCTTTGAGTATATCTACCTTGCGGCAGTAATCGTTAAGCACCTTGGTGAGGGCCGCCTTAAAGCCCGTTTCATGCGTGCCGCCCTCGGTGGTGGGGATGTTATTCACATAGGAGAAGATGCTTTCGCTGTAGCCGTCGTTATGCTGCAAAGCGATGTCCACGCCGATGCCGTCCCGCTCACCGCAAAGGTGGATCGGCTCGTCGTAAAGGGGGGTCTTGTCCCCGTTCATATAGCGCACGAAATCCGAGATGCCGCCCTCAAAGCAATATTCCTTTTCCCGCTTGTCCCGTTCGTCAACCAGCGTGAAGGTCACGCCCCGGTTGAGGTAGGCCAGCTCGCGCATGCGTTTGGCAATAGCGTCGAACTGCATGTCCAGCGTTTCAAACACGCGCTTGTCCGGCAAAAAGGTGATCTTGCTCCCCCGCTTTCGGGTGCGGCCCTGCTCCTGCAGGGGGGTCATGGGCTGGCCGGAATGGATCTTGCCCTGGCTATCCTCATAGCTGCGAAAGGTCTGGGCATATACCTTGCCGCCGGTATAGATCTCTACCTCTAAATATTCGCTCAAAGCATTGACCACGCTGGCGCCCACCCCATGCAGGCCGCCGGAATAGCCATAGCTGTCGTTATCGAATTTACCGCCCGCGTGCAGTTGGGTAAAAACTACCTCCACGCCGCTCACACCCAGCTTTTCATGGATGCCCACGGGAATCCCGCGGCCATTATCCTCTACGGTGACGGCGTGGTTTTTGTGCAATGTCACGCGCACCTGGTCTGCATAGCCGTTGGCCGCCTCATCCACAGCGTTGTCCACGATCTCCCAAAGGATGTGGTGCAGGCCCCTAACGCCCGTAGAGCCGATATACATGCCCGGCCGCATACGCACGGCCTCCAAGCCTTCCATGATCTTAATGTCGCTTACGCTGTAGTCCTTGGCCATCCATTGCCTCCGCTTGATAAAAATTGCTATGTGCTACCATATACGGTATAAGTATTTACATATATCCACATTATAGTATAATACGCAGCTGCTTTTTGAGCAATGCATATTCTTCGCCTTTTTCCTCCACACTACGGATAATGTTACGAATAATGTTGATGAAGGAGCGGATACGATGGACCATAACGCCAAGCTGCTGCAAAGCATATATGAAAACGCCGCCATGGGTAAGGAAGCCCTGGGCGGCTTGATCAAGCGCTGCGAAGACGCGAACTTCCGTCAGGTGATGGCGGAACAATTTGCGGAATATCATGAGATACAGGAAGAGGCGGAAAAGCTGCTCGAAGCCGTCTACCTGGAGCCGCGGCGGCCCTTCCTCCTAGCCCTGCGCAAGCATATGGATCTCAACCTCTCCATCGACCGCACCTCTACCCACATGGCTGAAATGCTCATGCATGGCAGCCTGATGGGCATTGTGGATATCGCCCGCGAACGCCGCGAACATACCGCCGCCTCCGAGGAGGCACAGGATTTGGCCCGCAAGCTCCTCACCACCGAGGAAAATAACCTGCGGCGGCTGCAAAAATTCCTCTAATAAAATCGCCATACTCAAACGAGCGGCCAGCTTTTGGCCGCTCGTTTGCTGTGCGTATAGTTGTGCTATTTGCCTACGAAGCCGCCCTCTTGCAGGATGGCCCTGGCCTTTTCCCAGTTGGCGTCGCTCACCAGCACGATAGGGCCGGTGCAGCCCATGCCGGATTGGGCGTAGATGTTGTTCTTCCAGAGGAGCTGCACGGCGTCCTCCAGGTCCATCACCTCCACGCCCGCGATATCCGCAGTCACCACCTCGGTAGGCGGAGCCTTGACCGCTTCCGCCGGGGCCGCTGCGGGGGCCTTGCGGGAGGCTACGCTCTCGGCCAGCAGCTTTTTAAGGCAGCAGCCGTTGGCGGCGTCGAACTCCGCCTTGGCCACGGCCTGGTAATCGCCGTTGACCAGCTCCGCCGCATAGGTGAGCGCGCCCGCGATCACGTTCGCGCCGCTGGCGCGGGAAACGATCATCACCAGCCGGTCATAGCCCTCGCCGATGCCGGGGCCGTAGCCGCAGCCCAGCGTTTCATAGCTGCCGCCGGAAGCGCCTGCGGAAAGCATCTTGATGACGACATTGCCCGTAAGGGAATCCATCACCATCACATCCGCAGCGCCGGTGAGCACATCGTTGCCGCGCATCACGCACCCGCCATCCGCCCGGCCCGAAGTGGCGAAGCGGATGGGATAGCCGCGAGAGGCAAGCTCCTTGAGGATGGTCTCGGTCTGGCGCGCGCCGTCCACGTTGAGGATGCCCACGGTAGGCTCCTTGATGCCACAAGCCTTGGCTGCGATGATACCGTAGATGGCGTTCTTCACCATGCCTTCGATGCGGTCCGTGGAGGAGGTGCCCGTGGTGGTGGCGAGGAACATCTCCCTGCCCTTACCCGGGGTCACACAGCGGCCCACGGTGGATACGCCGATGGGGAAAGGATAGTGCATGGTGACAGCGCCCTGCACTTGGCCGCTCGTGAGCAGCTCCTCCATCTTCTTATGGCCCTCGTCTTCATTGGCCACTTCTATTGTGGTCACGCCCTCGTGATGGAGCGTGCCGATGTAGTATACGTCCACACCCTGCCTGGCGGCCAACGCGGCCCCCTGCATGGCGTTCTCTTCCCCGTGCTCGCTGCCCATGCCAGTGAGGGCGATCTTGGGGCGGCCGCCCATGCGCCCGCTCTCCAGGGCATCGGCCAATTCGAGGAAGGTTTGGGCGATCATGGTTTTAACTTGATCCTTTGCCATGGCCTGCCTCACTTACTCAGCCTGCATGGAGGCTGCAAAATCCCGCAGCGCATCCGCAATGAGGCTGCGAATCTCCGCCTTGGAAACGCCGCCTTCCGCTTCTTGCTGCGCGCCCTCGTTCTTGCGCACCATAAAGGACACGCCGTCGAACAGGTTGGTCATGCGGCCCAGGAACAAGCTGCCCTTGCCGATGATCATCGCCGTGCCGGTTTCGCCTGCCAGGATCTCCTCCCGGGCAAAGCCCAGGTAGGGCACGCCGCTGGGGATATGGCCCTGGGTGGGCGCCCAGCCCACCATGCCGTGCTCGGCGGCAAAGGTAGCGAGGCCCGCCTTTTCCATGTCGCCCTGCTTCACGGCCAGCGCCGCGATCATCTTATAGTTGGAAGCGGGCACATCGCCCGCGCCCGCGGGCTTGGTGATATCCGGGTTCTGCATTTCAGCGGCATATTTATCGATATCCGGGATCTTGTGGCCGGCGCGAGCCAGCGGACCGGCCACCAGGCTCGAGATGACCGCCTGGGGCGAGGAGCCGGTGCCTACCATATGCCTGCCGATGATGCCGGTATCGATCTCGGGGTTCACGCCGTCATTGGCGCTCACCAGCACGGCGAAGCCGCCCAGCATATCTTCTAAAATCGGCATGCCCTTATTGACGTGATCCTTGCCGTTCATGCCCAGCTTGGCCGTGCAACCGCCGGCGGTAACCACCACGTTTTTATAGGTGCCCGCCTTCACCAGGGAAGCGGCCAGCACCATGGCGTGGGCAGGAGCCGCACAGAAGCTGCGGGTGTCGCTGCCGGTAGCTGCGGGAAGGCCCGCGATCTCCGCGGCCGCCTTGGCGAAGTTGCCGCCGCCGCGCTGGTTCATATCGCCGCAGGCTTCCTCGCTGCAATCGATCACATATTCCACTTCGCCCTTCTCGATGCCGCTGTTCTTCACCAAATAGAGCATCGCCAGCACGCTGCCGGATTTGGAGACAAGGTTCTCCAGCATCACATGGGCGGAAAGGTTCACATCCACATCGTGGGCGCGCTTCACATAGCCCACCAGCTTGCCGTTATAATACATGCCCTCGGCATGCTCGTCGTTGACGAAATGCTCGATTTCGGTTTGCTCTACGCCCTCGCGCACACGGGCGGCGATATCCTCGCCGATGATGGGGTTGGCCGTGAAGCGGGTCTTCACATCCGCTACAAATCCCTTCTCGAGGTGCAGCAGGTCGAACACGTCGCATACCTGCATCAGCATGTAGTACTCATCTTCGGGCATGATTTCGCCGAACTTGCCGTAGCGCGATCCGTTTTCCAGGGGCTTATCGTACCAGGGCTGCTCGACGGCTCCCAGCTCCACCGGTGTGATGTTGCCGATGTAGGTCTGGTTGGGGCGGTAGTTGAGCACATCCGCATAAGCGCGCAGGTGATTGGGAAGCTTCACGAGGTACTCGGAGCCCGGGTTCACGATGCGCTCTGTGGTTTGGGTGGAGCCGTTATGGATCACCATATCCGGCGCGTGCGCCAAAACATAGCTGGCTCCTTTGATAACACTATTCATAGCTTCTATACCATCCATCTATTATATTTATAGAATATATCTATCGAATTAAGCGGGGGACGCATCACACAAACCATGTCTGACACGCCCCCCTTTTGTTGATCCTAATACTTGCAGTATTGCTCACGGATGCTGGTCATTTCGTTGGCGATATCGTCAACGTCCAGAACCATCTCCATCATGCCGACCTGCTCATCATAAAGATCCGGCGAGACTTCGCTCTTGATAGCTTCCTCGCACACATGGTATACCTTGAGTCCCAACTGGACTCCTGTCAATGGACCCGCATAAGTGGGATCACCGGCCGTCACCGTTTCGGCGGACAGACCAGCGGCTTCGCCCTCGGCCGCGCCCAACACCACAACGATGTTTTCGGGGCCGTATTTCTCGGCTAGCTCTTTGACCCGCTTTTGATTTTCAAGATCCATTGCACCCGCGGCCGTTCAGACAAAGCACTCGGTCGAGGAGAAGACGACCTCAGCGCCCGCATCTTTTACGCATTCCTCGATGGCAGGGCCGGGGATACCGTCACGGTCACCGATGATGATGACCTTTTTATCCTTTAGCAAGCTCATCACGATTTTCCTCCTTCCTTACAGGATAAGCGGCAAAAGTTGCCATATTAAGTACTCTGCCCCAAGGGGCAAAATGCTTACGGAGAGATTAGAGGTACTTTTTGATCATAGCCTCGATGTTTTCCGGGGTGGCGTCGTCTTTTACGACCTCCTCCACCTTTTGGCCATCCTTAAAAATGGCCATGGTAGGCAGGCCCAGCACCTTGAGGCCAATGGCCAGGCGGCGCGCCTTGGTGGTGTTGAGGGAGCAGAACTTGAGCTTATCCCCATAGGTTTCGGCCATTTGATGGACGAAGGGCATCAGGGCCTGGCAGGGCACGCAGCCATCGCCGAAAAAGTCGACGAATACGGCGCCTTCCGCCTGCAATACTTCCGCCTCAAAGTTCTCTTTGGTGAGTTCCAGCATTGTCGTTCCTTCCTTTCTTATCCGGGGAGTGGTTATACGCCCTCGACGTATCTGTTGGCCTGGATGGCCGCGATGGCGCCAACCGCAGCGGCGGTAACCACGAGCCGCATGCTCTTCTTGCGCACATCGCCCGCGGCGAATACGCCGGGGATATTGGTGCGCATGTCGTCATCGGTGAGGATGTAACCCTGCTCCATGGATACTTTGCCTTCAAAGATCTCGCTGTTGGGCACGAAGCCGATGAAGCAGAACACGCCGAAGGTGCCGTCATCCTCATCCGCCACGATCTCGGTGAGCTCACCGGTCTTAACGTTTTTAACCACCATGCTCTCCAAAATTCCGTCGCCCTTGAGCTCAACAACCACGCTGTCCCACATGAAGGCCATCTTGGGGTTGGCAAAAGCTTTTTCCTGGATGGACTTAGCCGCGCGCAACTCGTCCCTACGGTGGATGATCGTGACCTTGCGGCCGAACTTGGTGAGGTAAAGCGCCTCCTCCACCGCGCTGTCGCCGCCGCCCACGACGTAGATATCCAGGTCTTCGAAGAAAGCGCCGTCACAGGTGGCGCAATAGGATACGCCCTTGCCCGTGAGTTCCTTCTCGCCAGGGCAGCCGATAGGCCGGGAGTTCGCGCCCGTGGCGATGATCACGGTTTTCGCGTAATAATCGCCGTTCTTGCCCTTGAGGTGCTTGATCTCGCCCTCAAGCTCCATATCTTCGATGGAGTCGAAGACTTTTTCGGCGCCGAAATGCTCGGCCTGCTTCACCATGCGCTCGATCAGGCTGGGGCCGGTTTCGCCTTCAATGCCGCCGGGATAGTTTTCGATCTCGTCGGTGATAACGATCTGGCCGCCGTCTTTTTGCTTCTCGATGATGAGGGTGGAGAGGCGGGCCCGCCCGGCATAGCTCCCGGCGGCGAGCCCCGCAGGGCCCGCGCCGATGATGATCACGTCATATACCTTATCCATTCACGTTTAACCTTTCAAACGATTCTTAATACTTTACCTCAAAGATCGTCTGGTCCTCAACCTCGGTGGAAAGCGCCTTGAGGGCGGTCTCGAGGATCTTGCGGCGGATGCTCTGCTCCTCGGCAAGGGTGAGGGCCGGATTGCCCAGAGGATGGGGAATGGCGATGGCGGGAACGATCCTGTTCGCGCCTACCGTCATGGAAATGGGGGTAACCGTGCAAACATGCACCACCGGGATGCCCGCACGCTCGATCTCTTTAACCATCGTTGCACCGCAACGTGTGCAGGTTCCTCACGTGGAGGTCAGGATTACGGCCTGAACACCGTCCGCAACGAGCTCTTTGGAGAACTCGGTCGCGAAAGCCTTGGAGCTCTTCACGGCGGTACCATTGCCCACCGTGGAGTAGAAGTAACGGTGCAGAGAGCCGATCTTGCCCTCTTTTTCGAACTGGCGCATCACGTCTACGGGAACCACGCGATCCGCGTCGTCGTTGGCATAGACCGGGTCGTAGCCGCCGTGGGCCGTGCCGTATTTCTCGCTGGTGAGATTATCCACGCCCTCGATGTCATACTTGCCGTAGCGGGTGGCGTTGGAGCTCTCAATATGATCCGGGTTGCCCTTGGGCACGATGCCGCCGGAGGTCACGAAGGCAATCTTGGCCTTGGTGATATCCTTCACGGCCGGGTTGGGGGCCACGCGGTCGAAATCGGGCATGGGATACTCGGTGGTGAAGGGCTTGTCGTTGATCTTCGCCATCAGCATGTCCACAGCGCGCTTGGAGCCGCGCTCCTTTTCGAACATGTTCACGCGGATGCCGTTGGGGATATAGCCTTCCTCTGCGGAAGCGCCGATCTTCTCGCCGCGGGCAAGCTTGAGGGCCAGGGCGGCCATCCGGGGCGCGGCCTCGCGCATGCCGGCGGCGTTGTTCTTGGTGGAGACGATATACACCTGACCCTTGAACATATCCGCGCCGGGGTTTTCGATGTACATGCCGGTAACGGCGGGCAGGCCCAGCTCGCACTTCACCGCATCGGTGATGGTGCCGCAGGCCACGCCATAGCGGCCGGCGTTGAAGGCCGGGCCGGCGATGAACAGGTCGGGCTTGGCGGCCTTGACCATATCCAGCACCTGCGCCTTGGCGGTAGCCAGGTTCTCGTTGAAATAGGAGTCGCCGCAGATGATGGTGCCGACGATCTCGGCTTCGTCGCCGAGGGCGGCCTGCAGCGCCGCGCCGGGGCCTACGATGCCTTCCCGGTATTCAGGCTTATAATCCGCCATTTCCTCGCCGCCGATCTGGGCGAAGAACTGGTTGATGTAATGTACAACTCTTAGTTTGCTCATTGATTAACCTCCTTCCTTCGCTTAGCGAGCGCTCAGGTAGCCGAAGCCAACTTCGCTGGTAGCGCCGGTGATGACCTGGATCTCAGCGTCGATGGTACCGTCCGCATGCTTATTCTTATCCCAGCCGCCGGCGATGATGCCAACATAATCTTCGGTGCCGATCACCTTATCCATCTTGGGCAGGGTGATGACCTGATTGGCATTGCCGGCGGTGACCAGCGCGTCTGCGGAAGCGTGGGCGTCCGCCAGGGATTGGGAGGAACCGTCGCGCCCGGCATACTCGTCGGTGACGATCACGGTCTTGATTCCCTTCTCGCTGATCTTGCGGCAGTTCATAATCAGGTCGGTATCGGGGTTGCCGAAGCCTTCCTCGGTGATGATGACCGCATCCAGGCTGAGGAATTCACACAGCTTAGCAGCCCAGTTGGAGGAGCGTTCCTTATCCGCCAGGTAGACATTCTCATTGGTGATGATCATACCGGCAAAGTTGATATCCTTGCCATGGCGGGCAAAGAGGTCGTGTATGACGGGGTTATTCTGGTGCACATAGGTGGGGTTCTTGTCGCAAGCGGAAACGCAGTTGCCGCTGATGATCGCGCCGTCGAACACCTCTGTGGGATAGATAAGGGTGGAAAGGGTCTTCTTCGCATCCACGCCGTAAACATAGGTATCATGGAGCAGGCCCTGGCTCTGCAGCATTTGCACATAGCCGACGCGGGGCAGGTTGGGGTATTTCTCCATCCCTTCCTTCAGGGAAAGGGTCTCGAAGCAGGCCGTTTCATCGGGTGTAAGGCTGCGGGCCAGCTCGCCCAGGTATACGGCCACCTTTAGGCCGGCCATGCGCACGGCGTGCTCATGGTCATGCTGCTTGAGGCCTTCCACGGGCTGCATCACCAGCACCAGGTTGTTGGTCTTGGAGAAGGGGGTATATGGAGCGGCGGGGCCGCTCATGTCGATAACGCCTTCCTGGAATCCTACGATCTTGCCTGCCGTGACCACCGCGGCGCCGCGCAGCACATGCGTTTTGCCGCTGCCCACGGTATCTACTTTGGAGATGACGCCGGGGAACATACCGCCGGGGCCTTCTACCTTAACGCGGGGTTCGATAACGTCCTTGACGGGCGTGATGCGTACGCTCTCGCCTGGCCGCGCGATGTCGAGCTCGACGGATGCGATCTGATCGTCCTCCAGGACGATCTTTTTCACCGCTTCAGCGTCCACGTACAGCACGCCCTTTTCGACCTTGGAAACTTCACCGAACTGAATGTCGTGGATATTGATATATCCCAGTTCCAATTTCAAGTTGAGACACCTCCTCATTTTGCTTATTGGTGCGACCACCAAAAAAGTTAATTAACACATTTACCAAAATATGGATTGTATCAGCGTTGAATCCACCACTTGAAAATCCTGCAGGATCGCTTCGGGAAGATTCTCGTAGCGTATGGGGAATTTATCGCAGGTCTGGATGCAGTTTTCAATTAGGGAAAGAGAATTAAGATCCAGAGGGCCTGTCCCTGTAGAGATGGCAAGGGATTTATAGGGCGTTTCGCCAGGCTTGACGCTGCCGGAAAGAGGATGTGTTAAAAGCTTATGCCCCCCATGCACGGCATTGCGCGCGAGAAGCAAAACCTCGCGGTAAGATACGGGCGCATAGCGCAATTCACAATCTTCCCGAAGGGAGATCGCATCACGCGCCGTAGGGTTATTGGTTATGATGATCATCCGCGCCCGCATTCGAAACCTCCTGCACAAACAAAAAAGGAAAGCAACGCCAAACAAGGGTGCCTTCCACTCTGTTCATGACCTGAAAGCTTCCCTCTCGGCATGGCCAAAACCATGTTGCCGCAGGTTACTCCTTCGGTGCTTTCGCTCTCCAGAGCGTTGTCCTGCTATCGGTCCTTTTGCCTGAGATCTTCACATGCAAGCGGTAATTGCACGTTTATTCCTTCGGCGGTATTAGCATACGCTCTCCCGATAGCGATCATCCAACCAATATGCACTTTTTCCTGCATCCATCATATAACAAGATTGGTTAATTAGCAAGGCGGGCGGCCAATTATAGAAAAACAAAATGCAGCGTTTTAGCCAAAAACGGAAATCTGTCTTTTTTCTAACGAAATATTCTTAACGGCTTCATTTTTCTCGGCGCATCATCGGCTTTATCTATAAACTGCGCCAAAATGCAAAAAAGTGGCATAACCACCTTTTTGACCCGCATGTGGCGGGAGTATGTAGGAATTGAACCCACCCAAGCAGCTCTTAACTACTCACATCGGTTTTGAAGACCGAGGGGCACACCAGCACCCATCTACTCCCATTCTTGACCGCCCGATGATTATACATGAAGCGGCTTTTTTTTGCAAGATACAATTCCTCCGCGCGCTTTAGCTGCGCAGGGTGCGGCCCTCCCCCGTCTTTTTGGTCAGGCCCGTGAGATCCCAGTATTCCAAGAGGGCCATGGCGTATTTGCGCGAGGTACCGATGGCGTCGCGGAACTCAGCGAGCGTTACCTCGGCATTGGTTGCGGCCAGGCCGCGCAACAGCCGCTCCGCCTGCTCCAGAGCCTCGCGGCTAAAGAGCAGATCCGGCTCCAGAGAAACCAGCTCGCCCTCGTCCATAAGATAATCCAGCACCTTTTGATAATCTTTCACACGGCCCAACTCGGCAGCTAGCCGACTTCTTTCAGGCGGGGCGAACGGCTCTTTATGGCAGGCGGAGAGAAGCTTTTGCTTGAGGGCTTCCTGCTCGGGCGTGAAGCTAACCGTGAAATCAGGCAGGGCCAGGCAGCGCCCGGCCGCAACCAGGGAGCTATCGTCAATCATGCGCTCCAAGATGCGCTCGGCCGGACCCGCCTCCAGCTTAGGGAAGATGGCCGCGCGCAGGGCCTCGCGCCGTATGCCGGCCTTAAGGGGATTGCTTTGGTGGAATTTCCCCAGCAGGGTTCGCGCCTTGCTTTTCAGGGCATCGTAATGGGCCGCGTGGATCTTTAGCTTGTCCGTTACAGCCAGGAGGATGCCCTCGGCTTCCAGCTCTTTGACATGGGCCGCAAAATCCGCCTCATTAAGCGTGGTTTGCAGCCGAATCTGGGCCAAAGGCACATAGCGGGCGCTCTGCTCGCGAACCAGCGCTTCCACTTGGGTTTTTGTGTCTCCCTGGCGCAGCATGTCCAGCAGGGCGGGTAGCTCCTGATCGCCCGGGCGGTGCTTATGGGGCTTGGGATCGAGCACCAGGCCGCCGCCGATGGTCTCGATGGGCGAATAAAAGCGCACCACGAAATGATCGCCCGCTTTAAGGGCCAGGCTCTCCTCAAAGCGCAACTGAGCAAAGCAACTCTCACCGGGCAGCAACTCCTCCACGCCGCCCAGCAGCACGGCCTTGCACAAAAGCTCCTTGGCCCCGCAATAAAAGTGCAGCCGCGCCCCGTTTTTGATGGTGCGCTCGCTATCGGCAAGCACCCTGAGGCGCACATCCAGCATCATGGTGGGCTGGAGGCTGCCCGGTTCGGCCAGTACATCCCCTCGCTCCAATTCTTCTCGCTTTACGCCCTGCAAATTCACGGCCACGCGCTGGCCTGCAAGGGCCTTTTCCACGCTCTTGGAATGCACCTGCAAGCCCCGTGCCCTGACAAGCCGGCCCGCCGGGTAGATCATGGCCTCCTCCCCTACCGAGAGTGTGCCCTCGATAAGGGTGCCGGTGACTACCGTGCCAAATCCCTGCATGGAAAAGACCCGATCCGCGGGCAGGCGGAAGGGCCGCTCGATGTGCTTGCCCTGGGTCTTGGCCACCAGGTCGAACAGCGTTTGGCGCAGGGCGTCGACGCCCTCGCCGGTATAGGCGGAAACGGGCAGGATGGGCGCGCCCTCCAGGCAGCTGCCCTGGAGCTGTTCGCGCACATCCTCCATAACCATCTCCAGCCAGTCCCGCTCTACCAGGTCGACCTTGGTCAGGGCCACGCAGCCTCGCTTGATATCCAGCAGGGAGAGAATTCCCAAATGCTCCTTGGTTTGGGGCATAACGCCTTCATCCGCGGCCACCACCAAAAGCGCCAAATCGATGCCACCCGCGCCCGCCAGCATGTTGCGGATGAATTTCTCGTGGCCGGGCACGTCGATGATGCCAGCCTTCTGGCCGTCCGGCAGGTCGAGGTAGGCAAAGCCCAGCTCGATGGTGATGCCGCGGCGCTTCTCCTCTTCGAGCCTGTCCGTATTGATACCCGTGAGGGCGTTGATGAGGCAGGTTTTGCCATGGTCCACATGGCCGGCCGTGCCGATGATGACGTTGTTCATATCGCTTGCTCTCCCGCGCAGGCGATGAGCGCGGCGGCCAGCCGTTCCAGCGCTTCCTCCTGCACCGTGCGCATATCCAGCAGCACCGCGTCCTTATGGATACGGGCGGCCACGGGTTCCGTCCTTCGCAAAAGCCTGCGGCAGATTTCTTCGGGGCCAGGATCCGTCGGCCGCAGCCGCACAGCCCTGGAGGGGATGGTTTCGTTGGGCACGGAGCCCGCGCCGATCTGCGCTTCGCTCTCAACCACATCCGCCGCGACCCCCGGAAGCAGGGCCAGCAGCCTTACAGCCCGCGCCTCGAGGGCCTCCACAGGCTGGGCCAGCATGCGGTACAGAGGTATGCGCGATAGCGCTTCCTCGGGCCTGCGGTAAAGCCGCAGCGTGGCTTCGAGGGCGGCCAGCGTCATCTTGTCCACCCGAAGCGCGCGCAGGAGAGGATGTTTTTTCATTGGTTCGATATAACAGGCCTTGCCCACCAGGATACCCGCCTGCGGCCCGCCCAGAAGCTTATCACCGGAGAAACAGAGCACGTCCGCCCCTGCGGCCAGTCCCTCCTGCACGGTGGGCTCGTTTTGGATGCCATAAGGCGAAAGGGGCAGCATGGCTCCGCTGCCCAGGTCATACAGCAGGGGCAGGCCCTTCTCCCGGCCAAGGGCAGAGAGCTCCGCAACCGTCACCTCCCCCGTAAAACCCACGATGCGGTAGTTGCTGGTGTGCACCTTTAAAAGGGCCGCCGTGTTTTCGCTGATGGCCCGCTCATAATCGAAAGGATGCGTCTTGTTGGTGGCCCCTACCTCCCGAAGGACGCAGCCGCTTTGCTCCATCACCTCGGGTACCCGGAAGGCCCCGCCGATCTCCACCAGTTCCCCTCGGGAGACGACCACCTCCCGGCCCTTGGCCAGGCTGGAGAGGGCCAACATCACCGCTGCCGCGTTGTTATTCACCACTAAAGCAGCCTCCACGCCCAAAAGCGCTTGCAGCAGGCCTTCCACATGAAGGTAGCGATCCCCCCGCTTGCCGCTTTGACAATCGAACTCCAGCGTGGAGTAGCCGCCGGCCACGGCCCGGGCGGCCTCCGCCGCCTCCGGGGCCAGCAGCGAGCGCCCCAGATTCGTATGGAGCAGCACGCCCGTGGCGTTGATCACGGGCCGCTGGCTCAAGGTCTCCTGCTCCCGCAAAAGAGCAAGCGCCCGGCCCAGCAGGGCTTCCCCGCTAAGGTCCGGCGCTTTGCCGGTTAGGATTTCTTGCCGTGCCTCTTCCAGGCAGCTGCGCAAGCCCTCTACAACGGCGCCCCGGGGCCATTCGGCAAAGCGTCCATCCGCCAAGGCCAGCTCCAGCAGGCCATCCATTTTGGGCAGCCGCCGTAGCAGCTCGATTTTCTCATCCATCGCGCGTATCCTCCGCAGCCGCCTTGCGGCGGTAAATTGACCCAACCATACTTTGGCACTAGTTTAAGTATACGCATGGGCCGCACCCTTTTTCAAGGGCGATAATATCGTATTTGCCAATAAAGCACCGCATGGGATCGGCCTGCCAATGCTTTTCGCTCAGCCCCGCCCGCCCTCCTCGTCGCCCATCCAAAGCCCCATAAGTACCTATATCCCTTCTTATATGACCCCGTCCGGCTTCGGCGCGCCTTTATTTTGCCGGAACGGATTGCCTCAAAAGTAAATATAGGGTATTATCTATAATATAGAAACACATTGCCTTTCATCCCCCGATGGGGGCGGCTGGGCGCGCCGCATCATTAATCCACGAAAGGATAGCAGGCATTTATGAATTTTAGGCAGCTGGAAGTATTTGTATCCATCGTAAAGTTCCACAGCTTCTCCAAAGCAGCCGAGGAGCTTTTCCTCACCCAGCCCACCGTTAGCGCCCACATTAGCGCGCTGGAAGAGGAAATGGGCGTGCAGCTCATCGTGCGCTCCACCAAGGCGGTCTACCCTTCCCCCGCCGGGGCCATCCTCTACGAATACGCCAACAACCTGCTGATGATGCGGGATCGCACCTATTATGCCATGAAAAACTATCCGGAGATGCTCACCACCACACTGGAGATGGCGGCAAGCACCGTGCCGGCGGAATATGTGCTGCCCAGGCTGATCGCCGAATTCAACCGGCAGTATCCGCAGGTGCTCTTCTCCATCCGCGAGGCGGACAGCGAACATGTGATCCGCAAGGTAATCACGGATGAGGTGATGCTGGGTTTTACCGGCACCACGCTGGACGATGATAAATGTGAATTCACCCAGGTCGCCGAGGACAGGCTGGTGATCGTAACACCCAATACCGAAGAATACCGCGCCCTGTCTAAGGGTGACTTTCCTGTAGATATGCTCAGAACCGCCCCCATCATCCTGCGTATGCTGGGTTCGGGTACGCGCAAAGAGGCGGATTCCTACCTTATCAACTGCGGTCTCAACCCATCGGAGCTGCATACCGTCGCTTATTTCGACAGCATCGAGAGCATCAAGCAGGGCGTGCGGTGCGGCATGGGCATCTCCATCATGTCGGAAATCTCCGTGGCAGACCTGGAAAAGCAGGGCGAAGCGCTGGTTTTCCGCAACGAAAACCCTTTCATGCACCGCCACCTTTACTGCGTACATAAAAAAAGCAGGCAGCTGCCTCCCTCGGCTGAGCTTTTCATCAAGTTCCTCAAGGAGGCCTGCGGCCGCTGACGGCTTGCGTCCCTTCCAGGGAGGGCGTATACTGTAGAAAATCTCTCTTAGCAGGAGGATGCGCCATGAAGGCTTACGACATGATCCGAAAAATGGAAATGAAAGTCACCCGCAAGGAGTTGATCGACCTGATGCTTCACGACCGGCAGGTCGATCTCGCCTTCAGCCAGGTGCGCACAGACGCAGACGGCTACCTTTCCTGGGACGCGGAAAACTGGTCTTGCGTGGACGGCAAGCGCTTCATCCGCTGCTATTCCCTGGGCGGCCGCGTCTTGCGCGATTCCACCAGCCATAATGTTTACGACATGGCGAACGATTTCTTCCCGGATCAGGCCGCGAGCGTAAAAATCAACTAAGGGATTCGTCCAAATGAAACGGCGGAGCGTTTTGCGCCCCGCCGTTTGTTTTGCTTATGGCTGCGATCCGGATAACGAGCTGAGCAGGTAGCAATAGGCGTCCTCCGCACGCTTAGGCCAGGCAGCGGCGGCCTTGTTGGCGCTGGCTGCGTCCGGGAACATTAGCTCGATGGAAAGGAGGGTATCGTCCTGTTCCACAAAGAGCAGCCGTGCCAGACATTCACCGCCGGGCCTCTGCTCGATGCGGGCCGTGTATTGGATCTGGCGGCGGATATCCTCGCGGCAGGCATCCGCATAGGTATCGAGGTCGTCCCGCAGGGAAAGGGGCAGCCGCTCCTCGAACGCATCCACAGCCGCCTGGCCGTTGGATGTGAGGGCATAGGCCTGACCATAGGGCCGGGGCACGGCTGCCAATAAGCCGTCCTCCTCCATCTCCGCCACGGCGCTTTGCAGCTCAAAATAGGGGGCCAGGTCATAGGCCGCGCCCACTGTGGTGATCTGATCCCTGGTGATCGCCAGGCCGAGCTTATTCATAAAATAGAGAATGGTGAGCTTATTCTTAGTAACGCCTTCTGAAAAAAACGACATCACAAACCTCCGCGTAGGTGGAATAGGCCGGCACATTTCGCCGGGCTGGAAAAACATCCAGGATACGGATATAGTATAGCACGCGTTGGGCTTTTTGGCGCGGTAATTTAATTTGTGCTTGCAAAGTTGCGGATTTTATGTATAATATTATTTGCGCACGGGGTTATAGCTCAGCTGGTCAGAGCGCTACGTTGACATCGTAGAGGTCGTTGGTTCGATCCCAACTAATCCCACCATTAATCCTGCGGTGTGCGCCACGCCTTGGTTATAAACCCACAGTTCGATTTCGGGAGCGTCCGTTGATACAGCCTATGCCACCTTCGTTGTTTGGTAAGCAGCAGCTCTCACAGCGCACCCACCTGCCAGGAGGCGGGAATTATAACAAGGGCGAACGGCACCCTGGGATTATTTTACAAAAGCTGTGCGGAATTGTGTAACGGTAGCACCTACGACTCTGACTCGTATTGTCTAGGTTCGAATCCTAGTTCCGCAGCCAAGATGGAAGTCCTGAAACCTTAGTGTTTTAGGGCTTTCTTCTTTGTTGTAGGGTATTGGTAAACCTGGAGTTTACTAGCTTGCTAACGACTTTGCTAACAACTGGCTGCAAGGTACGATTTGAGCTAGTAGGTGACTACCGGGGGGAGTCATAACATTATCTTATGCTTGCTTGTGAAAAAAGAACGTTTCCGCAACTATTGCCGCCTCTTTATGGCTGTTGATCACATCACAATAGATATTTGCCGTTATGCCGATATCCGTATGGCCAAGCATGTGAGAAACGGTTTTAAGCGGTACATTGGTTTCTATCATGGCTGTTGCGTAAGAGTGGCGCAAATCATGAAAGCGGATGCTTGGTAAGTCTAGCTGAGCCAGGAGGTTCTTATACTTGGTATACATCGTATTAGGATTATAGAAGCCGCCTTTTGCATTGCAACATACCAAGTCTAGGTTGGTGTACTCTGCCCCATACTGAAGCCGATTTAAGCGGCATTGCTGCTGTTGTTCCTTAACCGCCTGAAGCACTGGCTGGGGCACATATAGAACCCTATCGCTTTCTTCTGTTTTCAGCGTGGAAAAACCGTACTCCGTCTCCCCCGTCTTTGACTCCTTACTTGACTTCACCACTGTGATTTGCCGCTGAATATGTACTGTTCCTTTTTCAAAGTCAAAGTCAGAGAAGCACAGGCCCATGGCCTCACCACGGCGTAAACCCAATACTAAACCAAATAGCAGCGGTAAGTATATCTCTGTGCTTTTTGCCGCATCCAAAAGACTATGGATCTGATCCTGGTTTAAAGCGCCCGCTTTATATTTTTTTCGTTTGGGAAGCTTAGCTCCATCGCAGGGATTTTTATCAATCAGGCCGCTCAGTACAGCTCCCTTTAGGCCCTTAGATAAAACATTATGTACATACTTGATGGTGGTTGGGCTTAATCCAGGCTTCTGTCCCTGCTCTTTGCTTTTCACGTTACCGGATTGTTGAAGCTGATTATAGAGCTTCATTAAATTATTGCGGTTCAATTCTGCAAGCTTCTTCTTCCCGATATATGGAATAATGTGGTTGCGAATATTCACCTCATATCCCCGCGCTGTGCTGGGCTTCAGAAATGGCTTGTGAATGTTCTCAAACCAATCCAACAAGTATTCTTCTACTGTTAGCTTGGATGGTTCTTTGTGTATGCCTAGCTAGATTTGGGCTTTGATGTTTTCCCTAGCCTGCCTGGCTTCTTCCTTAGTAGCAAAGCCGCCGCACCACTTCTGCTTCTTTTTTCCCGTAATGGGATCAGGAACATATAGGACATACGCCCATGTATTGCCACGTTTATATATGTTACTGTTTTTATTTTTAGGTTTCTTAGGTTGGTTGCTCATCAAAATTTCCTCCTGTGGTTTTGATGAACCAACCTTGCATTCTTCGATTGTCAAGGTACTACAATCATATTGTAGGGGGACAGGCTCCAAAACACAACAGTAATCTAACTCTCCACGCTGTTTAGCCATTTATGAAAAGCCTCCTTAGGAATACGGTATGTTTTGCCAATGCGTATAACTTTAAATTGCCTGGACTCGATAATCTGGTAAGCCGTATTCTTTCCAATCTTCAAAATCTCTTGTATATCCTTCACAGTATAAACTTCCGAAGTCATCTTATCATCCTCCATTAATAAAAAAGCAAATTAAATTAAGGGGGGGTGCTACCCTCCCCATATAGTCACGCTGTTTAACTGATCTTGAACAATTAAAGGCCGAAGTTTGCCTATTAACGCCTTTTATTATTTTAGAAAGCGATATATCCAGCTAAGCATATTTGGCTATTTCGCTAGATTTCATATTTAGTTTTAGTTTTTGATTTACTAACTGACTATCTAGATTTTTAATTTATTGTTTTCTTTTAGCCTAATGTCGGGTCGGTGTTAAAATTTCGGACAGTATGGTAAGATAGAATCCATGAAAAAGGAGCTTACCAAAATGCAACAATCGAAAGAAATATGATGAAGAATTCAAGAAGCGTGCGGTGCGCATGAGCTACAGCAGCGAGCGCCCGGTCACAGCCGTTGCTGAGAGCCTCGGGGTAACGGGCAACATGATATACCGCTGGCGGAAGAAATATACGCCGGAGGGTGAAAAGACACAACTGGCACAGCAACAGGACGAGCTCAGTGAGCTCCGCAGAAGAATCGCTGACCTGGAAGAAGAAAATTACATATTAAAAAAAGCGTCGGCCTTCTTCGCGAAAAATCAGAAGTGAAAACAACGGATTTCTACGACCTGATGAATACCGAAACCAAATGCGCCAGGGCGAAGTAGGCCGAAAAATTTGGCGTTTCCACATCCGGATACTACGCCTGGCTCAACACACGGAAACGTCGGCAGGTGGATGATGACACCCGCCGGGGAAAAGTCATAGCCGTATTCAAGGAAGGTCAGGGTGTTTATGGCGTCGACCGAATCTGTGGGATTCTCAGGCGCGACGGGGACTCGGCGTCCTACCCGGTCGTGAAACGCATCATGTCGCAGGAGGGGTTGAAGTCCTGCCATTGCAGGCGCCGGCAGCGCTCTTTGACAGACAGTCGGAAAGCGCGCGGAGACGAATACAGGAACCTGATGAAGGGACTCGAGATAATCAGACCGTTTCAGGTTTTATCCAGCGACATCAGCTACATCCGAACCGGCGAAGGATTTGACTACCTCTGCCAGATCCGCGACGTCTGCAGCAATACCGTCCTGACTTCCTGCCAGGCGGAAAACATGAAAAAGGAGCTTGTCCTGAAGACATTGAAAGCCGCTCAGAACCGTTGGCACTTGCCCGCGGATGTCATCTTCCACAGCGACCGCGGCAGCCAATATACTGCGGTCGAGGTGATGGAGCGGATAGCCGCTTACGGCTGGAAACAGAGCTTTTCCGCAGTTGGCAAACCGGGTGACAACGCGTGGAGCGAGAGCTTCTTTTCTATCCTGAAAAGAGAAATCGTGCACTGGCGGTTCTATCCGACCCGGGAAGCTGCCCGGCAAGCCATATTTGAATACATTGTGGTGTTTTACAACAGACGCAGGGTTCAGAAACGGCTGGGTTACCTTAGCCCCATCCAATTCCTGAACGCCTGGAATACGCAGGCTTTACCATGTAGTGCTTAACATATTGTCCGAAAAATC
>JAYFPE010000056.1:0-17928 GCA_034928145.1 Candidatus Pelethousia sp. | reverse complement strand
GCATGGCGGGCGCGGGGCCCGGCCTTGGTGGTGGCCGTTAGCGGTAACGGCCGTTTGCTTTGTTGCGAAGGCCCCCACGCGGGCGGCTGGCCACTGCTATGTTACGCAAAACCATACGGCCCGGCGCATCCATCATGGATCGCGCCGGGCCGCTTACATAGGGGATAAGAATGAATAGAGGGATTTCCCACATGCCGGGCCGCCAGCTCAACAAACGGCCAGCGCCCTAAGCTAAAACCGGAAGGGCCGGGCCCCGCGCACGCTGCCCGCGCAGGGCCGCCGTCCGCGTAGGACTAGAAGTCGACTTCGGTATCGTAGAAGCAGCAGGTAAGCAGCTTCTCCATGGCCTTGGGGTCGATGGCGCGGGGGTTGGAGCCTGTGCAGGCGTCGCCCACGGCCAGCTCGGCCACTTGGGGCAGCTTTTTGAGGAACTCCGCCTCATTGATGATGCCGCCCTCGTAATCCTTGATGCAGGATGGAATATCCAGCTTGGCGTTGAGTCCCTTGATGTGGGCGATCAGCGCCTCGGTCAGCTCCGCGTCGGTCCTGCCCGCAAGGCCCAGGAATTTGGCGATCTCGGCATAGCGCTTCGCGGCTTCGGGCTCCTTGGCGTTATACTTGATAACCTTGGGCAGATACATGGCGTTGGCGCAGCCGTGAACGATGTGCCCGCCCGAGTAAGCCGCGCCGGTCTTATGCGCCATGGAGTGGACGATACCGAGCAGCGCGTTCGAGAAGGCCATGCCGGCCAGGCACTGCGCGTTGTGCATGCGGTCGCGGGCATCCAGGTTGCCGTTGTAGCTATCCACCAGGAACTCGCTCACCATCTTGATGGCATGCAGGGCCAGCGGATCGGTATAATCACAATGCAGCGTGGAGACATAGGCCTCGATGGCGTGGGTCATAGCATCCATACCGGTGTGGGCGGTAAGCTTTTTGGGCATGGTCTCGGCCAGATCAGGATCGACGATGGCCACATCGGGGGTGATGTTGAAATCCGCCAGGGGATACTTGATTCCCTTCTGATAATCCGTAATTACGGAGAAGGCCGTCACCTCGGTGGCTGTGCCGGAGGTGGAGGGGATGGCGCAGAACTTTGCCTTGGTACGCAGGGTGGGGAAATTGAAGGGAATGCAAAGCTGCTCGAAGGTGGTCTCCGGATATTCATAGAAGGCCCACATCGCCTTGGCCGCATCGATGGGCGAGCCGCCGCCGATGGAGACGATCCAATCCGGCTGGAACTCGCTCATCGCCGCGGCGCCCTTCATCACCGTTTCCACGGAGGGATCCGGCTCCACGCCCTCAAACAGACGCACCTCCATGCCCGCTTCTTTCAAATAGGCCACGACCCTGTCGAGGAAGCCGAACTTCTTCATGGAGCCGCCTCCCACCACAACGATGGCCTTTTGGCCTTTTAAATCCTTAAGCGCCTCCAACGCGCCCTTACCGTGATACAAATCCCGGGGAAGCGTAAACCGTGCCATGATGAAATCCTCCTTTATATTTGCAATCTTGCCTATCTAACCTAGTGTGCCGCCCTTGGCCTAATTCTAGTTTAGTCCATTTGCAAATAAAGAGGAATTATCAGTTTTGTAATATCGATATAGCAATATCGATATACCGTCGTGTGCTGTTTCAGGCGGGATAATGGATATTTGCGCTGGGGGTATATGTATGGCACTTGACGCTGAGAATCTGATGCCGGCTGAAGCAATACCCTACGCAAAGGAAATGCCCGCGCAAGAAAGCGGCAATGCAGAATAGTTTATAAAAATCAGCAAAGATATGCGGTCCAAGGTACTTGGTTTTCAAGTGAGAACTCCCAAGCACCCGGGTATGATGACAAAGGGTTGCGCCCCAAACCGCATGAAAAGAGAAGCCTAAATTATAGACATGGAATCACTTATTATGAAACCCGAACGAGGATTGGATAAAATCAGGTCGGGAGAATAAAACCACATTAATTAACCTTTGCTAAATAAAAAATTAGCGTCCCAACACTTCGGCCGTATAGTGGCAGAAGTAAACCAAGCGGCGGGTACCTTGGTCATATTGGCAATTAAGAACGGAGCCATCTTCAAAGCGTAGCTTGACGGTATTGAGCACATATGCGGAATGAGGATATTGGTCGGTGTTGTCCTTTCGGGCTAATTGGGTGCGCTTGAGGGGGGCATCTTCCCGAACGGGCAGCTTCTCATACCAATAGGCGGCAATTTCCTTATAGTCCGCCTCTCCGAGCGCTTCGGGCATGGGCGCCAAAGGAAGAAGCAGTGTCTCATCCGTTTCTCCATAGGTCCAAAGGGCATAGAAGGTCAGGGTTCCATCCTCCTGAAAACGCACGTTGGCGGCAACGGGTTGGTCGGGCAGGGCAAAGGATACATCCCATTCTCCATCCCCGATCCAAGACAGGAACTCCACCGTATAAGGCAGTTCGGATAAATCCTGCCCCGTTAAAATCTCCAGATAATCAGCAGCCAAGGCAACCGCTTTCTCCGAAGGATCGGGCGTGGAAGCCGGGGTTGGGGCAGGAGTAGGCTCCGCGGCTACCGGCTCCAGGCTGGGGGCTATGGTCTTGGGTGGGGCCGTGGTTGCTAAGGGATGCGTTTGCTCGGACACGGCGACATTGCTTATACATCCGCTCAATAGCAAAACGCACGCAAAAAGAATAGCTGTCCGCTTCATAATGTTCAAAACCTCCTGCCATGAATCTTAAGCAATGCACCTAACGATTGGGGATGGCTTCCCCCTTATATACAGAGCATATCATTGGGGGCATGCTTTTTGTGTTTCCTTTCTGTAAATTTATTCAAGTTTCCGCTTGCGGGCGCGAGGCAGGTTCTATAAAAGGCTTTCTTTGATGAGCGCCGCAGGAGACGCGCCTGTTGAATCCCCTACAATAAAAAGCGCCTGCTACGGGCGCTTTTATAAGCAAAACATTATTCTTATTCAAACGCCAGCGCGTTGCGCAATTCATACAGCAGATCCACAAAGCGGCGGTAAATCGGGCTGAAGCGCTCGTTCTTTGGGTAGATGAGCACATCCCGCCAACGCAGGCTGCTATCGCCCGCGGCTGTGCACGGAAGCTGAACCAGCCCGCGCTGGCTCATATCCTCGCCGCACAGGGGCGTGGCCCAAAGGTAGCCTTTGGTGGCGGCCAACAGGCCCGGCAAGGTCAGCCGATCGGCAAAGAAAATGCGCCGCTCCCCGGCCCCGGAGCGGCGGAGCAGTTCATCGTTCCAGAAGAAAAGCTCAGGCCAGCCCTGCAGCTGCGCGGCCTCCACCAGTTCGCCTGCGGCCAGGGGGTGCGAGGTATGCAGGGTAAGCTGCGCATCATACTCCCAAATGCGCTCCGCACTCAACCCGCCATGGCCCACCAGGTCGGCAAAATAACCCTCCTTCGCCAGGGAATGACGCACCACGGCCAAATCCGCCCGGCCCTCCTGTACCTCTCGCAGGGCCGCCACGCCCTCCATTTCTTTCAGGCGTATCTCCCCGGCAATATCTTGCTCGGCCACCAGCCGCAGCGCCGCATTCACGGTGTAAGTGGAGTGAGGCAGCATCACGCGGAAGCGCTGCGCCTCGCCCTCGGCGCGGCCCAAGGCCTCCATGCGCTCCACCTGTTCGAGCACATTGTTCGCGTAGCGCAAGAATATCTCGCCCTGGGCTGTGGGCACCATGCCCTTGGGCGTACGGCGGAAGATCTCGATGCCCAACCCATCTTCCAATTCGCGGATGGCCTTGCTCAAATTAGGCTGCGCCATGAAAAGCTCTTCCGCGGCCTGGGTGATGGAGCCTGTGCGGGCCACGGTTACGGCATATTGAAAATGCAGGGTATTCATAGGTTCTCCTCCCGCAGCCGTTGTCTAAGGTGATTGGAGAGCAGGGCCAAAGAGGCGGCCATGTTCTCGCTCTGCACCAATATATCCGGCGGTACGGTGAGGTGGGTGGGCGCAAAATTCCAGATGGCCAAAACGCCCGCCTCCACCAGCTCGTCGCACACGGCCTGGGCCGCAGCCACCGGCACGGTGATCACGCCGATGTGGATGTTCATGCGGCAGCAAATATCTTTGAGCTTGCTCATTGGGAATACCGGCTTGCCGGAGATGTTGCCGCCCGTCAGGGCCGGATCCGCGTCAAAGGCGGCCACCATGTTCAGCCCGCATTCCGCAAAGCCGCCATAGCCCAGCAGCGCGCGGCCCAGCGAGCCCACGCCCACCAGGATCGCGTCGTCGCTATTGTTGTAGCCCAGGGCGTCCTCCATGTTTTCGATCAGCTCGACAATGATGAAGCCCGACTTGGGCTTGCCGTGGCTGTTGCTCATGGCGGCCAGGTCCTTGCGCACCTGCACCTCGTTTAGCCCCAACTGCGCAGCCACCGCGGGCGCGGCGATGACTTTCATGCCGCGCTCCTTAAGCCCCCGCAGGAAGCGGATATAATAGGGCATGCGTTGGAGCGCCTGTTTGGAGATTACCGTGGGTTTATCACCTTCGCGCATAATCCATGCCTCCTTTGCTATTTTCCGCACATCTCTATCGATATTATAGTATCGATAAGTGTTCTTGTCAAGAAGCGGTTAAAATGTCTATCCGCCGGGATTTAAACCCTTTCGTTTGTGGTATAATCATGTAAAACAATGCTATGGATCCGTCACAAACGCAAAGGAGATATGTCCATGACAAAAAGCTTTAGCACCACGTTTATAATCGCCGCGCTCGTATATCTCATATTGGGGTTCGCGCTAGTGATCTGGCCCGGGGCGGCACGCCTGGTTATCTGTTACGCCGCGGGCATTCTGCTCATTCTTTATGGTCTGGCGCGCATCTTGGCCCAATGGAACTCCCTGGGCTTTCTTTCCTTGGGCAACGGCTACCTGCTGGGCCTGGTGGGCCTGCTGCTGGGCCTTTTGCTGCTCATCCGCACCGAGGTCGTGCTGGCCGTGTTCGGCACGGTGCTGGGCCTGGTCATCATGGCGGACAGCCTCATCAAGCTGCAGATCAGCTACCAGCTTCGGGGCAGACACGCCGGCAGCGCCCGGCGCAACGCCATCTGCGCCCTGGTCACCTTCGTCCTGGGCCTGCTGATGCTTTTTAACCCCTTCAAGGCCGTAAACGCCATGACCGTTTTTATCGGCGTGAGCCTACTGATCGACGGCGTGATCAACTTTATCATCGCCTTGGATGTTCGCCGCTACCTGCACGATACCGTCACCATCACGGAATAAACCCAACAAGCGAATTTGATGGCCCATGCGGCCCGGCAAAGGAATATGCGCCGTTGCCTTTCGTATGCCAAAGCCCGGGGGGCGCCGCGTCAATAATAAGCCGCCTTTGGGGGCATCAGTTGCGCCCGGAGGGCGCGCCTACAAAGTGGAGCCGCCGCTTTGTTGACGATCGAAGGCCCCCGGCTATTGCCGGAGGCCTTCTTTTGTTTTTACCGCGTTCAGCGCGTCTTATAACTGCCGCAAAGGCTTTCGTCGCAGGCCTCGCCGGTATGGCACCCGCTCATAGGCTCGACCTCGATGCGGTCAAGATCGCAGCTTTGGCCGCTTTTATTATAGGAGAAACTTATCACGCGGCAGCCAATAGTTTGTCAGCCAACCTTGGACTTCGACATACACTACCTCCCGTACTTGGTAGCCCTAGTATGCGCCCAAGAGCATGGCCTATGCGAGGAAATCGCTGGAACCGGCCTAAATCCGCAGCGCCCGCAGCCAGGCCGCGAGGTCTTCGGCCTCCGGCCCGCCCAAGGCGAGGATGGCCTCCGCCAGATCCGCCGGCGCAAAGCGCACGCCCCTAAGCGCCGCCGGGATGCGCAGGATGAAGGCTTCGTCCATGGCGTCGCTATATACCGCCGCCTCCCGTACCCGCCCCTCTGAGAGGGCCAACTGCAAGGTGACGCCGCCCCAGGGAAACCTTTCTTCCAGCTCCAAATCGCAGGCCGGCGAGCTGCCCATTCGCCACGCCCAGGAACTGTATTTCTGTTCTTTTTCCGTCAAAACGGCTTGATCGAGATCCTCTTCCCGCAAGAGGGCGGCCTTGCCGTATTCCGCCTCGAAGGCGGCGGCCACGGCCTCGCGCACCGCGGCCACCGTGAGGCCGGGTACGAACTCGGTGAGGTTGCAAACGCGGCTGCGCACGCTCTCCACGCCCTTGGCCGCCAGTTTGGCCTTGGAGGGCATCAGGTAGGCCGAAAGTTTGGACATATCCACATCCACCAAAATGGTGCCGTGGTGCATGCCCACCTGGTTAGAATAGCGGAAGGCGTTGCCGGAGAATTTGGATCCGTTCGCTGCCACGATATCGTTGCGGCCCGTAAAACCCGCCTCAATGCCGAGGCTCCGCACGGCCGCGATCACCACGCCTAGCTGCCGATGCAGGTCATAGGCCGATCGCGGGGTAAGAAAGGTGAAGTTGAGGTTGCCCAGATCGTGGAACACAGCCCCGCCGCCGGAAGATCGCCTGGCCAAGCGTCCGCCTGCCTCCTCCAGCGCCTCTACCCTGCATTCCTTCCATGCGTTCTGGTTGCGGCCAATGACTACGGTGTTTTGATTTTGCCAAAGATAGAGGCAAACGCCTTGCGTGTGCCGCTCAAAAAGCAGTTCCTCCAGGGCCAAGTTCCGCCAGGGGTTTACACTCGCCGTATCAATGAAATGATTCACACATGCACCCGCCTTGCTTTTTTCATTAAATATAACTATACTAGAAATACCGTAGGAGGCAATCTCCATGCGGTATGTCCGCGCGTTATCCCTATTAGTATAATATATTTCCTCCGCGCTAACAAACCCTTTTGGCCCGGCCCGCGTCATAGGCAGGCTGGTGATAAACGAAACCAAGGCACGGCGTTGCCGAAATGCAGCATGTGAGGTCCGTTTTGAACGAAAAGATCAGCCAAAAAGATTTATATTTGTGGGGCGAGGGCACGAATATATACGCCTACATGTCGCTAGGCTGCCATGCTGTTAAAAAGGATGGGCACCCGGCTTTCCGCTTTGCCGTGTGGGCGCCCAATGCCCAAAGCGTGAGCGTGGTGGGCAGTTTCAACGGTTGGAATCCCGAGGCGGACCCTATGGAGATGTGCGGCACCACGGGCGTTTGGCAGGCCTTCATCGGCATCGCCCACGAAGGGGATACTTACAAATACGCCATCCGCACCTCCGGGGGCGAACTGCTCTACAAGGCCGATCCCTTTGCCTTTGCCAGCCAGCTGCGGCCCAACACGGCCTCCGTGATTTGGGATATCGGCGGCTATGATTGGAACGACGGGGTCTACATGGCCCGCAGGGCCGTGCTGGATCACCACAGCGCGCCCATAAACATCTACGAGCTGCACCCTGGCTCCTGGAAACTCGATCTGGGCTTTGACGAGCTGAGCGAGGAGCTGGTGCGCTACGTGGCGGATATGGGCTATACGCACATCGAGCTGATGCCGGTTTGCGAATATCCCCTGGACGACAGCTGGGGCTATCAGGTCACGGGATACTATTCCATTACCGCCCGCTATGGCACGCCCCAGCAATTCAAGCATTTTGTGGACGCCTGCCACCAAAGCGGCATCGGCGTGATCTTGGACTGGGTTCCCGCCCATTTCGCGCGGGATGAGCAGGGGCTGCGCCGCTTCGACGGCACGCCCCTTTATGAGCACCCGGATCCCCGCCGCAGCGACCAGCCGCAATGGGGCACCCTGCTTTTCAATTACGAAAAAAACGAGGTGCGCAGCTTCCTCATCTCCAACGCCATGTATTTCCTGCGGGAATATCACATCGACGGCCTTCGGGTAGACGCCGTAAGCTGCATGCTCTACCTCGATTATGGCCGCGAGGGCAACGCCTGGCTGCCCAACCGCTACGGCGGCAGGGAAAACCTGGGCGCGATTGCGATGTTCCGCGCCCTTAGCATAGCCGTGCGGCAGGAAGCGCCGGGCGCGTTGCTCATCGCCGAAGAGAGCACCGCCTTCCCCGACGTGACCGCGCCCCCCGAGGAAGGGGGCCTGGGCTTCGATTACAAATGGAACATGGGCTGGATGAACGACACGCTCTCCTATATGTCCATGGATAGCCTCTTTCGCAAGTGGCACCACGATCAGGTAACCTTCTCCATGTGTTACGCCTTTTCCGAGCGCTACATCCTTCCCCTCTCGCACGATGAGGTGGTGCATGGCAAGTGCTCGCTCATCGGCCGCATGCCCGGCGAATACGAAGATAAATTTCGCCAGCTGCGGCTGCTTTTGATGTATCAATTCGCCCACCCGGGCAAAAAGCTCAATTTCATGGGCGGCGAGTTCGGCCAGTTTATCGAGTGGGATTTTCGCAGGCCGCTCGATTGGTTCCTGCTCTCCTACCCTTCCCATGGCGATATGCAGCTCTTTACCCGCCAGCTCAACCGCTTTTATGCCCGTACCCCCGCCCTCTACGAACAGGACGACGATTGGCAGGGCTTCGAGTGGCTGGCCGCGGACGATAACGTCCACAGCATCCTGGTCTTTATTCGGCGGGATAGCCGGGGCGGCGAGTTGCTCTGCGCCTTCAACTTTACGCCCGTCAAGCACGACCCTTACCGCATCCCCCTGCCCCAGCCCTACGTGCTCACCCAGGCGCTCTCCAATGTAGACCTGAGAGAGATTTCGGGCGTCCTTAGCGAACAGGATGAATACGGCGGCGAATATGTGGATATCATGCTTTCGCCCTATGAGGCGGTGTATTATTACCTAAAGCCGCAGCGCAGGCCGGCGGCCGCGTGGCCCGGCCCGAGGCCCGCAGACCCGCGCTATGGCTTGGACGGGAGGAGCGAAGAACCATGATAAAGAAAACGATCGTGGCCATGCTGCTGGCCGGTGGGCAGGGCAGCCGGCTCAGCGTGCTCACCAACCGCATGGCCAAACCAGCCGTGCCTTTTGGCGGCAGGTACCGCATCATCGATTTCCCCCTCTCCAACTGCGTCAATTCCGATATCGGCACCGTAGGCGTGCTCACCCAATATGAGCCTATGGAGCTAAACGCCTATATCGGCACCGGCCAGGCCTGGGACCTCGACCGCAATAGCGGGGGCGTTTTCGTGCTGCCGCCCTATGTCTCGGGCAGCCGGGGCGAATGGTATTCCGGCACGGCCAACGCCATCTACCAAAACATCCCCTTCATCGAGCAATATGACCCTGAATATGTGCTGATCCTCTCCGGCGACCATATCTATAAAATGGATTACTCCAAAATGCTGCAGGAGCACATCGACGGCGGGGCGGAGGCCACCATCGCCGTGCGCGCCGTGCCCATGGAGGAGGCGAACCGTTTCGGCATCATGAACACGGACGAGGCCGGCAACATCATCGAATTCGAGGAAAAGCCGTTAAAGCCCAAGAGCAACAAGGCCTCCATGGGCATTTACATCTTCACCTGGCCCATCCTTCGGCAATATCTCATCGCGGATAATAAAGACCCCGCCTCCGAGAACGACTTCGGCAAGGATATCATCCCCAGGATGCTGGCCGCGGGCTGCAAGCTGCGCGCCTACGAATTCAGCAGCTATTGGAAGGATGTCGGCACGGTGCAAAGCCTCTGGGAGGCTAATATGGATATCATCGCCGACCCGCCGCTGCTGGATCTTTCGAGCCAGCTCTGGCACGATAAGCCCTGGCGAATCTACAGCAAATCGCCCATCATGCCGCCGCACTGCGTGGGCAAGGAGGCGAGCATTACCGCCTCGTTGGTCACCGAGGGCTGCGAGATATTGGGCGATGTGCACCACAGCATTCTCTTTGCAGGCGTTACGGTGGAAGAAGGCGCCAAGGTGACGGACTGCGTGCTGATGCCCGGCGCCAAAATCTGCAAAAACGCCACGTTGCGCAAGGCTATCGTGGGTGAAAACTCCATCGTGGGCCAATGCGCCGAGGTGGGCGCCAAGCGCCTGCCGGAGGATGGGGATTACGATACCTCCCTCACCGGCGATATCACCCTCATCGCCAGCGGCACGGAGATCGCGGCGGATAGCCGGGTGCCGGTGGGCATGATCGTCAACACGGGCATCTACGGCTGCATTCAGGAGGTGTAGGCTATGCAGGGCAACGTATTCGGTTTGATCTATACGGGCGAATCCAGCATGCAGCTAAGGGATCTCACCTATTCCCGCTCTGTGGCCGCCGTGCCCTTTGCCGGGCGCTACCGTTGCATCGATTTCGTGCTCTCCTCCCTGGTGAATACCGGCATCTCCAACGTAGGCCTCATTGCTCAGAAGAACTACCATTCCCTGATGGATCACCTTGGCTCCGGCAAGGAATGGGAACTGCACCGCAAGCACGACGGCCTCTTCATCCTGCCCCCCTTCGTCACCCACGACAACACCGGCATTTATAAGGGCACGCTGGACGCTTTGCGCTCCGTGCTGGGCTATATCCGCAGATCAACCCAGCGCTATGTGATCCTCACAGGCAGCCATACCGTGTTCAACACGACCTTCCGCGCCATGGTCGACCAGCATATCGATACCGGGGCGGATATCACCATCATGTATAATGACGTGACCGCCGGCCATAACGACGACCAGTTCGACGAGCTGCGTATGGAGCTGGACGATACAGGCCGCATCACGGACCTGCAATTAAACCCCTACAGGCCCAGCAGCTGCCATTCCTCCTGCGACGTATTCATCCTCGAAAAGGCCCTGCTCGAATACCTCATCGAGGAGGCGGCCAGCCACGGCTGCACGGATTTCATCCGCGATGTGCTCCTGCGAAAGGTAAATACCCTCAAGCTCTACGGCTGGCGCTACGATGGCTATATCGGCTGCCTCAGCTCCATTGCCTCCTATTTCACGCACAATATGAACGTGCTCAAAAAAGAGGTGCGGGCCGACCTGTTCAACCCCGACCACCCTATCTACACCAAGGTCAAGGACGAGGTGCCCGCGCGCTATCTTTCCACGGCCAAGGTGCGCAACAGCCTGGTGGCGGATGGCTGCGTGATCGAGGGCGAGGTGGATTCCTGCGTGCTCTTCCGCGGCGTGAAGGTCGCCCGGGGCACCAAGCTCACCAACTGCCTGGTGCTGCAGGGCAGCGATATCCAGGAGGGCTGCGAGCTGAACCACGTGATCCTCGACAAGGGCTGCACCGTGCACAGCGGCCGCCGTTTGGCAGGCTACGAAAGCTTCCCGGTCATCATCCGCAAGGGCAGCAGCATCTAATTATTCGGTATGCTTACGGGCGGCCTGCGCATCTCCCCAAAGGGGGCTTGCGGCTGGGCCGCCCGCAGTATATAGTAAATGCATATGAACCTCTTCTAAGCCTTGCAGGCGGAAAGGAGCACCATGCCAGATACACCGGCTATCCGGCCTATTCAAACCACAGCGCCCGCGGTGTTTTTCGCCACCCGGCTCACGCCCGCAGCCGCGCCAGCGGCACCCAGAGCGGCCGTTCCGGCTGCGCGGCCTGTCCGTAGCAGCCAGCCCCCTCTTTCGCGCGAGGCCCGGCCTCTGCGCGTGCTGCTGGCGGCCAGCGAATGCGTGCCTTTTGTTAAAACGGGCGGTCTGGCGGATGTGCTGGGCGCGCTGCCCAAAGAGCTGAAAAAGCTGGGCGCGGACGTGCGCGTGATCCTGCCCAAGTATTCCGCCGTTGAGGAAGAATACAAGCAGCGCATGGCGCACGTTTGCGATTTCCCTATACCGCTGGGCTGGCGCAGCCAGTATTGCGGCATTGAAGCGCTGGAGCAGGACGGCGTTACCTTCTATTTTGTAGATAACGAATATTATTTCGGCCGCAATTACATCTACGGCCACGCCTGCAACGATGAGGCCGAGCGCTTCGCCTTTTTCTCCAAGGCTGTGCTGGACTGCCTGCCGCACATCGGCTTTTTCCCGGATGTGCTGCATGCCCACGATTGGCAGGCGGCCATGGCCGTGGCCCTTTTGAAGCTGCAATATAACTGCCTGGCGGATTACGCCCGCGTGCGCACCCTCTTCACCATCCACAACCTGCGCTACCAGGGCGTGTTCGATTGGCCTTTCGTTTCCGAGCTTTTGAGCCTGAGCGGCGGCCTTTTTAACCAGGATTATATCGAATATTACGGCAAGGCCAATTTCATGAAGGCGGCCCTGGTCATGGCGGACGCCGTGACCACCGTGAGCCCCTCCTATGCGTCCGAGATCCAATCCAGCGGCTATGGCGAAACGCTCGACGGCGTGCTCCGCGCCCGGGGCCGCGTGAGCGGCATCCTCAACGGCTTGGATGAACCCCTCTATGATCCCACTACGGATCCGCACATCGCCGCTCACTTCAGCGCCGACGACCTTGCCGGCAAAGCCCGCTGCAAACGGGATCTGCAGGATTATTTCAACCTGGACGCCGATGCGGATGTGCCCATCGTGGGCATGGTCACCCGCCTCACGGATCAAAAGGGCCTCGACCTGATCGAGCAGGCCATAGAGCGCTTTATGGATCGGCGCATACAGCTCGTTGTCCTGGGCACCGGCGAGCGGCGCTACGAGCAGCTCTTCTCCTGGGCCTGCTGGCGTTGGCCCGGCCGGGTAGGATGCTGGCTGGAGCACAACCCGCCTATGGCCAACCGGGTCTACGCGGGCAGCGATATGTTCCTCATGCCCTCGCAGTTCGAGCCCTGCGGCCTGTCCCAGCTCATCGCCCTGCGCTATGGCTGCGTGCCCATTGTGCGCGAAACGGGCGGCCTCAAGGATAGTATCACGCCCTACAATAAGTTCACAGACGAGGGCTTGGGCTTCACCTTCACCTTCTACGATGCGGGCGATATGCTGGGCGCCATTGATCGTGCCCTCGAAACCTTCTTTGATTACCCCGCCTCCTGGCAGAGCCTCCAAACGCGCGGCATGCGCGCCCACTTTACCTGGGATAAGAGCGCCCGGCAGTATATGGATTTATATCGGAGCTTGTAGCGAATGGCAGGGTTCTGTCCCCGCCTCCCTTGCTATTCTTAAAAGAAAGCGTAACCAAATAACCTATGATACTCATAGATATAAGCAGCGGCCCGGCGCAGGAAGGATGCGCCGGGCCGTGAGCGTGTCAAAAGTGGCGCAGGCCACTTTTTTGAGGTGCGAAAAGCGCCTGCTTGCACCTCGCGGGCGGCGCTTTCTGAGAAGAAAGCTTTGCTTCGCAAGGCTTTCCGCCGCCGGCGATATGCGCGGCGGCGGTTTGGAACCCCCGGGGGCTACGGCCGCCGAACCCCCAAGAGGGTTCTAACAGTCTGTCGCCGGGCCATATCGGCGCCTTGCTCCTTTACTTCTTTGCCAGCCGCTCGCTGGTGGTACGGGCGTAGTGGCGGCCATAGAGCCAGATGCATAAGCTGATAACCAGATAGATCAGGAGAAAGCAGGGAATCATCAGCAAGGCAAACCGGGGGCCAAAGTATTCGCCATAGCCCAACAGGTAACCCGTGCCCAGGGATATCCCAAAGCAGAGGGCCGCGTGCAGGCCAATGGCCAGGGGTAGGGACAGGGCCTCGATGTCATAGATCAGGGAGACTATGCCCATCAGCGCCGAGGCCGCGAGCCAGGCCATCACCTGGATCAGGGTGCCATCGAGGCCGCCCAGCAGGGCCATGCAGGCCGTGGAGGCCACCGCGCCTACGGCCAGGCCCACGCCCACGTGCTCTAAAACCTTTTTGAACATATTATTTTACCTCCATTACATAATTGCGAAAATCCTTCATGTATTTGCGGGAGATGGTCAGCCGGGTTTTGCCATCCTTGAGCAGGGCGGTATAATTGCCGGAAAACTCCGCTTCCACGCTGCGGATGGAATCCACATTGGCCACCACGCCCTTGCTGATCTGCACAAAACCCTTGCAGGCAAACAGCTCGCACAGCTCGTAGAGCTTGTGCCGCGTTTCATATTCCTCCCCGCCGCAGCGGGCGTATACCTTGCTGCCCCGGGCTTCGAAGAAGCTGATCTCCCCCGGGTCAAAGGGATACTCCCGCTCATCCCGGTAGAGGAAGATCTTTCCCAGCCCGCCCGCGCGCTGCAGGGCGGCGATGAGGGCCGTGACCTGGGGGCTAGCCAGCTCCCCGCGGATGCACACCTCCGGCTCGGCCAGGGCGGCCTGTTCCAGCGTAATCTTCATGCGCCTTCATCTCCTTGCTTCTTATGCTGCCAGTATAGCGAAGAAACGGCTTTTTGTCTCGCGCGGATGCATAAGCGGTCGATTTTGGCCTTCAAGCCGCACCGGAAAGGCTACGAAAAGCGCTGAAGGCAACAAACGGCCTTCTCCCTTAACGACCACCACAAAGGCTGTGCCCCGGGCCCGCTATCCGCGAAGGACCCGCCCGCGTAGGGCCGCTGTCCGCGAAGGGCCTGTCCGTGTAGGGCAGGCGCCCGGCGAAATTGTGACAATGTTGCAAAAGCCGTTGTCGGCCAGGGGTTTTGTGCTAAAATAAAAGCCATGAAAGAAAGCTGTGTTTATCACGATTCCAGGCTGCTGCGCTATCGGGCGCCTTTTGGGGCCGTTAAGGCCGGGGAGCAGGTGCGCATCCTGGCGGAAATAAAGGGATCCGGGCGGCTCACCCTGCGCCTCTGGCTCGACGGCCAGGAGCGGCTGGTGCGGGGCGAGCGGGCCGGGGAGGCGGTGGAGTTCATCCTCCCGGCAGAGACGCCCGGCCTGATCTGGTATTATTTTATTTGGGACGGCCCCGAGGGCAGGCGCTATTACGGCGTGAGCAAAGGCTATGGCGGCCCCGGCCGCTTCTATGACGAACAGCCTCCCTCCTGGCAGCTCACGGTGTACGACCCGGCCTTCGAGACTCCGGCCTGGTTCCGCGAGGGCGTGGCTTACCAGATCTTCCCGGATCGGTTTTTCCGCAGCGGGGATATCCTGGGTGTAGAAGAGCACAAGGCGCTGGGGCACCGGGTGCTGCTGCACAAAGATTGGCAGGAGGAGCCGCTTTACCTGCCGCTGCCCGGCTCCAAGGATTACGACCCCTGCGATTTCTTTGGCGGCAACCTAAACGGCATCCGCGAAAAGCTGCCCCACCTGGCTTCTTTGGGCGTTACCTGCCTCTACCTCACCCCCGTATTCCTCTCCCCCTCTAACCACCGCTACAACACGGCGGATTACCTTCGGGTAGACCCCATCCTGGGCACAGAAGACGATCTTCGCTCGCTCATCGAGGCTGCGGCGGGCTACGGTATGCGGGTGATGCTGGACGGCGTGTTCTCCCATACCGGGGACGACAGCGTCTATTTCGATGCCAAGGGCGTTTATGGGGGCGGCGCTTGCTCCGACCCGAATTCCCCGTATCGGGCCTGGTATGATTTCCGGCATTATCCCGATGATTACCGTTGCTGGTGGGGCTTTTGCTCCCTGCCCGAGGTCAACGAGAGCGACCCGGGCTATATGGACTTTATCGCCCATGTTCTGGCGCATTACGGCGCGCTGGGCGCAACGAGCTGGCGGCTGGATGTGGCGGACGAACTGCCGGATGATTTTATCGCTTTCCTGCGCGAAAAGCTAAAGGCCCTCGATCCGGAGGCCGTGCTCCTGGGCGAGGTCTGGGATGACGCTTCCAATAAAGAAGGCTTTGGCCGGCGGCGCAAGTATGTGGATGGCCACGAGCTGGATAGCGCCATGGGCTACCCCTTCAAGGACGCGGCGCTCTCCTTCCTGCTGGGCAACGGCGCGGCTGCGGACTTGGTGGATCGCCTGATGAGCCTGATGGAGAATTACCCCAAGCCCTTTTACGAGGCCCAGCTCAACATCCTGGGCAGCCACGATACCATCCGAGCGCGCACGGCGCTCTCGGGCGCGCCCAACCGCGATGCGCTCTCGCGCAAGGAGCAGGCCGCGTGGCAGCCCGGGGCGGAAGCGGCGGTGCTGGCCAGAGCGCGATTAAAGCTGGGCGTACTGATCCAATTCGGCCTGCCGGGCGTGCCTTGCGTGTATTATGGGGATGAGGCCGGCCTTACGGGCATGGCGGATCCCTTCAACCGCAAGACCTATCCCTGGGGCCGGGAGGATGATGATCTGTTATCCTTTTACAAGGCGGTTTCCACGGCCCGCCGGAGCTGCCCGGCGCTGTATCGCGGCGGCTGCGGCATGGCCGCGCTCGCGCCGGATGTATTCGCGGCCCTGCGTTGCGAGGGTCAAAGCGGCGCGGCGCTGTTGGTGAACCGCTCGCTGGAGCCCTTCCAGGGCGCGTTGAGCGTGAACCATTTTGCCCAAGGGCCGGATGTGAACCGGCTCTGGCTGGATGGGCTTTACCGGGATGCGGCCAGCGGCCGGGAGTTCCGGGCCGAAAACGGCGAGCTATACCTGCGGCTGCCCCCCATGACGGGCCTGCTGCTGACCAGGATCGAGTAGATATTAGGTAGGATTTTATGGGTTTTTTCAATCGTTTGCTGCAAGGCCGCTATGGCGTGGATAAGCTGAATTTGGCTCTCTTTTGGGGCGGCATCGGGTGCAGCGTGGTCACCTGGTTTCTCTCCAAGGTTCCCGTGCTCTTCACCGCTTTTCGCCTGCTGGCCCTGATTTTTTACGGCTATGCGGTTTTTCGCATATTCTCCCGCAACTATGCGGCCAGACAGCGGGAGTTAACAGGCTACCTGCGGCTGGAAAACAAGCTGCGCGCCCTTTGGCAGCGCCTGCGCTACGGCCACCGCAATGTCATCAACCTCAATGCCGAGCGCAAAAAGTTCAAATACCTAACCTGCCCCCAATGCAGGCAAAAGCTGCGCGTGCCGCGGGGCAAGGGTAAACTTCGCGTAACTTGCACAAAATGCGGCTGTAAATTCAACGCCAAAAGTTAAAATGATGTGCTATAATTGAATCGGGCCGGTTGCGGCCCGATCAGCATACAGATAAAAGGAGATAAAATATGAGCGTCGATAAGAGCATGACCATCGAGCAGATCCTGCGGACGGATCCGGCCGTGGCGGATATCCTGATGGAATCCGGCATGCATTGCCTGGGCTGCATCATGGCCAGCGGCGAGGACCTCGCGCAGGCCTGCGCCGTTCACGGCATCGATGTGGACGGCCTGGTAGCCAAGATCAACGCCCACTTGGCAGCCCAATAATGCGAACGCGATCCCTGGCGCAGGGCGCCCTCATTGGGGCGCTCTACGTGTTGATCTCCCTGGCCGCGGCCCCGTTTGGCTCCGGCCTTATTCAAGTGCGCCTTTCTGAGGCCCTCTGCGTGCTGCCCTGGTTCACGCCCGCTGCCATTCCCGGTCTCTTCCTCGGCTGCCTGCTTGCCAATTTGCTTACGGGCGCTGTGGTCTACGACGTTATTTTCGGCAGCCTGGCCACCGGCCTTGCGGCCTTTTGCACCTATCTTCTTAGCCGCAAGGGCTGCTCCAAATGGCTGGCCCCCCTGCCTGCCCTAGCCATCAACGCGCTGGTAGTGGGCTATCTGCTGGCCTATGTTTACCAGGTGGGCGTGCCCATGGTCCTCTGCGCGCTCAGCGTGGCCGCGGGCCAGGCCGCCGCCTGCTACGGCCTGGGCATGCCGCTCTTAGGCTTTTTGGAAAAGCAGGCGGGGTTATTCGGTTAAGAGCTTGTGTGAGTAGCGGCCCGGCGCAAATGCGCCGGGCCGCTTAGCCTGTCATACAACCCCTTGGGGGTTCGGGGGCCGTTCACAGTTCGCAATCATCGCAACGCTCCCAATATGTCGCGTTGCTCCTTTGCTCACCGGGTTTCCGCCTCCCGGAGGTTTTCATCGCCGCCAGCGAACAAGGTGAATTGCCCCAAAGCGGCAAGAGAGGATGCCCTGGGGCACAGGTGCGGCGGCGGCGAGAGGCCTTGCGCAGCAAGGGTTTCCCCGCAGGGTTTCCCCGCGGGGTTTGCCGGCCGCGTCCTTAATATGTCGCCTTCTGCGACATCCGTTGCACCCGAAGGGTGTGCCCACAGGCACAAGCAAACCCTGTAAACTCAAAAAAGTGGCTACGGCCACTTTTTTGACACGCTGAGCGGCCCGGCGCAAAT
>JAYFPE010000051.1:0-12524 GCA_034928145.1 Candidatus Pelethousia sp. | reverse complement strand
GGCGGGAGGGCGCTTCCTTTTGCGTGCGCAACGCCTATAGCCACCGCATGGAGATCGAGGTGTGAGCGCATGAATGAGAAAATGTACGAAAGCGGGGTCGACCTTTCCGCGGCCGAAGGGCTGGTTTGCGGCAAGTGCTGCCAGAAGATGGAGATCGGCAGGGTAAAGCTGACCTATTTGGGCAACAGCTTCCCCGTGAGCCTGCCCAAGTGCCCGAGCTGCGGCCAGGTTTTCATCCCCGAAGAACTGGCGCTGGGCAAGATGCTGCGGGTGGAAAAATCCCTGGAGGATAAATGACCCCCAGCGTGTGGGAAGCCTGGGCCGCAAGCGAAATGCACCCGGGCGGGCGGCAGGTCACCCTGCTTTTGCTGCAAGCGGGGGGGCTAAGGCCGGGCGCGCGGGTGGCGGATATCGGCTGCGGCGCGGGCGCGGGCGTAGCCTTCCTGCTGGAGAGGGGATTTGCGGCGGTGGGCGTGGATATCTCGCCCTCGCTTTGTGCATGTGCGCGTGCGCGGGGCCTCGTGGCGCTGTGCGCGGATGCAAGGCGGTTGCCCTTTGGCGCGGGAGAGATGGACGCCCTGCTTTTTGAGTGCGCGCTCTCTGCCCTGCCGGATATCCCCGCCGTGCTGCAAGAATGCGGCCGCGCGCTCAAAGCGGATGGCGCGCTGTTGGTGTCGGATATACGTTATGAATCCGCGGAAGCGGCCCGGAGCGCCTGGGCGGATAGGCTGGCGGATGCGGGCTTTGCGTTGCTCCATTGGGAGGATCATCCCGGCCTGCTGGAGGAATTCCGCACACGCCTGCTTTGGGAAGTGGAGGATGCGGCCCTTTTAAAGGGGCTTTGCGAAATGGGCTGCGGGGCCGGGGAAGGCTATTTTACCATGGCTGCGCGGCGCGTATAAACGGGAGGTAAACGCGATGGATGATTTTGGGGCGCGAATGATGGAGCTTTCCATGCAGAGCTATGGCTGCTCGCAGATTTTGCTTTTGCTGCGCCTGGAAGCGGATGGGGAAGAAAACCCCGGCCTCGTGCGCGCCATGGGCGGCCTGCTGGGGGGCATGGGCTTTTCCGGCCGGCTCTGCGGCGCGCTGACGGGCGGCGCTTGCCTGATCGGCTATTATGCAGCCAAGGGCGGCCCCGAGGAAAGGCAGGATAATCGCCTTAACGCTATGGTCACCGAGCTGGTGGAATGGTTCGAAGTGGCGCATGGCGAGCAATACGGCGGTACGGACTGCGCCTGCATCATGGGCGGCGACCTTAGCAACCGCATGACCCGCTGCCCGCCCATCATCGAGGCCGTGTATTTCAAATGCCTGGAGATTTTAGAGGAAAACGGCTACGAGCTGAACTAAGGCAAGGGGAGGCGAAGGAATGGGCGGGGAAGCGGTGGAATTGGGGCTGGCGGAGAGCGTTTGCCCCCAATGTCTCAAAAAGGTCGAGGCGAAAAGGGTAGCCTATGGAGAAAGGGTGTATCTTGAAAAGACCTGCCTGGAGCACGGCGCTTTCCGCACGCTGATCTGGGAGGGGCCGGGCTACGCCGCCTGGGCGCGGGAGAACGAAACGGCACGGCCGGATGCCTGCGCCACGGCCGTGGAGCGGGGTTGCCCCTATGACTGCGGCCTTTGCCCGGATCACCGCCAGCGCTCCTGCTGCATATTGTTGGAGATTACGGAGCGCTGCAATCTCTGCTGCCCGGTCTGCTTCGCCTCCGCAGGCGAGGAACCGCCCGAAGACCCGCCTTTAGGCACGATCGAGGGCTGGCTGCGCATGCTGCTTTCGAGCGGCGGGCCTTTCAACATCCAGCTTTCGGGCGGGGAACCCACCGTGCGGGAGGATCTAGGGGATATCCTGCGCATGGTAAAGAAGATGGGCTTCCCTTTCGTGCAGCTCAATACCAACGGCCTGCGCCTGGGCGAGGAACCGGGCTACGCGCGGGAATTGCGGCAGGCGGGCCTTGATTGCGTATACCTGCAATTCGACGGCGCGGAGGACGCGCCTTATATCGCCCTTCGGGGCAGGCCCCTATGGGAGATCAAGCAGCGGGCCGTGCAAGCCTGCGCCGAGGCGGGCCTGGGCGTGGTGCTGGTGCCCACGCTCGCCCGGGGCGTGAACGAGGGCCAGGTGGGGGCGATCCTGCGCTTCGCCTTCGAGCGCCTCCCTTGGGTGCGGGGGGTGCATTTCCAGCCCATGAGCTTTTTCGGCAGGCACCCGGGCGCGCCCGCGGATGCTAACCGCCTGACTTTGCCCGCCCTGCTGCGCGCCATCGAGGAACAGACGGAGGGCAAGCTACGGGCCGCGCACTTTAGTCCCTCCGGCGGGCAAAACGCCTATTGCGGCTTCAATGGCAGCTTTTTGCTGGAGACGGATAGCTCCATCCGGCCCCTTGCCGCAACGGGCGGCTGTTGCGCGCCCACCGGCAGTTCAGCCCGGGCCGCGCAGGAATATGTGGCCCGCCGCTGGTCCGCGCCGCAAGGGGCTTGCTGCTGCGATGAACCCGCGCCTGTATCCTGTCGCGAGGAAAGCATATGCACGGATGCGCTGGACGCATTTTTGGAGCGGGTGGAGACCCATACCCTGGCCGTATCCTGCATGGTCTTCCAGGATGCCTGGAACCTGGAGCTGGATAGGCTGAAGCAATGCCATATCCACGTGGTCTCCCCACAGGGCAAGCTGATCCCCTTTTGCGCCTATAACCTGACGAGTGCGGAAGGCCGCGCCCTCTACCGGGGCGCGCTGGCGGAATGAGCATGATCAAAAGGACGCCTTTGGAACCCTGGCTATCCCAGCGCGTCTTTGGCGGCCGGCCCTTCGCGCCGGACGCCCTTTTTGCCTGGCAGCTCGGGCAACTGCAAGATACGATAGAATATGCCAGGGCGCGCAGCCCCTTTTACGCCAAACATCTGGCCGGGGTATCCCTCCCTCAGGCTTATGCGGATATCGCCGGCCTGCCGTTTCTGGGCGAGGCGGATATCCGCCGGGAGGGGTACCGCATGCTATGCCTATCCCAGGGTGAGATCGAGCGGGTTGTCACGCTAAATACCAGCGGCACCGCGGGCCCATCCAAACGCCTTTGGTTTACGCGGGCGGAGCAGGAAGAGATCGTTGATTTCTTCCACTACGGCATATCCACCCTGGCGTCGGCAGGGGATCGGGTAATGATCCTGCTGCCTTGCGAGCGGCCCGGCAGCGTGGGAGACCTGCTCGCCGCTGCGCTCCCGCGCCTGGGCGCGCTGCCCCTGCGCCATGGCCCGCTGCAAAGCCTGCCCGCCTGCCTGCGGGCCCTGGAGGAAGGCCGGGCGAACGTGCTGGTGGGCGCGCCTGCCCAGGTGCGGGCGCTGGCCGTTTATGCTCGGGATGCCGGCCGCGCGATTCGCCTCAAGAGCGTGCTTTTAAGTACGGACTACGCGTCCTGCGCAGCCATAGAAACCATCGCCGCCCAATTTGACTGTGTTGTGTTCGACCACTACGGCATGACGGAGATGGGCCTGGGCGGCGGCGTGGAGTGCGCGGCCCACGCGGGTTATCACCTGCGCGAGGCCGATCTTTTCTTCGAAGTGGTGGACCCCGTATCCGGCCTGCCCCTCCCCGAGGGGGAATACGGCGAGGTGGTCTTTTCTACCCTCAGGCGGCGGGGTATGCCGCTGATCCGCTACCGCACGGGCGATATATCCCGCTTTCTGCCCGGGCCTTGCCCCTGTGGCAGCCATCTCCGCCGGCTGGATAATATTCGGCGGCGATTGGGCCAGGGCGCAGCCATCGGGCAAGATACGCTGGAGCTGTGCGTGCTGGACGAAGCCCTGTTCCGCCTGCCGGATCTGCTGGATTTCACCGCCTGCGTAGATCATGCGCAAGCATCCCCCTGCCTGCGCGTGGAGACGGCGGTACTGCATGGCGCGTGCGGCCCGGCCGTGGTGGAGGCTGCGCTCCTTGGCGTAGACCGCATTGCGCGGGCGGTTGAAAGCGGCGCGTTGACGCTCGATGTGCGGATGCGCAGCGTATCCGATTGGCCGAGCCTGCACGCGGGCAAGCGCACGCTTGCCTCTCTACGGGAAGGCGGCGCCTAAGCCTTGCCCGGCTATGCGAGCCATTTATGGTTTACCCGCATAGTATAAGGCAAGGGGGGAGCGCCATGGAAGAGACCCGCGCCTATGACCGGGAAAAGGCGGTAGCCTATGCGCATCAATGGGCATATGGCCGCAATCCGGCTTATTATGATTTTTCGGAGCTGGGGGGCGATTGCACCAATTTTGCTTCCCAAGTCTTATATGCTGGCACGGGTGTGATGAACTACACGCCGATGATGGGCTGGTTCTATATCAACGCCAACCAGCGCACGGCATCTTGGACGGGTGTGCAGTATTTTTATAATTTTTTGCTGCTCAACCGCGGCCCCGGCCCCTTTGCCAAGGAGGTCGAACTGACCGCCGTGGAGCCTGGCGATTTCATCCAGTTCACCCCCGACGGCACGGCTTTCACCCATACCCTGGCGGTGGTGGAAACCGGCCGGCCGGCTACGAAAAGCAATGTGCTGGTGGCCGCCCATACCTTTAACGCGGATGAGCGGCCCTTGAGCAGCTATACCATCCGCGAGTTGCGCTGCATTCATATTATGGGATATCGTCGCGAATGAGGCGAGGGCGGCTTTTTGCGCGCAAGTCCGCATCGCAAAAGCCGCCCTCCGTGCACTCCGTCCTGCACTTTTATGCGTTCGCGGGCGGGTATTCGTTGCACAGACAGCGCCAAGGCGCTTCGTCTTCCTCCACCTGGGTGAAGCGGCCCAGGGGCTCATAGAAACGGTTGCCGTTCACATCATCGTGCACATAGATACCTCTCCCAGCAGGGCTGGGCCGGTACCTTCCCGCAGGGAAAAATCGTGATATAAGCTGGGATAGATGGTGATGCTTTCGCCGGGATGCAAAGCGGTTTGCGTACCGGCCTTTACTTGAAACGTCCGCGCATCCTTATAGACCGTTACATCCGTATCCCCGAAAGCCCCCGCTACAGTGGAATTGTACAGGTGGATCAGCACGGTTCCTCTGCCGCGGTTGATGATATCCTCCATCTTGTTCCAGTGAAAATGCATCGGCGCGCATTGCCCTTCTTCAAGCATGAGCGGCTTTTCCGCATAGGGCTTTTTATACTGCGCTTGGCAGATTTTTCAATGCGTCTTAAGACGCTGCTAGTAATATACCCTTCTAGGGCTCGTGCATACCACCAGTTCAACTGGTGGTTTTTGATTTGCGTGCTCTGCGCTCGTCAGCGGCCGCCGATGACCCGGTAATCGCACAAGGCGCGTTCATCCAAGTCATGATGCAGGCCGCTTTCGAAATACTCAGTGATCAGGTCGGACAGCTCGCGCTGGATTTCCCGCAGCACCCGGCAGCCTGCGTAAACTTCATATCCGCCCGAGCCGCTGGCGCGGTAATTGCTTACGCAAATGGAAAACACATCGCCCGGCCGCACGTCGTTGCCGCGTACGCATAGGGAAACCACCCGCTGCCCCACGGGACGCGCAACGTCGATGCAATAGCGCACGCCGGCATAATAATCGTAGTTATAATGCTCGACCTTGGGCATAAGAAAGGCCTCCGAAATGGCGATCCGGCCATCCGAATCCAAAGCGAAGTAGGAGGCGGAGCGCTCAATGGCGGCTTTGAGCTTTTCGCCCGTTACCTCCAGCACCACCATGGTATTGGAATAGGGGTAGCTGGCCAGGATATCCCGCCGGGTGACCCGCTCGCGGAAACCGGCCACCTCATTGGCCAGGCTGGCCGCCGTGATCTGCGCGCCGGAAAAGTGCAGCTGCACACTAAGGAACAAAGCCGCGATGCCATTGCCGTAGCGGGCCATCTGAAGGCGCGGCGCCGGCAAAAGCGCCTTGGGCAGCGCGCCGACATCCTCATCGAGCCAGGCCTGCACACCTTCCTCCACGCTTGAAAAGGCTTCGCGCAGGGCTTGATCCGCCGGCGTATCCGCCGACACCCGTGTGGAGTTGATTACCTTGGCGCCGCCTTTGCACACAACTTCTATTTTGTGGAACTCCCTGCCGTTGCCCGTGGGTTGCAGGGCAAAGGTGCCGTGGATCTGCCTGCCCGAAAAGGAGAGGTGCTGGTGCCCGGTGAGCAGGATGTCATACCCCAATTCCTCGCACAGGCGGTAGGCGATATTCTCCCCGTTTTGGGAAAGGAGCCGCCCGGTGCCCAAGTCCCTTTCAAAGCCGCCATGGTATACGCAGATGGTGATATCCGCCTGGCCGGCCATGGCCTCCAATGCCTGCTTGGCCGCTTCAAAGGGCGACCCGATGCGGATGCCCGAAAGGTTTTCGGGCTTTTCCCACACATTTACAAAGTCCGTAACTACGCCGGCGATGCCCACCCTTAGGCCGTTCGCCATGGTTTTGATCACGTATGGGAACGGGGTCTCCCCCTTTTCATCGCACAGGTTCTGGCATACGCAATCCGCCCGCAGGGCGCGAAGATAGTCGCGCAGGTATGCCGTGCCATAGTTAAAATCGTGGTTGCCCAGGGTGATGGCGTCATAGCCGCAGCGGTTCATGATATCCGCAATGGCCGCGGGGGACGAAAGGGCGGCCTTGCAATAGGCCGCAAAGGGCGAACCCTGCAGGATATCCCCGCCGTCGATCACCAGGGTATTGCCATCCTTTTGGAAGCGGGGCGCCAAGCGGAAAAGGCCCAGCGCTTGCTCGCTTCTATCCGCATAGGTGGTAGGGTAAAAATGCCCATGCAGATCCGATGTGTAACAAATGGTCAGCTTTCTTTCTTCCAAGGCACTCACCCCCGAGCGAGCTTGATGCGGATCCTGGTGGAGATGAATTCCACGATGAATATGAGCACGATCAGCCCCGTGAGAATGGCCCCAACTTCGGACCAACGGTAGGCGCTCATAGCGAAGATCAGCGGCGCGCCGATGCCGCCCGCGCCCACCAGACCCAGAACTGTGGCGTCACGCAGGTTCATATCGAAGCGGTAGATCAAGGTGGACATAAAATCCGGAAAAAGCTGGGGCAAAATGCCGTATCGTATTTTTTGAAACATGGTACAGCCCGCCGCATCCAGCGATTCGAGGATGCGCTTATCAAGGTCCTCAATGCACTCGATGAACATTTTGCTCACCATGCCGACCGAGCAAAGGGACATGGTCAAAAGCCCCGTAAAAGGCCCGGGGCCGGTGACCCGGATGAACATAAGGCCGTAAACAAAGGGCGGCACGGTGCGGATGGCCATGATGAAAAGCCGGCCCACGGCCGCTATGGGCCTGGGAACCAAATTGGTGGCCGAAAGGAATGCCAAAGGCACGGAAAGCACGGCCCCCACGATGGTGCCTAAAAAGGCGATGCACATCGTTTCCAGCAATAGATAGGCAACGCCTGTATTGCCAAAGTTGAAGAGCAGCTCCTTATCCGGGTGCAGGATGCCGGAGATGATGTTGGCTGCCACTTGCAGGCCGTTTTGGCCGCTTTCCGGGAGCTGTACCGTGGAGGTGGACCAGGCCGTCAGCGCCGCCGCTACCAGGGCGATCAGCAGCTTGCCAAACCAGGCTTTAGGCGCGGAAGCGTAGGTTTGCAGGATTTTTGTATTCATATTCGCACCCCCTTTAGGTCAGCCGCTTGCGGATGGCGTGGCTGATGGTTTCGATCACGAGCACGGTAAGGAACAGCACGATCAGGATCATGCCCACGCTGGGGTAATCCCGCCAGCCGATCTTTTCGTTGAGGATCAGGCCCAGGCCGCCCGCCCCCACATAGCCGAGGATGGAGGCATAGCGCACGTTGCCTTCCAGGCAGAAGAGGCAGGTGGAAAGATAGGCCGGCAGCACCTGCGGCAGGATGGCGGCTAAAAAGGCCCGGGGCTTGCTGGCGCCCATGGCTTCCATAGCCTCATACGCGCCCATATCCGCCGTTTCAATATATTCATAGAGCTGTTTGCCCACATATGCAAAGGTAAAAAGGCCGATGGCCACGGTGCCCGCCATGGTTCCCAGGCCAAAGATATACGTGGCGATCAGGGCGCTCACCAGGGTGGGTAAGGTTCGGATGAGACCCAGGATGAAGCGCACGAGGGTAACCAGCAGGCGGCTGTGCACGATGTTGCTGGATGCCGCGATGGAAAAGGGAACAGCCAGCGCGCCGCCCACAAAGGAGCCTAAGAGGGACATTTTAATGGTGTCCGTAAGGGGCTTCCAGATGTTGGAGATATAGCCCGCGTTGGGCGGGAACATCTGCCCGAGGATCACCCAAAATTCCTTGCCCCGGCTTAGCAGGGTGGAAAGCTTGAAGCCGGTTATTTTGATGGAAAGGATGGACATGGCCAAGAGCAGCAGCAGGACCAACGGCGTGCGCGTGGCTTTTTCTTCCGCCACCTTGCCGTTGCCCAGCATGAGGCGCTTAGGCTTGAATATTTTATCATAGAGGCTCATGCTACGCCCTCCGCGCTTTGCGGGATTTTGCCCTCGTAGATGGTATCCAGCACGGCCTGGGTCACATCCTTGGCCGGGCCGTCGAAAACGATCCTGCCCGCCCGTATGCCGATGATGCGGCTGGCATATTCGAGGGCCAGCTCCACATGGTGGATGTTGATGAGGATAGAGATATCCATATCCTGGTTGATGCGCACGAAATCGCTCATCACTTGCTTGGCCGTGACCGGATCCAGCGCGGCCACGGGCTCATCCGCCAGGATGATACGCGGGTTCTGGGCCAAGGTTCGGGCCAGGGCCACGCGCTGCTGTTGGCCGCCGGAAAGCTGATCCGCCCGCACGTAGGCCTTGTCGAGTATGCCTACCTTATCCAATGCCTCCAGGGCCATGAGCTTATCCTGCTTTTTGAAAAGGCCCAGCAGCACCCGCCAAAAGGGCATATCCGGCACGCGCGCCATCAGCACGTTTCGGATCACGGTGGTGCGCGTTACCAGGTTGAAGGATTGGAAGATCATGCCGATATTTCTGCGGAACTTGCGCAGTTTTTTTCCTTTGAGGCTGCAAGGCTCCTGCCCATCCACGGTGAGGGTGCCTTCCGTGATGTCGTGCATGCGGTTCACGGCGCGCAAAAGGGTAGATTTGCCGGCGCCGGAGAGGCCTATGATTGCCACGAACTCCCCCTGCCCGATGGTGAGGGATACGTCTTGCAGCCCTACCGTTCCGTTTGGATATACCTTGGATACATGATCAAACCGAATCATCTTCCGCTCCTTCTGCTTTACCGCTTGATTTTATGGGGGCGCGGGCTTGGCCCGCGCCCTCGCATATGTTCTTTTAGTGGGCGTTGCTCAGCTCCAATATGAGCTTTTGCGCGGCGCGCTCGTTGTCGTAATCTTCAGGCACGGCCTTTTGATAGCCGTTGTGGCTGTAGATGGCGATAACGGTCTTGCCTTCTTCGGTGTTGCCGATGTTGATGAAGGCATCCTGCAGGGCGGAAATCATGGCCGCATCCATAATGGGGGATGTCTTGCTCACGGAAACGGTGTCGTTATAGATGGGCGCGGTCACGCCGATCACGTTGGTCTCCGCCCAGATGGATTCTTTACGGCTGAATTCGGTATTCCACTTTTCCACATAGTCCCGGCGGGCGTCAGCATAGGTGAGAAGCACATCCACCTGGCCGGAAGCGAGGCGGGCAAATGCGCTGCCGTAGGAATCGGACTGCACGGCGTTCTTCAGGTCCGTAATGCCCTTGCCATAGCGTTCCTGCAGCCAGAGGGCGGGGTAGATATAACCTGCGGGAGAGGAGGAGCCCATCACGCTCCACTTGGCGCTGTCGAGGTCTTCCCAGGTGAGCTCTTCGCCCGCGTTGACCTTGGCGGCCAGGGCCTGGCCCTGTTTAGAAGGACCGGCGATCATCAGCGCGCGGTAAGAAACGGCCTGCTTATCGGAAGCTTCGGTGGGCTGGCCGTCGTTCCAGTCCTTGGCGCTGTCGGAATCCTTGCTCAAACCATCGCGGGTGGCGGTAAGGATAACCTCCGCGCCGTCGTCATAGAGCACGTAGGTGCCGCCGGGGATAAGGCCCACATCGGCCGTGCCGGCGCTGAGGGCTTCACCCACGGCTTCGTAAGTCGTGCCCACGGAGATTACCACTTCGCCGATATCATAGCCTAGCTTGGCCATCTCATCCTTGAGCAGCTGCTTGAGGGGCTCGGTCACGGTTACGATCTCGTCCGGCTCCCGGGAGGGCACGAAGTATACGTTGAGCTTGTCGACTTTCACATTCTCGGGCTCGGCCGGGGCGGCGGCCTCCGCGGGCACGGTGGCCTGGGGCGCTTCGGGCTCCGCGGCGGCAGGTTGCGGGGCGTTAGGGGCGCATCCGGCAAAAGCGGCTATGCACAGCACGAGCGCCAGCAACAGGGCAAACGTCTTTTTCATTGAAATTCCTCCTTTTCATCATAACAGACAGGCATTCTTTGGGCGCATACACACAAGCGCCCCGATATGTTCTCGCAAACCGAGTATATCACAGCGCCTGCCGAAATTATTTTTTGTTTGTGTGTAAAAATGTTCAATCTGCGGATCTGCGCCGGATGTAAGCGCCCATAAGCTCCTCGAAAGCCAGAATCACCTTGCCGAAAAATGGATTGGGGATGCCGCCAACGAGGGTCTGCTTGGTGCCGTCTACGATAAAATACACATCGGATAGCCTGGCGAGGGAGGAATCCTCCCGCCTGGTGAAGGCAATGACCTTGAAGCCCTGCTGCCGCGCCCGCTTCACATCATTGATCACAATATCCGCCTCTCCGCTTTGGGAAATGGCGATCATGAACGAAGGCTCCACATTGCTCACGACCTTCTCTCCATCCTCATGGTAGAGCATGAAATCGTAAAAATGGACGCTGTTAAAAACCATAAAGCCGCAAATGGCCAGACGCTGCACCATATACGCGGCCACATGATCCGCAAAGCCCGCGCCCACGGCAAAGATCTTTTGCTCGCGGAATTGGGAAAGGAGCCGGCAGAATTTGCGCACATTCTCTTCCGAATAATTGTCGATCAGCGTGGCCAGGTTGCCTTCGCCGGATTCGTTGCCCATGCTTTTTACCTGCATGGTAAGCTGGTAAAAAAGCTCGCTGTAGCCATCGAAGCCCAGACGCTTGCACATCTTCATGATAAAGGCGGTGGATACGTAGTTTTCATTGGCGATTTGCTGGATGTTGACCTTTTTTTCATCCCGCTCGATATGTTCCACAATGCTGGTTACCACGCGTTTTTCCTCTTCTGAAATGAGATTCGTCAGTAGATAATAATTGCTTTTCATACGGCGGTTCTTTCCTCATTTTCTGAAACTTCACCAAGTAGCGCGCTCTCTCTTGGAACGGCAGAGGTTATTGCGGGTATTTCTATTGTACTCGTTAGGTGTGCGGACTGCAAGCCGGCCAAAAACGTATCCGCCGGGGATGCTACGCATCTCCGGCGGATGGGGATCATTATTCGTTTTGTTTGCGGTAAGGCCCGCGGGCCGGATCTATTGCCTTATGAATCCCGTTTGCGCTTGATCGCGATTGCCGCGCATAGGGCCGAGGCGGAAAGGAGCACGTAGGGGAGCAGGCTTGCCATGCCGCCTGTTTTGGGGATGCCGAGCTGGTACGGGTAGACGTAGTTGTTCCAGCTGTCATAGTAGCCGCCATAGTAATAGGGGGGAGTGTAACTGTAATACCACCGCGCGTAGAGGGTGGTGTTTCCGCTTATGGTATCGTTGTTAAAGTCCCAATCGTCCGTAAATGAGGTATCCTTGTACCAGCCGCCAAAGCTATAGCCGCTTTTCCAGGGATTCGTAGGCTTGGTGACGAGACCTCCTTTGTTTACGCTTATGCTGGGGACCGACGAACCGCCCTTGCTATCGAAGGTGACGGTAAAGGTGGAGACGGTTTCCCATTTGGCATATAGGGTTATGCTCTCCGTTACCGTATCGTTGGCAAAATCCCATTTGCCGGTGAGATTTTGATTTCTATACCAGCCTTCAAACGTGTGGCCCTCGAGAGCGGGATCTGCGGGCTTGGTAATCGTTGCACCGCTGGTTAAACCCGTTATGCTCGCTACATCCGAACCGCCGTTGCTGTTAAAGGTGACGGTGTAGGTGGAGACGGGAATGGGCTTCCACTTTGCGTAGAGCGTGAAGCTCTGCCATACCCGATAGCTGTCAAATTTCCAAACGAACTCCAAACCGTGCTCTTTATAATACCAGCCTTCAAACGTGTAACCGTCCAGAGTGGGGTCGGCAGGTTTTTGAACCTTACCACCGATGGTTATAAATTGTTTGGCTACCGCTGATCCGCCTTTGCTATCGAACGTGACGATGCAAGTGCCGGGGTTGAGTTTCCACTTGGCATACAGGGTTATGCTCTCCGTTACCGTATCGTTGGCAAAATCCCATTTGCCGGTGAGATTTTGATTTCTATACCAGCCTTCAAACGTGTGGCCCCCCAGTATGGGATCTGCGGGCTTGGTAATCGTTGCACCGCTGGTTAAACCCGTTATGCTCGCTACATCCGAACCGCCGTTGCTGTTAAAGGTGACGGTG
>JAYFPE010000046.1:0-41681 GCA_034928145.1 Candidatus Pelethousia sp. | reverse complement strand
CCCTCGGAACGCAGATTAGGCACGACCCTTGTTGTGTTCCGTGCCCGAATGTATCGTGGCTCGGCGGGCCCCCGGCAAGCTGTTCCTATCGCTTCAAAGCCGTGAAACAGATGCCGTGGGCAACCCGCTCGCCCCTCTACGCTGCAAATTGCTATCTTCTTTTGGGTTTGCGGTAGGCCGATGTTCTTATATAATTCTGGGCAAACTGCGTCATCCGCGGAATCCACAGCACCCGCAGCGCCCGCAGCATCGCGCGCCGCCCCCGCCCCATGGCTGGCGGTTGGCGTTGCGTTTGCTCTGGCGAACATAGTTCCTCCTTATATTATTTCCGCGCCCGCCCGGCTTCTTCCTATCCCGGCATTCGAAGCATCACCCCTCAATGTTTCTCTATCCCAACTACCGTGCGCTCCCCCCATCCGGGGAATCTATCCTGCTCCGTTCCCGATCATCATGCGGGCAGGCCAACCGCCTTTTCCCTTCTTTGCAAAGGGCGCAGGAGAAACGCCCAAGGCAACGTCCCCTCCATCAAACCCAAGGCAACAAAAGTCCTTTTACCCAACCAACTCCCGCAAGGGCCGGGCCTCGCGCTCGCTGGCCGCGCAGGACTGCCGCCCGCGTAGGACCGCCGCGTGGGACTATAGCCAGACCTCCTCCGTGGCCACAGCGCGAAGAAATGCGCCGTCGTGCTCCACAAAAAGAAGGGTGGGTGCAAACCGCAAAATAAGCTCTTGCAGCTGGATGCGGGAGAAAAGGTCGATATAGCCCAGCGGCTCATCCCAAAGGTAGGCGTGCGCTTCCCGGCTGAGGCTTTGTGCCAGCAGCACCTTTTTCTTTTGCCCCTGGCTGTAGCCCTCCATATCTCGCTCGAAAAGCGCGCGCTCAAAATCCAGCTTGCGCAGGATGGTAAGGAAGCGCGTCTCATCAATGCCTGAATTGCGGGCGTAATCCAAGGGCTTGCCTGCGAGGCGGTCGGTGCTCTGGGGCACATAGGAGAGGATCAGCCCGCTGCCCAGACGTACGCGGCCCTCGTGGGGCACATCCTCCCCGGCGATGAGGCGCAGGAGGCTGCTCTTGCCGCTGCCGTTGCGGCCCCGCAACGCAAGGCGCGCGCCGCTTTGCAGCGCAAAGGAAACGGGCGGCGCGGGTTCGTTTCCGGGATAGCGGATGGAAACATCCTCCAGCGCCAGCAGGGTGGCGCCGCAGTAGAGCAGCGGCGTGAGCTTGAGCGGATCCGCCCGCTCAACATCGTGGAGCAAGGCGGATTTTTCCTCGATGGCGGCGCTACGCCTGGCTTCGATGGATTTGGCCCGCTGCATCATCTTGGCGGATTTGTGGCCGATATAACCCTTGTCCGGCTTAAGGCCGGAGTTCTTGCTTCCCTGCTTCGTAGCTTCCACCTTATCCGACCACTCCGCCGTGCGCCGGGCCGCCTGCCCCAGCCGGCCGATCTCCTGCAGCAAGCGCTCGTTTCGCGCCTGTTCCGCTCTATCACGCGCCTGCTTCTCCCCATACCAGGTAGAGAAATCCCCTGCGCAAATTTCGGGTCCGCTCTTGTTGAGGGCCAGGATATGATCCACGCAGCCATCCAGAAAGTCCCAGTCATGCGATATCAAAAGGAACCCACGCTTGCTTGCAAGGTATTTCGCCACGCTTTGGCGAGATTCCAAGTCGAGGTTGGCTGTAGGCTCATCCAGCAGGGGATAGCAGCCCTCCTGCAAAAACAGCGGAATCAGCAGCGCCTTTACCCGCTCGCCGCCAGAAAGGGTGGATAGCGGCCGGTAGAGCGCGCCCTCATCCAGGCCAAGCAGCCCGGCCTCGCGGAAGATCTGCCAATCCTGCGCCGCCGGGGCCAAATCCCGCAGGGCGTCTAAGGTCATGGCGTCCGCCTCCGCCACGGCGGGCGGGAAAGCCGCTATGGCTAGGCCCGGGGCGCTCACCCGGCCCCGCTGGGGCGTCAGATGGCCGCTCAAAAGGCCGGCCAGCGTGCTCTTGCCCCGGCCGTTGCGGCCTACCAGGCCCAGCCGCCAGGAACTATCCAGCCGCAGGTCCAAATCTTCAAATACCATTTCGTAGCTGCCCGTATATCCGAAGGACAGCGCGGCAATCTCGATCAATGCCATAAAAAAAGCTCCTTTCCGCAGGATACAGGCTGCATCCCCACGGCGGAGCATAGGAGCATAGGCCCCCGCTGGTCCGAAGCGCGGCGAACGAAACAACCATCCTGCTATGCCTTGGCAGGGCAACGCCGGAGCCTACGCCCCCTGCGGCCTCTGCCGGGAACCACAGCAAGATGTTTATTTCATCCTCCCACCTCAAATCCTTATTTCTCAGCCAGAAGATAGCATATTCACGGCCGCTTTGTCAACCCTTTCACCGCTATTTCGATTTGCACCAAAATACCGTTGACACGGATTTCCCCTTTGCATATACTATGTTTAGATAAATTTCTAAAGAGGTGTTATGTATGCTGGCAAAGAAACGAATTTGGCTTTTTATCGTCCTGGCCTTTGGCTTAACCTGGCTACCAGGGCTGATCCTGACGCTGGCGGGCATGCGCTATGGCGATGCCCTGAGCGGCTTTTATCTGATGGCCTGCATGCTCATTCCCGCCCTTGCCTCCATCCTGGCACGGGCCTTCACCAAGGAGGGCTTTGGTAAGATGGGCTGGGCGCCGGGCTTTCAAAACGGCGGTTGGAAATGGTATCTGGCTGCCTTCTTCGGCCCCGCCCTCTGCATGCTGCTGGGCGCCGTTGCTTATTTTCTCATCTTCCCGGGTCGTTTCGACCCAAGCGGCGCGGCCATGAAGACGGTGCTCTCGCAAGCGGGCGTGCCCGAGGCTCAGATATCGCTGCTGATGGGCGTACAGCTGATTCAGGGCCTCCTGCTGGGACCCGTTATCAACGTGCCCTTTACCCTGGGTGAAGAGCTGGGCTGGCGCAGCTATCTTTTGCCTAAGCTTGCGGGGCTCTATGGCCAGCGCAAGGCCATCCTGCTCTCGGGCTTGGTCTGGGGCCTGTGGCATGCGCCCATGATCGCCATGGGGCACAATTACGGCGCAGGGTATTGGGGCTGGCCCGTATTGGGCATCCTGGCAATGGTGGTCTTCTGCCTGGCCATGGGTTCCTTTGCGGCATTCCTGACCTTTCGCACGGGCAGCGTGTGGCCCGCGGCTATAGCCCACAGCGGCCTTAACGCCATCACCGCCACCCCCGTTTACTTTGCGCTGGGCACGAACAGCCCCTTTATCGGCCCCATGATGACCGGCCTGATCGGCGGCTGGGCTTTGCTGGCTCTAGGCATTCTCTGCTACCTTCGCAGCGGGAAGGAGGCAAGGGCAAATGTCCATCAAGGAGACGTTTAAGGCCCTGGGCGACCCGGCCCGGCGGGAGATCTTGGAGATGCTCAAAGGCGGCTCCATGCGGGCCGGGGATATCGCCGGCCGCTTCGAGATGAGCCAAGCCACGGTGAGCTATCATCTTTCTCAGCTCAAAAAGGCCGGCCTCATCCGGGAGAGCAAGCATAAAAACTATATTTATTACGAGTTGAACGCCTCGGTTTTTGAAGAGCTGCTGCTCTGGGCGAAAGGCTTTGCTGGAGGAAAAGAGAATGAAGAAGCTTAATCATACGACGATCTGGACGACAGCCCTTTGCCTGCTGCCCATGCTGGCTGGCTTGCTGTTATGGGATAAGCTGCCCGAGCAGGTGCCTACCCATTGGAATTTTGCCGGCGAGATCGATGGCTACGGTTCAAGGGCCATGGCCGTGCTGGGCCTGCCGTCTTTTATGGCGCTGATGAACCTGCTGGTGCATTTCATGCTGGATAAAGACCCCAAGGCGGCCAATATGCCACGGATCCTCAAGCAGATCAGCTATTGGAGCATCCCGGTGCTCACACTTTTCCTTATGGCCATCACCTTCCTGGTGGTGCTGGGCGTAGCCGTGCGGGTACAGGCGCTGGTGCCGCTGCTGTGCGGCGGCCTGTTCATCGCCATAGGCAATTACCTGCCCAAGTGCCGCCAGAACTACACCATGGGCATCAAAACGCCCTGGACACTCAACAGCGAGGAAAACTGGAACCGCACCCACCGCATCGGCGGCTATTGCTTCACCATCGGCGGGGTTTTGCTGCTATTGTGCGCTCTGCCGGGGCTATGGTGGCTGATGATCCCGGCCATCACCCTTTCCGCCGTCGTGCCCATGGCCTATTCCTACATTCTTTACCGCAGGGGGATATGACCTAAAGGAGCCGGGCCCAGCAGGCCCGGCTCCTTTAACTTAGTCTACCCTGATTAGATCCGCATAGCTTGCGCCCACATAGGCGGCCAGCTCATCCGGATTGAGCAGGAGCATCTGCCCCCGAACCCCGGCGCTTACGGCGATACGCTCGAAAAGCCGGGCCGTTTCATCGATGAAGGTGGGCAGGCGCTTTTTCATGCCCACAGGCGAGCAGCCGCCCCGGATATAGCCCGTGGCGCCGAGCAGTTCCTTTACATGGAGCAGCTCGGCCTTTTTTTCGCCCATTGCCTTGGCGGCCTTGCGGGGGTCGAGCTCCTCAGCCACGGGGATACAGCACACGAATAGCCCCGCCTTTTCCCCATGCAGCACCAGCGTTTTGAAGGTAGCGTCCGCATCGAGGCCCAGGGCAGCAGCCGCGTGCGTTCCGGAAAGGTCGCTCTCATCGCAAGCATAGGCCAGCGTTTCATAGGCGACGCCGGCCTGGGTAAGCAGCCGCATGGCATTGGTGGTGGTCATTACCGCTTGCCGAAAAGCTTGGCCATGGGCTCGATCACGGCCCCGAGGTCCGCAATGCTCTTATTGAGGCCCTCAATATCCAGGCGGTTGATGGTTTCAAGCGCCGCGCTCACCTGCACCAGCGCCGTTTCAATGCCCTCGGTGCCGCTCACGGCCAGGTTGGTTACGGATTCGGTCATCAGGTTGATATCGATCTGCTCCAGGTTGCCGGCGACTACGTTGAGCCTGCCTACCAGCTGGTTCACCCCGGGCAGCACATAAAGGGCGCTGCCGGCCAATATCAGGCATACCAGCAGGCAGGCGATGGTGCGCACAACGCCCATGAAGTGAATCTTCTTGAGCAGCTTGAGCTGCTCGGCTGCGGGATCCGCCGCAGCGGGCTTGGTTTCAACTGCGGCGGGCGCGGTTGTGGATTCCATAAAATTATCCTCCTCAAATAAGCAAATGCTGGTATGATTTCCTCCTTTATCGTAGCATCCCAAAGCGGCGGAGGCAAGCCAAAGTTGCGGCGGCCCCGGCTCGCGGGCCTTGCAAAAGGGGCTGCGGAGGACTACAATAAAAGCACGATAACGGACGATTTTTGATGTGCGCTTATCTTTATCTTTCAGGGAGGTTGATGATGGATCATGTTTTACCCACCGCGCGCACCTGGGCGGAGATCGACCTCGGCGCGCTGCGGCATAATTTCGAGTATGCGAGAGCGCAATCCGGCAAAAAGGTGATGTGCGTGATCAAGGCGGATGCTTACGGCCACGGAGCCGTGCGCTGCGGCCTCTACCTCCAATCCATCGGGGCGGACGCCTTTGCCGTTGCCTGCCTGGCCGAGGCCGTGGAGCTGCGGGAGGCGGGCATCGCCAGGCCCCTGCTGATCTTGGGCTACACGGCGCCGGGATATGCCGAGGTTTTAGCCAAATATGCCATCGCCCAGGCTGTGCAGGGCGGGGATTCCGCCGCCGCCCTTGCCACCGAGGCCCGCAAGTCCGGCGTGGAGGTGGACGTGCACATCAAGCTCGATACGGGCATGGGGCGCACGGGCATCTATGCCCAGGGCGAGCAGGCCGCGCTGGCCGGGGCCAATGAGATCGAGCGCATCTACCGGCTGCCGGGCATTCGCGTGAAGGGCTTGTTTACCCACTTCGCCGTGGCAGATGTCCCCAGCGAGGATGCTTATACCAACTGGCAGCTCCACAATTATAACGCCGTTCTGAATGCCCTCGCCGCCAAAGGCCTGCGGCCCGAAACCTGCCACGCCAGCAATAGCGCCGCCATTATGGCGCACCCGGAGGCGCACCTTGATATGGTGCGCGAGGGCATCATGCTCTATGGCCTCTATCCGGATAGCGTGCCCCAGCCTGGCGGCCCCCTGCGGCCTGTGCTCACGCTCAAATCCCGCGTGGCCCAGGTGCGCGAGCTGCCCGCCGGCTCCTCCGTCAGCTATGGCCGCACCTATATCAGCGACCAGCCCATCCGCACCGCCGTGGTCGCCGCCGGCTATGCGGATGGCCACCCCCGGCGCCTCAGCAACCAGGGCTACGATACCATCGGGGGCAGAGCCTATAAGCAGATCGGCCGCATATGCATGGATATGCATATGGTGGATATTACTGGCGACGATATCATCCGCCCCGGCTATGAGGTGATCCTCTGGGGTGGCGGCGGCATGAGCGCCGAGGAGGTTTCCCAAATCGTGGGCACCATCAACTACGAGCTCACCTGCCTGGTGCCCCACCGCGCCACGCGGGTGTATGTGAACGAATAATAAATACCTTCTGTGCACGCAAATGGCCTGCCGCCTGGCAGGCCATTTTTTTCATCTCATGCTCCGCTCTTTTCGATCAGGTCGGCAAAGAGCGCCGCCATCTCGCCCTCCACCTCGGGGTGGAACTGTACGCCCAAAATGTTGGGACCTGCCTCGACGCCTTCGATGGTGCCATCCGCCGCATAGGCCGCGGCGGTCAGCCCGGCGGCCAGGCCGTTTACGCGGTATCGGTGCAGCGTTGCGCCATGAATCCGCCCGCCCAGCAGGCTGTGCAGCCGCGTGCCCGGCAGGATATCCACCGGATGCTTGGTTTGGGCGATGTTATTACGGGTAATGGCCACATCCCAATGGTGCTCTACAGGCAGATTGAATAGGTACCCTTCCCGCTTCATGGTTTCAAACAGATCGAGCGTATCCCCCGTAAAACCCCGCGCCGCCTTTTCCTCCTGCACGCGAAACCAGGCGCAGATGGCCTGCATGCCCAGGCATATGCCGAGGATTGGCTTGCCGGTTTTCACCGCATGTTCCGCCACCTGCAAATGATAGGGCCAAAGCTTATGCCCGCCGCACAGCAAAAAGCCGCCGCACAGGGCCAGCGCGTCCTCGGCCACGCGGCCATCCGCGCTGAGCACGCCAAGCGGCACGCCGCCGCTTTCCAATATGCGCTTGACGTAGTGATTCACAAAGATATATTGATCCTTATATGGATCATCCGTATCGAAAAGCCTGGCCGTGGGCACGATGCCGATGACTGCCCCCATAGATTCTGCCTCCTGCCTCCTGTCGTATTGATCTTTTTCAGTATACCACAGAATGTGCCCCTGCGGCGCTGCGCGTACAGGCCTTGGTTGTGCATCATAATGTTCACCGTTTTTACGAAAGCGATACCATACCTGGATTCCCCGACAGGGCCACCTTACTCTTGTTCTAAAGGGCATGAACCTTTGCAGGGGGGCCCGCCCCCCTGCACCCCGGCTGGGGGCGACCTCGCCCCCCGTCCCCTCGGAACGCAGATTAGGTACGACCCTTGTTGTGTTCCGTGCCCGAATGTATCGTGGCTCGGCGGGCCCCCGGCAAGCTGTGTCTACCGCTTCAAAGCCGTGAAACAGATGCCGTGGGCAACCCGCTCGCCCCTCTACGGTGCGAATTGCTGTCTCCTTTTGGGTTTGCGGCAGACAATAGCTTATACGCCAACCCTGTAGGACACGGCATCCTCACCCTATCGCCATTGCAAAAGGATGACTCTACCTCATATTCTCTATTTCCAAGCGTTTCCCTGTCCTCTATTTCGAAGCATCCTGCCTCGGCATTTCTCGTTCCCCCTTCCGGGCATCTCCCCCCCCATCCGTGGCATCTATCCTCTTTCTTTTCTCCTCCCCCTGGGGATAAAATAAGGTTTCTTTCCCTTCATTGAAGGGGCGCAGGAGAACCGCCCAAGGCAACGTCCCCTCCTGCTAACCCCCAATCAAAATGCACCGACGCCTGGTCCCGCGCCCGCTGTCCGTGGAAGACAACGGCCCGGCGCTTATGCGCCGGGCCGTTGGTTGCTCTGGTCGTTTGCGGTTGCAGATTCTTACAGGCTCTGCAGCTTTTGATAGTAATCGTATTTATCCTTGGCCTCGGCCTCGGCACGCTCGAAAAGCTCCTCGGCCACATCCGGGAAGAGCGCGGCCAGGGAAGCATAGCGCACCTCGCCCATGATGAAATCCTTATAGGCGGCCTTGGCGGGCTTGCTATCCAGGGTGAAGGGGTTTTTGCCCTGCTCGGCAAGCAGCGGGTTATAGCGGTAAAGCTGCCAGTAACCGGACTCCACCGCCCTCTTGGCTTCTTCCTGGCTCTTGCCCATGTTGATGCCGTGGTTGATGCAGGGCGCATAGGCGATGATCAGGGACGGGCCGGGATAGGCCTCAGCCTCCAGCATGGCCTTCATCAGCTGGTTTTTATCCGCGCCCATGGATACCTTGGCAACGTAGACGTAGCCGTAGCTCATCGCCATCATGCCCAGGTCCTTCTTCTTGGTGCGCTTGCCCGCAGCCGCAAACTTGGCCACGGAACCGGTGGGGGTCGCCTTGGAGGACTGGCCGCCGGTGTTGGAATACACCTCGGTATCCAGAACCAGCACGTTCACATCTTCGTTCATGGCGAGCACATGGTCCAATCCGCCGTAGCCGATGTCGTAAGCCCAGCCGTCGCCGCCGAAGATCCACTGGCTCTTCTTCACGAGCATGTCGCTCATCTCCACGACCTGCTTGCAGAGGGCGTCGCAGTCGCAGCCGCAATCCTTGCAGCCCTCGGCCATTTCCAGCAGTTTTGAGCCGGCCTTGCGGGAACCCTCGGCGTTATCAATATTATCCAGCCAATCCTGGCAGATGGCCTTGCCCTCGCCATCCAGCTTGGCGGCCAGCTCACTCACCACCTCGGCCAGCTTTTCGCGGCGCTGTTTGGTGGCCAGGTGCAGGCCAAAGCCGAACTCGGCGTTGTCCTCGAAGAGGGAGTTGGCCCAGGCAGGGCCATGGCCCTTGCTGTTTACGGTGTAGGGCACCGTGGGGGCGCTGCCGCCGTAGATGGAGGTGCAGCCTGTGGCGTTGGCAATGATCATGCGGTCGCCAAAGAGCTGGGTAATCAGTTTGATGTAAGGCGTTTCGCCGCAGCCCGCGCGAGCGCCCGAGAACTCGAAGAGGGGCTGGCGGAACTGGCTGTTCTTCACCGTGTTGGCGACGAACTGCGCATCGGGATCGGGCAGCTTAACAGCGGCCTCCCAATTGGCGATCTCGGCCTCCTGCGTGTGCAGCGGCACCATCTTGAGGGCCTTTTGCTTGGCCGGGCAAATATCGGCGCAGTTGCCGCAACCCGCGCAATCCAGGGGACTGACTTGGATGCGGAAGCCATAGCCCGCAAACTCCTTGCCTACGGCGGGCTTGGTGACGAAGGGCGCCTCTGTGCCTTCCTTCACCAGGAAGGGGCGGATGCTGGCGTGCGGGCAGACCATGGCGCACTGGTTGCACTGGATGCAGTTCTCGGGGATCCATTCCGGGACATCTACCGCGATGCCGCGCTTTTCAAATTTGGTGGTGCCTGTGGGCACGGTGCCGTCCGGACTAAGCTTGGAAACGGGGAGGGAATCGCCCTTCTGCGCCAGCACGGGCTTGATGAAATCCTGGAAGTAAGGGTCGTCCGTCAAATCCTTGACAACGGCGCCCTCGGTGGTGGTGGCCCAGGATGCGGGATATCTGATTTCCTCAAAGCCCTTCGCACCGGCGTCGATGGCCTCGTAGTTCTTCTCTACGACCTCGTCGCCCTTCTTGGAATAGCTCTTCTTAGCAGCGGCCTTCATATAGCCGATGGCCTCTTCTGCCGGGATCACATTGGCCAGAGCGAAGAAGGCGGCCTGCATCACGGTATTGATGCGGTTGCCCATGCCCACCTCGCGGGCGAGCTTTACGCCGTCCATGTTGTAGAACTTGACATGGTTCTTGGCGATGGCGTTTTTCATGGAAGCGGGAAGCTCTTGCTCCATCTCGGCCAAGGTCCAGGGAGAGTTGAGCAGAAAAACGCCGCCATCCTTAATGCCGTCCACCACATCGTAGCGGGTCACATAGGAGGGGTTATGGCAGGCGATGAAATCCGCCGCGTCGATTTGGTAGGGGGATTGGATGGGCTTTTTGCCAAAGCGAAGGTGGGATACGGTGAGCCCGCCGGACTTTTTGGAATCGTAGGCGAAGTAGCCCTGGACATACATATCGGTGTGGTCGCCGATGATCTTGATGGAGTTCTTGTTCGCGCCCACGGTGCCGTCGGAACCGAGGCCATAGAACTTGCAGGCGATGGTGCCGGCCGGCGCGGCGTTGATCTTCTCCGTCACGGGCAGGGAGGTGAAGCTTACGTCATCTTCAATGCCCACGGTGAAGTGGTTCTTCATCGCACCCTCGAGATTGTCGAACACGGCCTTGGCCATGGAGGGTGTAAATTCCTTGGAGCCCAGGCCATAGCGACCGCCGACGACCTCGATGCCAGAGCGGCCCGCCTCGGCGAGGGCGTTGACCACATCCAGGTAGAGGGGCTCGCCGCCCGCGCCGCTTTCCTTGGTGCGATCCATCACGGCAATCCGCTTCACGCTCTGGGGGATGGCCTTGATGAAAGCGTCCGCGGCAAAGGGGCGGTAGAGGCGAACCTTCAGAAGGCCCAGCTTTGCGCCCTTGGCATTGAGGTAGTTGATGGTTTCCTCGAATACATCCGCGCCGCTGCCCATAACGATGACGATATTCTGTGCATCGGGCGCACCCACGTAATCGTAAAGGTTATACTTGCGGCCGGTGAGCTTGCCGATCTCGTCCATATAGTGCTGAACGATGCCGGGAACCGCGTCATACATTTTGTTGGCTGCTTCGCGGCCCTGGAAGTAGATATCCGGGTTTTGGGCTGTGCCGCCCAGGTGCGGATGCTCGGGATTGAGGGCGCGTGCGCGGAAGGCCTTCACGGCTTCGAAATCGCACAGCTTCGCCATGTCTTCGTAAGCGATGGCCTCGACCTTTTGCACTTCGTGGGAGGTGCGGAAGCCGTCGAAGAAATGCAGGAAGGGCAGGCTGCTCTTAATGGAGCTCAAATGCGTTACCAGGGCAAGATCCATCACTTCCTGCACGGATGCGGACGCCAGCATAGCAAAGCCCGTTTGCCTGCAGGCCATCACGTCGCTATGGTCTCCGAAGATGGAGAGGGCGTGGTAGGCCAGGGAACGGGCCGATACGTGGAAAACGCCGGGAAGCAGCTCGCCGGAGAGTTTATACATGTTGGGAATCATCAAAAGCAGGCCCTGGGAAGCGGTGAAGGTGGTGGTGAGGGCGCCGCCCTTGAGGGAGCCATGCACAGCGCCCGCAGCGCCGGCCTCAGATTGCATCTCCGCGATCCGCACCTTCTGGCCGAAGAGATTCAGCCTGCCGTTCGCGGCCCAGTCGTCTGCAACTTCCGCCATAGGGGAAGAAGGGGTAATGGGATAGATCGCTGCTACATCGGAAAAGGCGTATGCTACGTGTGCAGCTGCGGTATTCCCATCAATGGTCATGGTTTTTGCCATTTAACGTGACCTCCTGTTGATGTTTTGTATTATGCAGAATGGCGCGCGAGTGCGCCCGGCAGAAGCCGGGCGGCTCCTACCGGCCGGTCTGTTCCGGACAAGTTCCTTAATTATTATATAATCCGCTTCCCCGGGTGTCAAGGAAGGGGCCTGGCTCTTTGAGGCTGGTTTTCGCTCTTTATGCGGCCCGCGCGCCCGGCTCGCGGGCATCCATGGGCGCAACCCGTGCAAGGTCGGCTTCGCGCCGCGGCCAAAAATGAATAATTTACCTGCATTCTCTATGGGGCCGCGGAAAAGCTGCGTGTTGTAGCAGCGGATATGGTTGTGTTTTTTTCGTGAATTTGTTTATTTTGTATTGCTTTATTCTCCTGGTTGTGCAATAGTATTATTAAGTTACAATTTGAAAAAGTTACATGAATTTTAGAATATAAGGAGAGCCTGCCATGCCTGCAAAGATGAAGATTCGGTCAGCATATTCCACGTTGCCCGCAGCCGAGCGAAAAGTGGCGGATTTTATTTTAGAAGACCCGGAGCGCGCCTCGCTCATGGTCATCAACGAGATTGCCGACGCGGCGGGCGTATCCGTGCCCTCGGTTACGCGCCTTGCAAAAAAGCTGGGCTACAGCGGCTTCTTAGATTTCCGCGTCTCCCTGGCCAGCGGCTCCTCCTCGCTCGAATCCCTTAAGTCCGACCCGATCCGCGAATCCGATTCCGATGAAGACGTAATCGAAAAGGCCTTCCTGGCCTCCATGCGCGCTTTGGAGGATACCCTCAAAGCCATTGATAAGCATAAACTGGCCGAGTTGGCCCAGCGCATCGCCAATGCCGGCCGCATTTTCATCTACGGCACGGCCGCCAGCGCCCTCACCGCGCAGGATGTGGCCGCTCAGCTCAATTTCTTGGGATACGACGCCATCGCGGTTTCCGATCCGCTGGTGATGGGCGTCTACACCCGGCGCTTTTCCTCTAAAGATGTGTTCATCGGGATCTCTCGCAGCGGCCGCACCAAGCTCTTGATCGACGGGCTCAAAGAGGCCAGCGCCGGCGGCGCATACTGCGCCTTCTTCAGCAATTATGTCAATTCCCCGGCCGCCTCCATCGCGGATTGCTTTTTCTGCACCAGCCGCATCGACGATATGAAATCCGTCGTGGGGCAGGAATCCAACCTTTCCATGCTCGCGGCCGTGGGCGCGCTGATCATGGTTGTGGCCCGCCGTACGGATCGCGATCGTTTCTAACATGGTTTTTGCCGATTATCATACCCATACCGTGTTCAGCCACGGCACGGGCACCCCGGAGCAAAACGTACAGGCCGCGATCCAACGCGGCCTTTGTGCTGTGGCTATTTCCGAGCACGGCCCAGGTCATCTCTTTTACGGGGTGCGCGGCGCAAAGCTCCTGGCCCTGCGGCGGGAGGTGGACAGGCTGGCAGCCAAATACGCCGGGCAAATCGAGGTGCTGATGGGTATCGAGTGCAACCTCACCGGCTTTGGCCGCTGCGACCTGCCCGCAGATCCGCGCCTCCCCCCCTTTGATGTGATATTGCTGGCTTATCATAAGGGCGTTTGCCCCCGGGATGGGCTGGGGCTGGCCTGCTCACGCGAAGCCATGGTAGGCGGCAAGGCAAACCCCGTGCGTACGGCCGAGGCCCTTTTGGCCGCGGCCGAAAAATATGCTATCTCCATGTTCAGCCACCCGGGCCTGTATGTGGCGGCGGATATCCCCACCCTGGCCAGGGGGGCCGGGGAGCTGGGCGTGCTGCTGGAGCTCAACAGCGCCCGCGTCACCATGACGGCGGAGCAGATCCGCCAGGCCGCGGCTGCCGGGGCATCCTTTGTCATTGGCAGCGACGCCCATTCACCCGCGCGCGTGGGGGATTTTGAGCTGGGCCTTAACGCAGCCCGGGAGGCGGGCGTTCTAGGCCAAGTTGCGAATTGGAAAGAAGCATAGACCGCTTTTCATAGACTAACGCAAAGAGAGGTACCCTCCATTTGAAGATCGCAGTTATCACAGGCGCATCCAGCGGCATCGGCCGGGAATTCGTCCTGGCCTTAGACAAGGCGGAGCAATTCGATGAGGTTTGGCTTATCGCCCGCAGGCTGGAGCGATTGGAAGCCCTGGCATTGGAGACCCGCGCCAAGGCCCGGCTTATCGCCCTCGATCTGACCAAGGAGGAGAGCGTCGCCGCCTACGCGCAGCTTTTAGGGGCGCATAAGCCAGAGATCGCCGTGTTGGTCAATGCCAGCGGCTTTGGCAAATTCAAGGCCTTTGAGGACGAGCCGCTGGCCGTTTACAGCGAGATGATCGACCTCAACGCCAAGGCCCTGATGGCCATGACCTATGTATCCCTGCCCTACATGGGGCGAGGCGGCCGCATCTATGAGATGGGCTCGCTCTCCGCCTTCCAGCCCGTGCCCTACATCAACGTATACGCGGCCACCAAGGCGTTCGTGCTCAGCTTTACCCGCGCGCTTAACGCGGAGATGAAGGGCCGTGGCGTCCGGGCCATGGCCATTTGCCCGGGCTGGGTGAAAACCGAGTTTTTCGAGCATGCCATGAGCGATTCCACCATCACCTACTTTAACCGCTATTACGAGGCCAAGGATGTGGTGCGCCGCGCCCTGCGGGATATGGCGAAAGGTAAGGATGTTTCCATCGTGGGCTTCCCCATCCGCGCGCAGGTGTTTCTTACCAAGCTTCTGCCCCACCGGCTGGTGATGAAGATCTGGCTTAAGCAGCAAAAGAAAGGATAGCGAAGTGTTGAACCGCTAAGGCCCGGTGCGGATGCGCCGGGCCTTTTTTGTAGCCATTCTCCCACCTAAGCCGGCAAACGGCCTTCAACCTTAACAATCCTCACGAAGGCCGGGCCCCGCGCTCGCCGTCTGCGTAAGACTTGGCCATAAAGCGCGCTTCGTCCACGATGACGCGCTCGTGCTCGCCCTCGGCGATGGGGCCGGCCTCGTCAAAAGCGGCTACGCGAAAGACCAGGCGCCGCCCGTCTATGGATAGCAGCTCGCTTTGTGCATAGGCTACGGCGCCTAGGGGCGTGGCGCGCTGGTGCCGCAGGGAAAGTAGCGTGCCCACGGTGACCTGGCCGCGCTCCAGGTGCGGCTGCACGCTCTCCCAGGCCGCCTGCTCCATCATGGCCGCCACGGCCGGGGTGGCCAGCACATCCAAGGTTCCGCTGCCTATCGCCCTGGCTGTCAGCTCCTCTGTTACCCGCTTTTCGCAGCGGCCCTTGCATCCCGTTTCCAGCATATCGTTTGCCTCCCTCGGCGTGTTTTTTCTTAGCATACCACGCCCGATAGACTTGCGCCACCGGATATGGTAGAATAGCCAGCGTAGATACTTTCATGAAGGGAGAAGGATGGTTACGTACCTTTGCCCCCTCTTCTCGGGCTCATCCGGCAACGCCACCCTGGTGGAGATCGGCGGCGCGCGCATCCTGGTGGATGCGGGCAAGCCCGGCAACTGCCTGGCAGCCGCCCTACGGTGCGCCGGCATACCACCCGAATCCATAGCGGCCCTGCTTATCACCCACGAGCACATCGACCATGTGCGCGGCGCGGGCGTTTTTTCGCGGCGCTACGGCGTGCCCATCTATGCCAACGCCGGCACCTGGGAGGGCATGGCCCCCCTTATTGGGGATATCGCCCCTGCCAACATCCGCGTATTTGCCACGGAGCACGGCTTCTTCATCAAGGAAGCGGCCGTTTTCCCCTTTAAAACCCCACACGACGCCAGGGAATCCGTAGGCTACCGCTTTGAGGCGGAGGGCCGCGCCATGGTGGTGATGACGGACATCGGCCATGCCGACCCCGTGCTGCTCGAGCGCGCCGCAGGCAGCGACCTGGTGCTGATCGAGGCCAACCACGACCCGGAGCTGGTGCGCTCCTGCCGCTATCCCTTCCTCACCAAGCAGCGCATCCTTTCGGATAACGGCCACCTTTCCAACGAGAACGCGGGCCGCGCCCTGGCCCGGCTCTATAGCACCGGTGTGCGGCGGGCCATATTGGCCCACCTGAGCCGAGATAACAATTTTGAGGAGCTTGCCCTCTCCACCGTGCGCGAGCAGCTGCGCCTGGCGGATATACCGGATGAGGCCTTTGACCTGGTCGTCGCCCGGCGAGACGAGGTGACGGGCATGTTCCAAGTCGCGGAGGGCTGAAAGCGATGCGTATGCGCATCCTGTGCATTGGCAAATTGAAGGAGCGCTTTTACAAAGACGCTTGCGCGGAATTCTACAAGCGCCTTTCCCGTTATGCGGAGCTTGAGATCGTTGAGCTGCCGGATGAAAAAGCCCCCGAGCAGCTTTCCGAGGCGCAAAAGGCGCAGGTGAAAGCCGCCGAGGGGAACCGCATGCTCGCGCGCATCAGCGAGGGCGAACAGGTCGTCGCGCTAGATATCGCCGGAGAGCAGCTTTCCTCCCCCCAGCTCGCCGCCCGCATGCAGGGCTGGCTGAATAGCGGAAAGAGCCGCCTCTGCTTCCTCATCGGCGGCTCGCTGGGCCTTGCGCCGGAAGTGCTGGATCGTGCGGACGCGCGCATCTCCTTTGGCCCACCCACCTTTTCCCACCAGATCTTTCGCGTGATGCTGCTCGAGCAGCTTTACCGGGCCTGTAAGATCAACGCGGGAGAACCCTACCACAAATAGGCCCTACGCGGGCGGCGTGCGCGGGGCCCAGCCTTCGTGTTAGTTGCTAGCGTATTCGCCGTTTGTTAGCTTTGCGCATGTAGAAGCCTTATCCGGGCGGCTGCCCTACGCGGGCGGCGTGCGCGGGGCCCGGCGTTCGTATTAATTGTTAGCGCGTTCGCCGTTTGTTAGCTTTGCGCATGCAGAAACCCCCGGCGGATTGTCCTTCCCCCTCTTTTTCCCCGGCCTGTTTTATGGTATGATAAAGTGATTTAATATCTGAACGCAGGAGGTACCTACCCATGCCCGACGAACGCGCCCTGCCCGCCCTTAAAAAGCTGGACGAGCTGCATATACCTTATACGCTTTACGAACACAAGCTGGCCCTTACCATGGAGGATTGCGAGGGCATCGGCAGCGACATCGGCGCGGCGCATTTCAAAAACATCTTCCTCACCACCCGGGCGGGCGATGCGTTTTACCTGGCCCTTCTGCGGGCGGATAAGAAGTTCCGCACAGGCGTCGTCAGCCGCCAGTTGGGCAGTGAGCGCCTTTGCTTTGCCTCTGCCGAGCAGCTCAAGGAAAAGTTGGGCCTTGAGGCGGGCTCCGTTACCCCCTTGGCCCTAATCAACGACAAGGAGCACAGCATCACCGTGGCTATCGATAAGGATATCATGGCCCACCCCCTGCTTTGCATGCATCCGCTGATCAGCAATACCACCGTAGCCATTTCCCGCATGGATATGATTCGCTATATCAAGGCCTGCGGCAACGAGTATAAATACATCACCGTGGATGACGGCGAGCGGGAGGAAGGCTGAGATGCTGGAATATAAATACGATACGCAGCTGCTGATCGAGGGCGACGGCCTCGATGAAGAGGCCCTCAACGCCTATTTCGCGGCCAACCTCGAGGGGGACTCCCTGCTGGCCGTGGGTGATAAAAGCTGATCAAAGTCCATTTTCGCACCAACAAGCCCTGGGAGGCTCCGGCCTATTGCGCTACCCGGGCGAGATCTACGACATCGTCGTCGAGGATATGGATAGGCAGTCCAGAGGCCTGCATGGGTAGGCGCGGACTTGACAAACAAGAAAGGGCATAAAACCAATGGAAGAGCGCATCGCCTCTAAAAATTTCATCGAGGAATTCATTGAGCAGGATATTCAAGAAAAGGGCCTCACGCATATTCAGACCCGCTTCCCGCCCGAGCCCAACGGCTATCTGCATATCGGCCATGCCAAGGCCCTGGCCATCGATTTCTCCATGGCTGAGAAGTTCGGCGGCACCTGCAACCTCCGCTTCGACGATACCAACCCCACCAAGGAAGACGAGGAATATGTGGACGCCATCATGGACGATATCCGCTGGATGGGCTTTCATTGGGACCATGTGTTCTTTGGTTCGGATTATTTCGATACCTGCTACGAGCTGGCCGTCAAGCTGATCAAAAAAGGCGTGGCCTACGTTTGTGACCTCAGCAAGGACGAGCTGCGCGAATACCGCGGCACCCTTACCGAGCCTGGCCGCAACAGCCCCTGGCGGGAGCGTTCCGTGGAAGAAAACCTGGACCTGTTCGAGCGCATGAAAAACGGCGAGTTTCCGGATGGCAGCCGCACGCTCAGGGCCAAGATCGACATGGCCGCGCCCAACATCAACATGCGCGATCCGGCAATGTACCGCATCATCCACATGGCGCACCATCACACAGGCGATAAGTGGTGCATCTACCCCATGTATGATTTCGCCCACCCCATCCAGGATGCCATCGAGGGCGTAACCCACTCCCTCTGCTCGCTGGAATACGAGGCCCACCGCCCGCTCTACGACTGGGTGGTGGAGCAGTGCGAATTCGAGCACAAACCCCGCCAGATCGAGTTCGCCCGGCTCAACCTCACCAATACCATGATGAGCAAGCGCTATTTGCGCCGCTTGGTGGAGGAAGGCTACGTTTCCGGTTGGGACGACCCGCGCATGCCCACCCTCTGCGGCCTGCGTCGCCGGGGCTATACGGCGGAATCCATCCGCGATTTCCTCACCCGCGTGGGCGTGGCGAAGGCGGATTCCATCGTAGAAACGGCCATGCTCGAACATTGCGTGCGCGAGGATCTCAACGCACACGCGCACCGCATGATGGCCGTGCTGGATCCCATCCGCCTGGTCGTCGAGAACTGGCCCGAAGGCGCTTTTGAGGATATATCGCTCGAAAACCTGCCGGGCGATGAATCCGCGGGCAGCCGCACCCTGCCCTTTGGCCGGGAGCTGTATATCGAGCGTGAGGATTTCAGCTACGACCCGCCCAAGAAATATTTCCGCCTCAAGCCCGATGGCGAGGTGCGCCTCAAAGGGGCCTACATCATCAAATGCAGCCGCTATGAAACGGACTCCGCCGGCAATGTGACCGCCGTCTATTGCACCTACGACCCGGATAGCCACAGCGGCGCGCAGCAGCGCAAGGTCAAGGGTACCCTGCATTGGCTACCGGCCCAGGCCGCCGTCGCGGCGGAATTCCGCCTGTATGAAGACCTGCTCCTGCCCGCGTCCGCGGAAACGGCGGAGCTCGAATTTACAGAGCGGCTCAACCCCGCCTCCATCCGCAAGCTCAACGGCTTTGTGGAGCCGGCCCTGGCAGCCTGCCCGGCAGGCAGCCGCTACCAGTTCATGCGGGTGGGCTATTTCTGCGCAGACCTCGACCACACCGCGGCAGCCCCCGTCTTCAACCGCATCGTGGGCCTTAAAGACAGCTTCAAGGTGGAGAATTGATATGCAAGTTAGAACGCGCTTCGCCCCCTCCCCCACCGGCTATATGCACATCGGCAACCTGCGCAGCGGGCTGTACGCTTACCTTTTTGCCCGCAAGCACGGGGGCCGTTTCCTCCTGCGCATCGAGGATACGGATCAGGACCGATTTGTGGAAGGGGCCACGGAGCTGATTTACCGCACCCTGAAGGACGTGGGCATGGATTGGGACGAAGGCCCCGATATCGGCGGCGGTTATGGCCCCTATGTGCAGAGCGAGCGCAAGGCCATGTACATGCCCTATGCGGAGCAGCTCATCGCCAAGGGCCACGCTTACCGCTGCTTCTGCACCAAGGAAGAATTGGAAGACCGCCGCGCCCAAGCAGCAGCCCGGGGCGAAACCTTCAAATACGACAAGCATTGCCTGCACCTTTCCCAGGCGGAAATTCAGGCCAATCTGGATGCGGGCCTGCCCTATGTCGTGCGGCAGAACGTACCCACCGAGGGCATGACCTCCTTTACGGATATGATCTTCGGCACGATCACCGTAAACAACGCCGATCTGGACGACAACGTGCTCATCAAGGCGGACGGCATGCCCACCTACAACTTCGCCAACGTGGTGGACGACCACCTGATGGCCATCACCCACGTGATGCGCGGCATGGAGTATCTTTCGAGCACGCCCAAATACAACCTGCTCTACGAAGCCTTCGGCTGGGAGATTCCCCATTATATCCACATGACCCCCATCATGCGGGATGCCCAGCACAAGCTCTCCAAGCGGGATGGCGACGCCTCCTATGCAGACTTTATCGATAAGGGCTACCTCAAAGAGGCGGTGGTCAACTACATCGCACTCCTCGGCTGGAACCCGGGCGACGAGCGCGAGCGCTTTACCCTCTCTGAGCTCTGCGAGGCCTTCGACGTTGCCGGCATGAGCAAAAGCCCCGCCATCTTCGACCCGGCCAAGCTCACCTGGCTCAACGCCCAGTATATCCGCGACCTCACCCCGGCGGAGTTCACCGCCCATGCCGCGCCCTGGTATGAAAAGGCCGGCATCGGCCACATGGATACGAATGTGCTCTGCCGCATCCTCCAGCCCCGGGTGGAAATCTTCTCCCAGTTGCCGGAGATGGTCGATTTCCTTATCAGCCTCGATGAAGATTATTCCGTCGAGCTGTTCACCAACAAAAAATCCAAGACCGACGCGGATGTCAGCCGCGCCGTGCTCAAGGCCGTTTTGCCCCTGCTCGAAGCACTCCCCACTTGGACGGAAGAGGCCCTGCACAGCGCCCTTCTCGGCTATGCCGAGGCCCAGGGCATGAAGAACGGCACCCTGCTCTGGCCCGTTCGCATCGCTCTGGCCGGCAAGCAGGTGACCCCGGGCGGCGCCATCGAGATCGCTTTTCTTTTAGGCCGCGGCGAGGCGCTTCGGCGGCTTAGGCTAGGGTTGGAGAAGCTGGGGTAGGTTTTTTTCGGGGCTTCGCCCCGCGCCCCGGTTACTTTTTTAAAAGCAACCAAAATCACGATTCTGCCTATATAGCAACGGCCCGGCGAATATCGGATGCGCCGGGCCGTGTCTTATCCGTCTTCTCCCAACATGGGGGCCGCGTTCCTTATCCTTAGCTCCTCTTTTAGATATTCTATTGTTTCCTCCGGCGTAGGCATCTCCCCTTGGCACGGCATGCGGTTCCAACGCGCCCGCACCTGCGGATCAGCGTTCAGGAAGCCTAAGCGAATGACCCTTTCAATTTCCTGCCGAACCGCCTCTACCGGTACCCCCTCCAGCCGCGCGATTCGTTCCATATCTTCTTGGGGAGTACGCTGTTTCTTGCTCTTCATGCCATTCATTTCCTTTCAAGTGCAGTATGATGTAATTATAATTACTATATAGGAAAATGCCAACCCCCATATACTAAAGTTTACGGGGTGTGGTATGCGTATTTCTTTTCGGCCTATGCGGCAATACATGTATGATCATAATATCTCATATTATTTCCTTGGCAACGAGGGAATCGATGGGCCGACCCTGCACCGCATCCGGCACGACCTGCCCATTACCACCAAAACATTGGCCAAGCTGTGCCATATCATGCAATGCCAGCCCGCAGACCTTATCGAATACGTCGAAGGCGACGAAACGGAGGGTTGACGCGCCGCGCCGCAAGAGGTGGACTCCAACGCTCATGGCCTGCATAGGCCAGCAAACGGCCTTTCGTCTCGACGACCGTCGCAAAGGCCGTGCCCCGCGCGGAACCCTCTCCAGTGGTAAGCCCCACCAGCCTGTCCGTATATTTATGGTGCGCTATTATGCCTATTTCCTTTCGGCCTATGCGGCAATACATGTACGATCATAATGTCTCCTATTATTTCCTTGGCAACGAGGGGATCGATGGGCAGACCCTGCACCGCATCCGGCACGACCTGCCCATCACCACCAAAACATAGGCCAAGCTGTGCCGTATCCTGCAATGCCAGCCGGCAGACCTGATCGAATACGTCGAAGGCGACGAAACGGAGGGATGATGCGCCGTGCCGCGAGAGGGGGACCCACTCTCGACGCCCGCGCAAAGCCGCAAACGGCCTTTTGCCTCAACAGCCTCCGCAAAGGCCGTGCCCCGCGCCCGCCGTCTGCGTAAGACCGCCGTCTGCGCAAGACCGACGCCCGCGAAGAACCCTATCTAGTGGTAAGCCCCACCAGCCTGTCCGCATCTTGCCCTTGCGCCGAAAGGTTTTATTGTGCTATAATAGGTCGCTAACGTACTTCTTGCGTTATGCTTTGACATAACGCCATTAGACCAAAAGGAGGTGAAAAGCGTGAACAAATACGAAGCTATGTACATCGTCACGCCGGAACTGGAGGATGAAGCCGTCAAGGCCATCATCGAAAAGTTTACAGGCATTATCGTTGCCAATGGCGGCGAGGTCGAGAATGTGGATGAATGGGGCCGCAAAAAGCTGGCCTATCCCATCGACTATAAGACCGAAGGCTATTATGTACTGGTGCACTTCGCGGCTGCTCCCGAGCTCCCCCGCGAGCTGGAGCGTAACTTCAAGAACGACGAGTCCGTTCTGCGTTACATGGTCACCCGCAAGGAAGCCTAACTGTGAATTGTTTCTTCATACCCTACCGCTCGCAGAAAGGATGGCTCTAAAACGTGAATAAGGTTATCATGATCGGCAACCTCACCAAGGATCCCGAAGTCCGTTCCACGGGCAGCGGCGTATCCGTTTGCTCGTTCCGCATCGCGGTTACCCGCCGTTTTTCGGGCCAGGGCGGCGAGCGTGTGTCCGATTTCTTCGACGTTGTGGCCTGGCGCAGCCTGGCTGAGCTCTGCGGCAAGTATCTTGCCAAGGGCCGCAAGGTAGCCGTGATCGGCGAATTGCAGACCCGCTCCTACGACGCCAAAGACGGCACCAAGCGGTATGTCACCGAGATCGTTGCGGATGAAGTCGAATTCCTCTCCCCCCGCGGCCAGGGCGGCGGCGACGGCGGCTATGAGGGCGGCGGTTACGCCGCCGAAGCCCGCGGCGCCGCGCCCGCAGCCCCCATTGCGGACGGCTTTACGGATATCGAGGACGACGAACTCCCCTTCTAAGTTTTCGAAAGGAGATCACCATGGAAGAACGCAAAATGAGGCCCCGTCCCCGCAAATCGCGGCGCAAGGTGTGTGCCTTCTGCGTGGATAAAATGACGCACATCGACTATAAAGATACGGTGCGTCTTCGCAAGTTCATCACCGAGCGCGGCAAGATCATGCCCCGCCGGATGAGCGGCGTGTGCGCCAAGCACCAGCGCGATCTGGCCATCGCCATCAAGCGCGCCCGCATCGTTGCCCTTCTGCCCTACGTGGCGGATTAATTCAACCCACTCCGAAGTCGTTAGCGGGGCTATCGCGTTAAAGCGCGATAGCCCCTTTTGCATTTGTCAAAGCCGCCCCTGCTTTACACCCCGGCAGCTTCCGTTGTATAATAAGTTTGTATTATTATCGATTGGAGCATTGCCTTGAAGGGTTCTCATACAAAACATATCCTGCTGGCGGCGCTCATGGGCCTGGCCGCCCTGCCGCTTTGCTTTGCGCCCCCGCTGCTGCTGCTTTTGCCGGGGTTTTTCGGCTTTATCGTCATGGCCTGGGGTCCGGCGTGCCTGGGCGTGGCCGTAGGCGCATCCGCCCTCTGTGTGTTCCTGGTATCCGGCGCGGGCGATTTTACCACAGCCCTGCTGCTGCTTGGCCTCTATCTGCCCGCCAGCCTTATGCTGTGCTATTGCCTAATCCGCCGCCGGCCCTGGCGCAGCGCGGCCCTTGGCGGCTCGCTGGCCATGGCGCTGGGGCTTTACGCCCTGCTGTGCCTCCCCTCCCTGCTATCCGGCAATGGGCCCTTTGGCGATTTTGAAGATACCTTCCGCCTGCTGGGCGAGCAACTGGTCACGGCCGCGCCCCAACTGGGCGCTCCGGAGGCGCTGGTTGATCAGATCAAAAACTATAGCGCTTACTTGCAACTTTCCGCCCCTTCTCTGGTAACGGGCACGATCGTGGGCATAGCGATGTTCTTCGGCTTTTTCGCACCTCTGATCGCCCGGGGCCTTTGCAAAGCCGCGGGCGTGGAAACCCGTGCCATGGCCCGCTTTGAAAACTGGCAGCTTGGCCGCAGCTTCATGCAGGGGCTGGTGGTGCTGCTGATCGGCGCGCTGGTGGTCACCCTTCTGGGCGTGAACAACGCCGGGGCCGTAGTTTCCGCTGTGGAGTGCATCGCCGGGGGGCCGCTGGTGCTGATGGGCCTATGCTTCATCGCGTACATGCGCCTTTTAAGGAAACGCGGCGCCGGCTATCTGGTGATTATGTACGGCTCGATGGTTCTGCTTTTGCCCCTTAGCATCTACATTCTCGTAACCCTTGGCATTTTGGATCGGCTGCTGCGCATTCGGAGCCAGCATCCCGTGCGCTGATCGTAATTTGGAAGGAAATATACCCATGAACCGTTCGCCCCAAACCGTGCTCATCGCCCCGGCCCTGCTTGCCATGGCCGCGGGGGCCTTGCTGGCCTACTTTGTGCGCCCGATCTGGCTGGGCGTGGGGATAGGCGCGCTGGCCCTGATCCTCTTCCTCATCGGCCTGGGGCGCCTAGGCGCTTACCGCCGCGCCATGGAAGAGGCGATGGACGACGTTTTTCGCCAGAACGACAAAGCCGCCGGGGCCATCGTTTCCAGCATCGATATCCCAGCCCTGCTGTTTGACCAGGAAGGCCGCATCCTCTGGGCGAACCGGGCTTTGAGTGAAATTTACAAGGGAACGGATATCCGCCGCCTGATCCCCGGGCTCGACCCGCGCTTCCCCAACCAGGCGCAGTCCTTTGACCTCAACGGCCGCAGCTTCCAGCTGATGAATATGAGCATCCAGCGCACAGGCCGCTTTGCCCAGCACATCACCTTCCAATATTGGTTGGATCGCACCGAAGCGCTGCACTATTCCCGCCTGTATGAAGAGCAAATGCCCACCATAGCCCTCATCCAGGTGGATAATTATGAGGACCTCAACGCGGATAAGCAATTCCACCGCAACACGGTGCTCACCGAGGTGGAGCGCAAGGTGACGGATTTCGTTAGCTCCATCGAGGGCATCTGCCGCCGCTATGACTCCAACAAATTCCTGGTGGTCTTCGAGGCCGCGCGCCTGCCGGAGCTTGAGAAACAGCGCTTCCCCTTACTGGACGCCGTGCGCGAGATCGATACCGGCACCAGCCAATCCATCACCCTCTCCATCGCCGTGGGCGTGGCCAGCCGCATCGCGGATTCCGACGAGGCCGCCCGCAGCGGCATGCAGTTGGCCCTGGGCCGGGGGGGCGACCAGGCCGTGGTCAAGCGGGGCACCAACTACGCCTTTTACGGCGGCAAGCGCCAGGTTACCACCCGCAACTCCCGCGTGAAAGCGCGGCTCTTTGCCAAAGCCCTGCGCCAGCTGATGGAAACGGCGGATCAGGTTTTCATCATAGGGCACAGGCACCCGGATATGGACTGCATGGGCGCTGCCCTGGGCCTGATGCGCTGCGCCATGCTGGTGGATTGCCCGGCCTATTTCGTGCTCGACGAGGTCAACCCCACCATCGAGGGCGCGGTGAATACCATGCGCCACAACACGCTCTATCACGATTCCATCAAAACCCCCGAGCAGACCCTTTCCATCATGCGGCCGGGCGCGGTGACCATCGTGGTGGATACCCAGCGCCAAAGCTCCATCCTGGCCCCAGAGGTTTACGAAAAGGCGGGCAAAAAGGTTTTGATCGACCACCACCGCCGCCCTGTGGATGCTTTGCAGGGCGCCACGCTGAATTATTTAGAAGCGGGCTCCTCCTCCACCTGTGAAATGGTGACGGAGGTGATCCAGTATTTCGACGAGAGCGTACGGCCTACCACCTTCGAATGCGGGGCGCTCCTAGCCGGCATCACCATGGATACCAAGCACTTCGCCTTCAACACCGGCGCGCGCACCTTTGAGGCGGCCAGCTACCTTAGGCGCAACGGCGCGGATAACGCCACCGTGAAACTGATGTTTCAGGACGATATGCAGACCTACCGCGACAGGGCAAGGGTGGTGGAATCCGCCATCATGATGGAGCAGGGCATCGCCATCTCCGCCTGCCCGCAGGATACGGCCTATTCCCCCCTCATCGCCGCGCAGGCCGCGGATGAGCTGATCTCCATCAAGGGGGTGGAAGCCTCCTTCGTGCTCGCGGAAAAGGGCGGGGCCATCATCATCTCGGGCCGCAGCCTTGGCGAGATCAACGTGCAGCTCATCCTTGAAAAGCTGGGGGGCGGCGGCCACCTGGCCGTGGCCGGGGCCCAGCTCAAGGGCCTCACCATGGACGAAGCCGTCAGCCAGCTCACCACGGCTATCCACGAATATTTAAAGGATGCGGGCGTGGCCAAAGCCTAGGGCCCGCCCGCCGCAATCATCACTATTGTAAATACCATAAGGAGGCATCATAGCATGAAGGTTTTACTCACCAGCGATGTAAAGGGCAAGGGCAAAAGCGGAGACGTGATCAACGTAAACGACGGCTATGCCCGCAACTTCCTGATCCCCCAGGGCCTGGCCGTGGCCGCGGATTCCAACAACATCAACGCCGCCAAAGTCCGCCAGGATGCGCAGACCCACCGCAAGGAGCAGCAGCGGCAGAATGCCCGCGCCCTGGCCGGGGAGATGAGCGGCCTTACCGTGAAAGTATATGCCAAGGCGGGCGAAGGCCGGCTGTTCGGCTCCGTAGGCGCGGCCGAGATCGCGGCGGCGCTCAAGGCGCAATACGATATCGAGGTGGATAAGAAAAAGATTCGCCTGGAAGAGCCGATCAAGAGCCTGGGCATAACCGAAGTGACCGCCCATATGTACGAGCAAACGGACGCCCGCTTCAAGGTGGAAGTCCTACCTCAGGGTTAACCGGCCATGGAGCAGGCCCGGGCCGTTATCCCGCCCCATTCCACAGAGGCGGAAAAATCCATATTGGGCAGCATGCTCATCTCCAAGGCCGCCGTGGAACAGGCCATGGAGGTTTTAAGCGCCCAGGATTTCTATTCTTCCAGGCACCAGGATATCTTTGCAGTTATGCGGGATATCTACAACACCGGCGGCGCCGTGGATACGGTTACCCTCCTGGCGGCCCTGCAGCGTGCCGGCACGCTGGAGGCGCTTGGCGGCGCGCCCTATATTACGGAGCTTTCCGTTTACGTGCCCAGCGCGGCCAACGCGGCCCATTACCTGCGCATCGTCAGTGAGCGGAGCGTGCTGCGCCAGTTGATGGAAGCGGGCAGCCGCATAGCCGCCGAGGCGGCCTCCGGCGATAAGCCGCTGGAAACGCTCCTGGACGACGCCGAGCGCGCCGTGTTCAACATCTCCATGAAAAAGAGCCAGGAGACCATGATCCACATCCGGGAAACGGTAATCGCCTTCTACGACCGCCTGGGCGAGCTGATGAAACACCCGGGCCAGCTCACGGGCGTGCCTACCGGCTTTATTGACCTTGACAAGATGACCTCCGGCTTGCAGGGAGGCGACCTCGTCAGCCTCGCGGCCCGGCCCTCTATGGGCAAAACGGCCTTTGCCCTCAACATCGCCCAAAACGCCGCCACCAAGGCCGAGCGCACGGTCTGCATCTTTTCGCTGGAAATGCCCCGCGAGCAATTGGTGCAGCGCATGCTCTGCGCGGAAAGCGGCGTAAACATGCAGGCTGTGCGCACCGGCGATATTACGGACGACCAGCTTTTGCGCATCGCTCAATCGCTCGATCCGGTATCCGGCGCGAATATCTACATCGACGATACGCCGGGCTGCTCCGTGGCCGAGGTGCGCAGCAAGTGCCGCAGGCTCAAATCCAAGGTTGGGCTGGACATGGTGGTGATCGACTACCTGCAACAGATGGATATGGGCTCCAGCCAGCAGAACCAGACCCTGCGCGTGGCCGAGACCACCCGCGCGCTCAAAATCCTCGCGCGCGAACTGAATGTGCCCATTCTGCTTCTCTCCCAGCTTTCCCGCGCGCCGGAGCAGCGCTCGGATCACAAGCCCATAATGAGCGACCTAAGGGACAGCGGCGGTATCGAGCAGGATGCCGACCTGATCATGCTCCTCTACCGCGCCTCTTTTTACGATGAGAACGCCGAGGATAACACCACCGAGGTCATCCTGGCCAAGCACCGCAACGGCCCCACCGGCATCGTACGCCTGGCGTGGCTGAGCGAATCCACCCGCTTTGCCGATATCACCAACAGGCAGGAATACTAAATTAAAGGAATCAATACCCTATGAAAGCCTTGGACACCATCCTTTTCGACCTGGACGGTACCCTACTCCCCTTGGAGCAGGGTACATTTATCGACACCTATTTCGGCCTGCTGGCCAAGCGGGTATCCAGCCTGGGCCACGACCCTGCGCCTTTCCTCAAGGCCTTGTGGGAAGGCACGGGCGCCATGCTCTATAACGACGGAACCCGCTCCAACAGCGAGCGTTTCTGGCAAACCTTTTACCAGCTGTTCGGCGATGCGTCCACCGATCTGGAGGCTGCCCTGGCGGATTTTTATGCCACGGATTTCAACGAGGCCCGGGCCATTCTCCGCCCGCAGCCGCCCCTGCGCCCCCTCCTTAACCACCTTCGCGCCAAGGGTTATGGCGTTACGCTGGCTACCAACCCGGTCTTCCCCTATGTGGCCGCACAATCGCGCCTTGGCTGGATCGGCCTCTCGCCCTCCGATTTCGATTATGTCTCCACCTATGAGAACAGCCGCTATTGCAAACCCCACCCGGGCTATTACGAGGATATCCTCGCCCACCTCGGCAAGGAGCCGGCCCAATGCCTGATGGTCGGCAACAGCCCGGCGGATGATATGGCCGCAATGGATCTTGGCATCTCCGTTTTCCTGCTCACCGACCACCTGGAAAACGCCAAAAATATTTCCTTAGGCGACTATCCGCAGGGCGGCTTCGCGGAGATGGAAGCGTTTTTGCGCGGGTTGCCCGCGGTTTGAAGATTGCGGGGGATTTCATCCCCCAAGCCCGCTCACCTCTAACAAAATAGCGCTTTCGGTTTATAGGAATAAACAGCGGCCCGGCGCATGAAGGATGCGCCGGGCCGTATAGCATCAGCAGGGATACGTTAGGTTTTCAAAGTAATTTCGCCGCAGTTTTCCCCCGCTTTTGCAAAAGCGGGCGGGATGCAGGGGCGGGGCCCCTGCTAAACCTTCCCCGTAAAGCTATAGGCCGCAGGGCCGGCCATGTAGATCTCGCCATCTTCGGACCATTCGACGACCAGGCTGCCCAGGGCCAGCTCGACGCTGACCTTGCGGCCGGTGTAGCCCGCGCCGGCCGCGCATACGGCGCAAGCGCAAGCGCCGGTGCCGCAGGCCAGGGTACGGCCGCAGCCGCGCTCCCAGGTGCGCACGCGCAGGGCGTCCGGGCTGAGGATCTCCACGAAATCCACGTTTGTCCTTTTCGGGAAGACGGTATGCGTCTCGAGGGCGGGGCCATAGCGCAAAAGGTCCTCTTCGGACAGGGAAGCGGAGAGGAAAACCACCAAATGCGGCACGCCGGTGTTGACCGCGCTCGCGGTGAAGGTGCGGCCCAGGGCGGCGATGGATTCCAGGCGGCAATCCGCCTCGGGCGCGCCGGCCATAGGGATATCCCGGCGCTGGAAGGCAGGCCTGCCCATGCCGATGCGCACGGCAGAGACTGCGCCCGTTTCATCCGGCAAAAGAACGGCGCGCTTCACGCCCGCGTCCGTTTCGATCTCGAATTCCGTTTGGCCGATCAGGCCCCGGTCGTAAGCATAGCGGGCAAAGCAGCGGATGCCGTTGCCGCACATATCGGCCAGGCTGCCGTCGCTGTTGTAAAGGCGCATGCGCAGCGGAGCCGTATCGCCCCGCTGGATGAACATCAGCCCGTCCGCGCCAATGCCCGTGCGGCGGTGGCAGAGCTTTTGCGCAAGCGCGGGCGCCTGCTCCTGCGGGAAGGCCCTATCCAAATCTTCAGTAATAATGAAATCGTTGCCCAGGCCGTGCATTTTGCTAAAATCCATCTGATACGCGCCTCCCTTGGCCGTGTTTTATTCGATATTCCATCAAATTATACCGCACATGGGCCGCCAATGCAAAAGGTCACAGCATTTTTACTTGTTGCGCGCTGTACAATTCGGCGGTTTTGGATTATGATTATCAATGTAAATTATTATACACTAAGGATATAGGATGGAAAGACTGTACTTTATTGTAAACCCCATTGCAGGAGCGGGCCGCAGCGCAAAGTGCTTCGCCCAGGTTCAGGCGCTGCTGGAGCAGCGCGGCGCCGACTTTGGCTTTGCCGTAACGGAATACCCGGGCCATGCCATAGAGCTGACAAAAGCCGCTTTGGCAGCCGGGGAAAGGCGCATCGTGGCCGTGGGCGGCGACGGCACCGTGAATGAAGTGGCCTCCGCCTTGTGGGCTAGCGAGGCGGTAATGGGCATTCTGCCCTTTGGCACAGGCAACGATCTTGGCCGCACCCTGGGCTTGCCCACCCAACCTGAAGAAGCGCTGAAGGTGGCGCTGACTGGCCGCGTGCGGCCCATGGACGCGGGTTTGGCCAACGAGCGCTTTTTTTTAAACGCGGCGGGCCTCGGCTTTGATGTGGATGTGCTGATCCGCACGGAAAAATTTAAAAAACGGCTCAACGGCATGCTACCCTATTTACTGGGTGTGCTCCAGGCGCTCTTCAACCTGCGGCCGATGCGCCTTCGGGTGAAAACCGGGGAAGAGCTTCTAGAGCTGGACGGCTTCCTCCTGGTGGTCAGCAATGGCCGCTATTTTGGCGGCGGCATGATGCCGGCCCCCGAGGCCGATCCGTTTGACGCCAAGTTCGATATTTGCATTGTGCGTAAGCTTCCTTTGCACCGCATTATCCCCGTACTGATTCGCGTTGTAAAGGGCCGGCACTTGGGCCTTTCCGAGGTGCTGTGTTTCCGGGTGGATGAGATCACCGTGGAAACGCCCGTGGGCCAGCCGTTAGAGCTGGACGGCGAGGTGTGCGAGAGCGCGCCCGTTACCTTCCGCCTGCTGCCGGGGGCCATCCCCATGTTGGTGCGCCCCTGATGCCGGCCTGTATCAATCCCGCGGGTTGGCCGGAGCGCCCGCGCGCTGTGAGGTACGATGCGTAAACGCCGCTTTGTCGTGCGCCGCAAAGGCGCAGCCCTCTTCCGCATCGGCCTGCTGTTTGGCGCGGTGCTGCTCCTTTGCGGGGCGGTTTACGGCGTGATCCGGCTGGTTCGCGCGGGCGGGCAGCGCATGGACGCCAAGCAGCTCCCTTTCACGGCGGATACGAACTATACCTTTACAGGCAAAGGCTTCCTCTATATGTATGGGGATCGTCTATATTACGAGGATCTGGCCGATACTAAAAAAAGCGCCTCCTACCAGGTGAGCACCGGGGATATCCAGCTGGCCGCTTCCCCTACCCTCTCGGTTCTCTACCATGCCTCCGCCGTGCAGATCATCGGCGGCGGCGAGCCGCTGACCATCGGCGGCTCCGTGCAGGATGTGGCCTGCGGCACGGATCATGTGGCCGTTTTGCGCGAGGATCCAAGCGGGACCTCCTCCCTGTTGATCTACGATAAGGCCGGCGCGCAATCGGATCAGATGGATTTCGAGCCGGGCGCGCTGCTGGATTTCGGCTTTGCACAAACCGGCGACGAAACCATGTGGACGCTGGAGCTCTCCGTTGCCGGTTCGTTGCCCGTATCCACCCTTACCACCTACAACCTTTCCACCAACCACACCACCGGCGTGATGAGCGTGCAGAATCAATTGGTGGATGGCGTGATCTTCACGGATAACAGCATCTTCCTTAGCTGCACCACCAGCCTGATCCGCTTCAACCGCATGGGCATCACTGAAGCCTACCGCCTGCTGATCTACGGCTGGGAGCTCTACGATGTTTCTACGGCCGGGGGCAGCCCGGTGGTGCTCCTGCGAAAGCGGGGCGATACCGGCAGCGAGGGCACGGTAAAGCTCTATACCCTGCCCGAGGGCGGCGTGGCCAGCGCGGCCGTACGCGATGTGCAACTGCCGGCGGGCACTACGGCGGCCTTCCTGGCTGGGGGCAAGCTTTACGCTTGCACCAAGGAGGAAATGTTCGCCTACAGCAGCGCGGGCAAGCTGCTCTCCACTTCGCTGCTGCCCCGCGCCACGGATTCCGTAGCGAAGCTCTCCGAAAGCTACATGCTGCTGCGCAGCGGCAACGGCCTTTACGTTGCCCCCATTAAATAGAAAGGAGCGCCTTTATGAATCTCATCGACCTGGCCGTGCTGGCCGTGCTGGCGCTTTTCGCCTTGGCAGGTTATTACCGGGGGTTTTTGACCACCCTGCTCAATTTGGGCGCGTATCTGCTCTCGGCCCTATTGGGGTTCCTCATTATGCCGCTGGCTGCCGGTGGTATCAAGAACAGCGAATCCCTCTATAACATGATGCTTTATTATACAGAGGGCAGCGAATATATCGAAAACGCCGAGTATGTGCGCGCCAACATCTCCTCCCTGAGCTCCACGCAGCTTTCGGATATCCTCTCCTCCGGCAGCCTGCCTTACCCCATGGGCAAGGAGATCGCTAAGAATATCGCCAAAGAAGCCTTTGCCGAACAGGGCATCGTGACCCTGGGCGATTATTTCAACCAAACCATCGTTTGCGTATTCATCAACATTCTGATGTTCCTGCTGGTGTTTGCCATCGTGCGGGCCATCTTGGCCTTTGTGATCAACGGCATGGATTATGCCTGGACATTCCCCGTCCTTCGCAGCGGCGACAGCCTCCTGGGCCTGGGTTTGGGGGTTCTGCGGGGCATGTTCGCGCTGTTCCTTTTGTTTATGCTGTTTCCCATCGTACTCACGGTGCTAGGCCAGTTCGAGCAGATCCACGCCATGGTCGCGGATTCGCTCTTCGCCGCCTTCTTCTACCGCTCCAACTTCTTGCTGGCCCTGATACCGGGGGCTTGACACGATCTTTATCTTTGGAGGATTTCACCCATGTACCTGGCCGAAGCTTGGCAGGATTATGAAATACTGGATGCCGGCAACGGCAATAAATACGAGCGCTGGGGGGATGTGCGCCTGCTTAGGCCCGATCCCCAGGCCATATGGCCCATGGCCGAGCCCAAGGCCGTGGATGCGCGCTATATCCGCTCCGCAACAGGCGGCGGCCATTGGGAATATGGCCGCGCCCTGCCCGAGAATTGGATGGTTTCGTATAAGGATCTCCAATTCATCGTGCGGCCTACAGGCTTTAAGCACACAGGGCTTTTCCCGGAGCAGGCCGTGAATTGGGACTGGATGCGCAAGGTCGTCTCCCGCTCCAAGCACAAGCCCTTCCGCGCGCTGAACCTTTTCGCCTATACGGGCGGGGCCACCGTTGCCCTGGCCGCGGCGGGCGCTGAGGTGGTGCATGTGGATGCGGCCAAGGGCATGGTGGCCTGGGCTAAGGATAACCTTGTGGCCAGCGGCCTTGGGGATAAGCCCGTGCGCTTCATGGTAGACGACGTGATGAAATTTGTGCAGCGCGAGCAGCGCCGGGGCCGTGAATACGAGGGAATCCTCATGGACCCGCCCAGCTATGGCCGCGGCCCATCCGGTGAAATGTGGAAGATCGAGGAGGGGCTCTACCCGCTGGTGGCCGAATGCGTAAAACTGCTTTCAGATGGCGCCGGCTTTTTCCTCATCAATTCCTATACCACGGGCCTTGCTCCCACGGTGCTGGCCAATGTTTTGCAGGCGGCCTTGGGCGCTCGGGGCGGCCGCATAGAGGCGGATGAGGTGGGTCTGCCCATCTCCAGAGGTACGATGGTGCTGCCCTGCGGCGCTTCGGGCCGCTGGGAACGGTAACATACAACCATGGATATACAAATTCTGTATGAAGATAACCACCTGCTAATAGCGGTGAAGCCTATCAACATCCCCAGCCAGGGCGACCCTTCCGGCGATGCGGATATGCTGACGCTGCTCAAGGCGTATATCAAAGAAAAATACAACAAGCCCGGCGAGGTCTACCTCGGCCTGGTGCATAGGCTAGACCGGCCTGCGGGCGGCGTGATGGCCTTTGCCCGCACCTCCAAGGCCGCGGCCCGCCTTTGTGCCCAGTTCGCGGGCCACGGCGCGAAAAAGCGCTACCTGGCCGTGCTTTGCGGGGCCGGTAGCGGCGGCAACTTTGCGGATTATATCCGCAAGGAGGCGAACGGCGCGGCCAGCCTTTGTGAAGAAGGCGCGGCCGAAGCCAAGGCGGCCCGCCTCTCCTATGTTCCCCTCGCTTTTGCACAGAACCTGACCTTGGCCGATGTGGCCTTGCAAACCGGCCGCCACCACCAAATCCGCGTGCAGATGGCTGGCCACGGGCTGCCGCTTTGGGGCGACCAGCGCTACAACCCCGCCGCCAAGCCTGGGCAGCAGCTGGCGCTTTGGGCCTATTCTCTCACCATCGAGCATCCTATCCTGCACCGGCCTATGACCTTTGCCGCCCTACCGCAAGGCGGCGTGTGGGATACGCCCGGCTTCCAGGTTGCCATGGCGGCCGCTTCCGCCGGTTTTGGCCTGGTCTATTCCGACGCCAACGTGTTGGCCGTGGATAAGCCAACCGGCCTGCCCACGGCAGAGGCGGACGGCGGCCCCGATACCCTCCAAGCCCGCCTCAAGGCGCTATACGGCACGGCCTACCCCCTGCACCGGCTGGATGTGAACACCACCGGCCTCGTGCTTTTCGCCCGAACGGAGCAGGCGCGGGATGAATTGCTTTCAGCCTTTGAAAAGCACTGTGTGCACAAGACCTACCATTGCGTAGTCAAGGGCGTGCCCAGCCCCAAGGAAGCCCTTTGCACGGCCTACCTGCAAAAGGACGCGCAAAAGGCGCGGGTCACGGTGTATGACAGCCCCCGGTCCGGGGCCAAAGAGATCCAAACGGCATACCGTATGCTGGCTTCCAAAGGCGGCGAATCCCTGCTGGCCGTGGATTTATACACCGGCCGCACGCACCAGATCCGCGCGCACCTCGCCCACCTGGGCCATCCCCTTCTCGGGGATGATAAATACGGGGATCGGGACTGGAACCGGGCGCGCAAGGTATGCCTGCCCAGGCTCTGTGCTGTGGCGCTAAGCTTTACGCTGCCCGCGGCAAGCCCCCTTGCCTATTTGAATGAGCTGCGTCTCACCGTGCAGCCGCCCTGGATATTTTAAGGAGGACGATATGCACACCTTCAAAACCTTCGATATTGTAGGCCCCAGGATGATCGGCCCTTCCAGCTCGCATACGGCCGGCGCCGCGCGATTGGCGCACATCGCCTGGCACATCGCCGGGGAAGATGTGGCCAAGGTGCAGCTGACCCTCTATGGTTCCTTTGCGGAAACCGGGCGCGGCCACGGCACGGATAAGGCCCTGCTGGCCGGCGTGCTCGGCCTTGAGCCGGATGACGAACGCCTGCGCTATTCTATTTTGTTGGCGCAGGAGGCGGATGTAGAATACGAGTTCCGCTATGTGGCGGAAGCGCCGGGGGATTATGATTATGCCAATATGGCCCGCATTCACATCGAGGGGCACGACGGCACGTTCACGGATGTGCTGGGCGCTTCCATCGGCGGCGGCAACATCGTGATCACCGAGATCAACGCTATGCAGCTCTCCTTTGCCGCCGAATATCCCACCCTCATCGTGCGCCACAACGACGTGCGGGGCACCATTACCCAGGTCACCGGCGTGCTGGCCAAGTCCCACATTAATATCGCGGGCATGCGGGTATTCCGCCAATCCAAGGGCCAGGAGGCTTATATGGTGATCGAAACGGATTCCCCGGTGGATGCGGCCGTGCAGGCCGCCGTGCTCGATTGCAATGAAAACGTGCTGTCCGTGCGAGCCATCACCAAGCATTAGGAAGGGTTTTACCATGCGCTATGTATTTACCACGGGAGCCCAGCTCCTGGATATCTGCACAAATGAAAATATCCCCATCTACGAGGCTATGCTGCGGCGGGAGCTGGAGCTTAGCGAGCTTTCCCGCAACGCGCTTAGGGAGGAGATGCAGGTCAACCTCGACGTGATGCGCGCCTCCGTACAAAAGGGTCTTAACGAGGCCCACCGCTCGGTCTCCGGCCTTTCCGGCGGGGATGCGCAAAAGCTGGATGCCTATGCCGCCTCCTCGCTGATGGGGCCGCTGATGGCCAGGGCTGTGGCCGCCTCCATGGCTGTAGTCGAGGTAAACGCCTCAATGGGCCGCATCGTGGCCGCGCCCACGGCCGGGGCCAGCGGCGTGCTGCCCGGCACCCTGCTCATCGCCGCGGAATATCGCGGCTGGGGGGATGATAAGCTGATCGACGGCCTCTTCACCGCCGCTGCCATTGGCGCGATCATCGCCACCAACGCCACCATATCCGGGGCCGAGGGCGGCTGCCAGGCGGAAACCGGCTCCGCCGCCGCCATGGCCGCCGCCGCCATTGCCGAGCTTTCGGGCGCCAAGCCCGCCGCCTGCCTGGATGCCGCCGCCATCGCCCTTAAGAACGTGTTGGGCCTGGTGTGCGATCCCGTGGCCGGGCTAGTGGAGTGCCCTTGCATCAAGCGCAACGCCATCGGCGCCACCAATGCCCTGCTTTGTGTGGACCTCGTCCTTTCCGGCGCAGAAAGCATCATCCCCTTTGACGAAGCCGTCTGGGCGGCCCGCACCGTGGGCAAACAAATGTCCATAGACCTGCGCGAGACCGCGCGCGGCGGCCTCGCCTCCACCCCAACAGCCCGGCGCATCACCAAGGAGCTGGGGCTGGCAGGGTCTGTGGATTAAGGAGATTGCTTTAGCCGCGAACCTGGCGGAAGCATTCATTCCAATTTATAAGGGCCGACGGCGGCGTCCTATGGAAGCAGGCGATACAAACGGCCCGGCGCATGAAAATGCGCCGGGCCGTTGCTTATGCTAAATGTATTATGGGTTGCGAGGGCAATAAGCTCTGAAAGCCCTAATCCTCGACCCGGCGCATGTCCGCGCCCAGGGCGCGGAGCTTCTGCTCGAAATATTCGTAACCACGATCCACATAATGGATGTTATGTACCTGGCTTACACCCTCGGCCATCAGGGCGGCTACGATAAGGGCGGCGCCTGCGCGCAGATCGCTGGCATAAAGGGGCGCGCCGGAGAGCCGCGCCACACCCTCGATATAGGCGGTGCGGCCGCTGAGGTTGATATTCGCACCCATGCGCCTTAGCTCCGGCACATGATTAAACCGCTCCTCAAATATGTTTTCCACAATAAAGCTATTGCCTTCGGCCGCACAGAGGAGGCTCATCATAGGCTGCTGCAAATCTGTAGGGAAGCCGGGATAAGGCAGCGTTTTAATGTTGACGGCCCGGGGCCTGGCATCCGCCGTAACCCGCAAAAAGAATTCGCGGCCATCGTCGCCTTCGATGACCCGCACGCCGCTTTCCATCAGCTTGGCGGAAATGGCCTCGAGGTGCGTGGGGATTACGTTGTTGATCACCAAATCGCCCCCGGTTGCTGCCGCGGCGATCATAAAGGTGCCGGCTTCGATTTGATCGGGGATGATGGCATAGGTGCAGCCGTGCAGCTTGCGCCCACCCTGGATGCGGATCACGTCTGTGCCCGCGCCCTTGACGTTGGCGCCCATCATATTGAGGAAGTTGGCCACATCCACCACGTGCGGCTCCTTGGCCGCATTGGCGATAATGGTTTGCCCCTCCGCCCCTACGGCGGCCAGCATGATGTTGATGGTCGCGCCCACGCTGACCACGTCGAGGTAGATCTCCGCGCCGGTGAGCCGCGCGGCGCTGGCTTTGACAATGCCGTTTTCAATGCGCACATCCGCACCCAGGGCGCGCATGCCTTTGATGTGCTGGTCGATCGGCCGCTGGCCGATTGCGCAGCCGCCGGGCAGGGCCACCTCCGCCTGCTTATAGCGCCCTAGGAGCGCGCCCAGCAGGTAGTAGGAAGCCCGCAGCGAACGCACCATATCGAAGGTAACGCGGTGGTCTGTGATACCTTGGGGGTCCAGGCGCATTTCCCCATCGGGGGTAAAATCCACCGTTGCGCCCATGCGCCGCAATATCTTTTCCAGCATGCGCACATCCTCGATGGCGGGCAGGTTCTCCAGCAGGCAGCTCTCGCCGGCCAGGATCGCCGCGGGTATGATGGCCAAGGCCGCGTTCTTTGCGCCGCTAATGGTCACCACGCCCTCCAGGCGTTTGCCGCCTGTGATCTCATAATGCGCCATGTCTATCTTTTTCAACTTTCTGCATAATTCGGGCTGCCGCTCCGCCACAGAAGCGGCTATAGCCTTTTTATTCTACCATGCATCCCCCACCTTGTACAGTACCAGGTTATAGGGTCCGCCGCGCTCAATCCAGGTAGTAGCGGGGGTTATAGGCCTCTCCCTTGATGCGCAGTTCAAAATGCAAGCGCACGGTTTCCGCGTTGCCGCTCTGCCCCGCTTCGCCGATCACCTGGCCCGCGCCGACCATATCCCCCAGGGCTACGGCAGCGGAAGCAAGGTGCGCATAGCGGGTAGTGAAGCCCTCCCCGTGGTCGATCTCGATCATCAGGCCATAGCCGCCCCGCTCCATCACCGCGGCTACCGTGCCGCCGCAGCTCGCCAGCACATCGCGGCTTTTGCCCTCCTTGGGCGCATAATCGAGGCCCAGGTGCAACACGCCCTTCTGCTGGCCGTAGTTGGCGGCAACGGTAAAATCCGCCATCGGGCTTTGGAAAACCAGCTCCGTAGCCGGGCCGCTCTTTCCTTCCCCCTTGCCCGGCTCGGCCTCAAGGTCGATTTGCTGCGTACCCACGCGAATCACCCGGTCCTGCGCCTTAATGGTTTGCGTTTCGGAGCCGGATCGGCTGGTGCTCTTATCGCCGTTGATATAAACGGTGTGCGTGATTGTCACCTTGGCGCCGGGCCTGCCGTCGCTCACCACAATTCTGCTGCCTTCCAGCAGGTATTTATCCTTTTCCTCTGTGGTTTTAAAGCCGATCTCCTCCCGTGCTTCTGTGGTGAGGGTGCACTTCACCTTCAACGGGGAGCGCGCGGCTGTGAAAGTATCAAAAAGCGCCTCGTAGCTTTCCACCGCTTCGCCCGGTTCGGCATTACGAAAGCTCACTTCCTGCATCAACTCCACGCTCAGCTCGCCCTCTCCCTTTTCGCGGGCCTTTGCGCTGAAGTGCGCCTTTACATCCTCTACCAAGGCGTGGGCCGCTTCCTCGCTGGCCAATACGCCCTCCGTATGCCCGTCGATCACGATGGCCGTGGCTGTATAGCGCCCCGCGTCCTCTGCCGCCCCGGCCCCTTCGGCGCTCGGACCGCCTGCCTGGGCCGCCGGTTCTTCGTTTGCAGCCTCTGCCTGCTGCTGTGCGGCCAGGATGGACTGGCTGCCGCCGCCGCTTACGGGCAGCAAAAGCTTATCCCCCCTGAGCCACCCGGCCACGGCGAGGCCCAGCGCCAGCACGCAAAGACCCAGGGCCAGCCACCGGTTAAAGGCAGCGCCCTCGCGCTTCTTTTCCGGCAGGGCCTCGTAAAGCACCTTTTTATATTCATCCCATATATAACGGCTGTCGAAATCGTAATCGCGCAGGCCGTCGTCTTCCTCATCACCCGGCTCTGTCACATCCTCCGCCTGCAAAGCAACCGTTGCCCGCGGTATGGACGCCTCCGATGGGTCCGCAAAAGGGCCGGCCTGCGCCGGAGAAGGCCCTGCCGCCGGGGCGGGTTCCTCCGCTGTGGATGATGCCTCCGGGGCAAGCGTTGCACCAGAGGACAGAGGGGATTGTAATTTTTGATTTCGTTCTTCCATGGGGCTATTATACCGTATCCGCCCCCGGCCTTCAACCAAAAGGGCCGTTGACTTTTTCGCCCCCCTGGCATACGATAAATATACGTTTTTCGCATGCAACGGTCTTTTTCATCAAAGGAGCAACTTCTATATGGATTTAACCACCTTCTGGCTGGTATCAACGGCCTTTATCGGCGCTTTTTTGCAGGCCGCTTTGGGCTTCGGCTATGCAGTGTTCGTAATGGTGTTTTTCCCTCTGATCCTGCCCAGCATCAACGAGGCAGTCACCGTTTGCGCCCTCACCGGTATGCTGATCTCCGGTTCCATGCTTTTTTCCTACCGCAAAAGCGCGCAGCCGAAAAAGCTACTTTGGCCAATTGGCGCGTATTTTGTGGTGGCGCCCTTTGCCATCCGCCTGAGCACCCACATCCCCCACCGGGAGATGAGCATTATCCTTGGCCTTTTCCTACTGGCCCTCGGCCTCTATTATCTTTTTTCCGCCGATAAGCTTCGCATCCCCTGCACGCCCACAGCAGGCATAGCCGCCGGAAGCGTGACCGGGCTGTTTGGCGGCCTTTTCTCCGTGACCGGCCCTCCTGCCGCCCTATATTGCCTGAGCGTTACCGATAGCAAAGACGCCTATGTCGGCACATTGCAATTCTTCTTTTTTATCACCAACATCTACACCATCATCGTGCGGGTAATAAACGGCTTCGTTACAGGGGTGGTTCTGACATGGTCCCTCTTTGCGGGGCTGGGCATGGTGGCAGGCATCCTGCTGGGCGGCGCGGTATACAAGCGCATGGATCTTTCCAGCGTCAAGCGCTGGGTGTTTCTCTTTATCAGCCTTATGGGTGTGTGGACCATCGCTTCGAGTTTGCTCTAACCCTTTTTCTCCTTGCACTTTTTATTGAGAATGCTATAATGATGCATGAAAAGAATATGTCGTCCCGCTGGGGGTGCTGCGTAAGCGGCTGAGATAACACCCCGGAACCTGTTCGGATAATACCGGCGTAGGAAAGCGGTCATGGAAAACCTCGGGGTTTTTCCGTCTCCGTTTTATTTAATGCGGGGGCGCAAAAAGATCGGAGGTTTTTATTTTATGCAGTTTGTTCTTTTCGAAAAGTTGGCCGGCCTTGAAGGCGTGGAAATTTTCCTTTTCGGCGCGGCCCTGCTGGCGGCTCTTTGCCTGAGCATAGCCATCCTGCGCTACCGCAAAGCCCGGAGCGCCGAGGCCCCGGCCCAGCCCCCAAAAACCCGGGCGCTGGTCTACGGCGCGCTTTGTGTGAGCCTTTCCTTCGCCTTGAGCTATGTGAAGCTCTTCGCCCTACCCATGGGCGGCTCCATCACCCTTTGCGCCATGCTGCCGCTCTGCCTCTACGCATCCGTCTTCGGCCTGCGCTACGGCCTTATCGCCGGCGTTGCCCTGGGCCTTTTGCAGCTCATCCAGGATCTGTATGTGGTGCACTGGGCGCAACTGATCCTGGACTACATCCTGGCCTTTGCCTGCTATGGCCTAGCCGGTTTATTTCCCAGGAAATTACAGCTCGGCCTGGCCGTTTCGGCCCTTGGCCGCCTGCTCTGCTCCCTGTTTTCGGGCGTGATCTTCTTTGCCGAATACGCGGCCGGCTGGAGCAGCGTGTGGGCCTATTCCCTGGCCTATAACGGCAGCTACATCGCCGCGGAGCTGCTGCTATGCATTTCCGTTTCCCTGCTGCCTGCGGTCAAGCGGATGACGGAGCAGATGAAAGCGGCTTGATAACTGTGACCACAACGGGGGCGGCCAAGGCCGCTCCTTTTTCATACGCCCGGTCCTGCGTGACAGCGAGCGCGGGGATCGGCGTTTGTGGTAGATGGTTGGAAAGAAGGCCGTTTGTTGCCTATGGTTTGGCGGAGGGGCTGTTGCCTTGGGCGCTTCTCCTGCGCCCTTTGCAAAGAAGGGAAAAGGCGTTTGGCCTGCCCGCGGGACTATAGGGAATGAACTAGCATAGATGCCCCGAATGGGGGGCAAGACTGAGAGTTAGGATAAGGAATCCCGGGAATTGTGCTTCGAACGAGGGGACGGTAAGAAGCCGGACGTAGCGGAAATAATATAAGGAGGAACTATGTTCGCCAGCGCAAACGTAACGCCAACCGAACGCCAACCGCAAGCCAAGGGGCGGGGGCGGCGCACGATGCCGCGGGCGCTGTGGATTCCACGCGTGACGCAGTTTGCCCAGGACTATATGAAAACGACTGCCTACCGCAAACCCAAAGGAAGACAACAATTCGCACCGTAGAGGGGCGAGCGGGTTGCCCACGGCATCTGTTTCACGGCTTTGAAGCGGTAGACACAGCTTGCCGGGGGCCCGCCGAGCCACGATACATTCGGGCACGGAACACAACAAGGGTCGTGCCTAATCTGCGTTCCGAGGGG